>JBLHWG010000008.1:0-33403 GCA_047629055.1 Halioglobus sp.
GCCGGGTCCCGTCGCGTCGCGACAATCAGCCTTCAGTCAACGCTATTAGTTTGTATTCACTACATGGCCACTGTTTCACATCGCTGCGCGCAAAAGCATACTGGGGTTGAGGGCACATATGTTAAACCCTACCACACCGAAATATAGTGTAGTGCCGAACCCGAAGTATTTAGGACCCTGCCTGAAAAGAGGCTCGGCAGTAAAATCATAGAATTATTCCGCGGAATAATTATCAGAACAAAACAAATATACCTCAAAAAAAAAGCACTGCAAAAACCTTTAAATCACAATACTGACTGTCTTCAATTGTTTTTGATGTCGATTAGAATTACTCCGCGGAGTAATTACCGAAATGGAGCCAACCATTATTTAAAGGGAACAACAAAGCGAAAAAAATGGGCAATATATATACTGGTTTTATTTACAGCTTTTAGCCATGCACCCGCACTTCGAAGCCCTTTTACGCGTATGATGACTTCCAGCACTTCAGACTAGCATCGACAAGGAACTAGCCGATGAATGCAATCAGGAAAGCAACAACCACGGGGCACGATGCCCTGCTTGCCACTGTTTATGCCGCACATAATTTAACTGAGAATCACGAAACCTATCATCCACCGGAAGCAAGCGATCCAGCAACAATAGCCCAACAAGTAAAAACTCTAGCCCAAGCTCTTGATCGTGGAACCTGCAAACTAATCCTCCTGCTTCCAGAATTCGACAGACACAAAGCGTGGGCGCAAGATGGCCAGCATAGCTGCGTCGCATGGCTTAATGCCTATTGCGGCATGAGTCCATCATCAGCACATGACCGGCGTCGAGTTGCCTATGCGCTGGAAGAGCTGCCAGTTGTTTGCCAACTTTTTCAACTAGGCGAATTAAGCTGGTCGAAGGTTCGAGCCTTAACACGCGTCGCCACACCTGATAACGAGCGTGAACTTGCAAGCCAGGCACTTATGATGAGTGCTAGCGCTATTGAGCAAGTGGCGCGGCAGTATCGGCACGTATCTACTGGCGCACAACTCGCTGAGGAAGATGCAAGAGCTGCCAGGCAATATGATGAACGACGAGTAAATTACCGATTTGATGAGCGTGGCATGGTCACTATCCAGGCATCACTTCCGCCCTTGGAAGGTGCTGCGGTTTTAAACTCTTTAGCGCGGGCAGAAGATAAACTGTTTACCGAGGCGCATGGTAATCCGCGCGAAGATAATACTCACACCATCCCCCATGGTTTGAACCGTGAAGGCGCTATTGGGCGCACTGCTAGTCAACTCAAAGCCGACGCATTTAGCCTTATGGCTATGAAACACTTAGCAGCGGAAGATGTGAATATCAGAATAGCCGATCGCTATCAGGTAGTTGTGCATGTTGACGCTGATGTATTGGCACAGAAATCAGGTACTTCTAGCTCAACACACAAATGCCATATCGAGAATGGTCCTGCACTAGCTGCCAGCACCGTAAGACGGCTCGCTGATGATTGTAGCGTCCTGCCCGTTTTCATGAAGCACGGCGAACCCCTATCCATCGGACGAAAATCACGTATATGGACTAACCCCATTATTCGAGCAATAACAACTCGAGACCAGCACTATCACTATCCGGGATGCACTGCATCATGTCATACTCATGTGCATCATATAAAGCATTGGGCGAATGGTGGGGATACATCTGTGTGCAATGGGGTTTTACTTTGTGGGTTTCATCACCGCTTGGTTCATGAGAAACAGTATATCGTGGAGAAGACGCCATTGGATCACAATGGGAAATTGCCTTAGCGGTTAGTCCGTAGGCGGCGGCCGAGGACTGCGCGTCGAGAGCTAAGGCTGAGCTATCGTCAATGCGATCTGCAGCATGAGGTACAACCGGTGCTGTCAATTGGGCACTAATCGCTCCACCTTTACGAACCACGCTTACCGCGACCAAACCAGCGACCTCCTCCAGAACAATTTCGGTTTCAAAATCAACAATGTCGCCGTATATTTTCTGAGCAATGAAAATTGCACAACCAATTGTAGATTGTCCGGCAAATTGAATTCTCGAGCTAGCGTTTGCATTTGCGTGTCATTCAATGCATCTGCTTGTTCTACTATAGCTAGCGAATTGCCAGTAAATGGCTTTTCCGTAAATACATCTACAGTGTGAAAATTAAGCGTATTCATTATTGTGTTCTACCTTCGTGGCCCAGGCCATTGTTGTCGCGGCGATGGGCACTCAACCGTCATAGTAGCGCCTTCTGTTTTTCGAATATTAATCGTGCTGATATCAACATCGTCAAGACAGTAAACGTTTATCCCGTAATGATCCGGCGCGGCTCGTTTTCTATGGAAAGTGTAGATACCACAGTTCTTGCAAAAATAATGTTTGGCAACCTCTGTGTTCCACTGATAAAGCCCTAGTTCGTCCCAGTCGGTATGTAATTCAAAATCTGATTCATGTACTTTAAACATGACGGCATTCTTTTTCGCACACAGTGAACAATCACAAGTGGTGAGCTCTTCAATTTCACTGATCACGGCGAACAGAACATTCCCGCAATGGCATGATCCCGTATACTGGCTCATGCGAGCAAACAACTCATGCCTACTCCTGACCTATAGCAGCTAACTTGTCGAGCGAATCGCCACTGAGTCGGTAGCCAATCCATTCTGATTGAGGTTTTGCGTCCAAAGCTTCGTAAACATCGATCGCCGGTTGATTCCAATCAAGGACACTCCAGTCCATACGACCACAGTTTTTCTCTTTAGCGATACAAGCTAGTTGTACCATAAGCTTTTTCCCCAACCCTAGCCCTCGCTGCTTCGGAGTAATGTAAAGATCTTCCAGGTAGATGCCGTTTTGCCCCAGCCAGGTGGAGTAGTTGAAAAAATACACAGCCATACCTACAGGCTCACCGTCCAGATCAATCATTAATGCATGAGCAGTACACCCATCAGTAAATAAGGTTTTTTCAATGTCAGCGACTGTTGATTTTACCTCGTGCTCGGCTTTTTCAAAAATCGCAAGCTCTACGATAAACCGGTGTATATAAATAGCGTCAGCTGTGATGGCTGTACGTACGGTAGCTGTACTCATGAGCAGTTAGTTAGTATTAGCAGGGTTATTGAAAACAATCCAGAACGAGCCACTTAGTAGGCAGCAGCTGCGTGTGCAAACAGCATATCAGGGCCTAGGAGCCTGTGGAACGTTCTTCGTCTGCTTTAGGAACAATATTTCCAGCTGATACTGGACGCGATGTTCAAGTACTCAAGCAGAACGCTGTGGGTAGAAGCTACTTTGCGAATCAAATTGCTGGCTGATGCGCTGGAGGGTGGCTAACAGATCGCAGCCAGGTACCGGCCTGGAATAAAAGTAACCCTGGATATAATGGACACCGAGCGATCTGATTTTCAGCTCCTGTTCAACAGTCTCCACACTTTCTGCTACCGTTTCAAGATTAAACAACTTTGCCAACTGAACAATTGAATTGGCTACTGAATTAGTTGGATCGCAAGCGTCGAGTGCAGTAATGAAAGCGCGATCTGTTTTCAGTGTATTGAGCGGTAGTTGTTACAAGTATTGTAATGACGATTAACCAGTGCCGAAATCATCAATCGCGATGGTAATACCGGGATCTTTCAGTATCTGGAGCAAGGAAATGACTCGGCCGATATCCATCATTAAAAGATTCCCCGTGACCTCAAGCTCTAAGCTGTCATGATTAAGACCATGCGCGCTAACCGTAGTGTGCACAAGTTAAACAAATTGATAATCACAAAACTATTGAGCTGAAATATTAACGGCCACTTTCAACTGTGGCAGAGAATGACCTCGAAGTAGTGCGATCTCGCGACAGGCTTCGTTCAACACCCACTGACCGATGCTGCCCATAAAGCCGGTATCTTCTGCGACTGGAATGAACTGCGCAGGTGATATGAGTCCACGTTCAGGATGTGACCAGTGCAATAGTGCCTCTATTCTAGTCACTTGGCCGCTGAAAGTGCAGACCTTTGGCTGGTAGACGACCTTGAATTCATTGTTGTCTAGGGCTCTTTTTAAATCCAACTCCAACTCCAGCTGCAGCTGTTGTTGATGCTCGCCTGCCATTTTCTGGTTAAAGCGACACACACTGTTAAGTTTGTTAGCCTAGTTGTAATACATCGCAATGTCTGCTTTCTTTAGCAATTCAACCCCACAATCACTGTCCAGCGGTGAAACGCAAAATCCCGCGCTTGCGCCAACCTTTAAGCTGAGTCCGCGTATTACTATGGTGCTCTTGATTGCAGCCACAATTGTAGACGCCAACACCTCCACGTGCCCCCAGATTTGACATCAGGCACAAACACGGCAAACTCGTCGCCACCCATTCGCGCCAGTATATGTTCAGACAGGCAGGCTCCCTTCAATCTGGCTGCCACCTGTATCAATAGCTCATCACCTATCGAATGACCGCAGTTGTCATTGATAAACTTAAATCGATCTAAATCTATAAAGATCACAGCATGCATCAACGAACCGGAAATCGACGCACTCTGTGGGCTGATTCGAAAGGCATGCGATTAGGAAGTTTTGTCAAGCTATCTTAGTAGGCCTATTGTTTAATCTTACGATTCACGACTACAGATGCCACGGTTATCAAAAAACAAAGGAGAGCCAGAAAGACATCTATTATAAGATTTCTAGTTGCTCGCGATCCATGCTTGTCAGCAAAAATCTCAATAGAAGAATTCGCGGCCTCTGCGAGTTCCCACGTAATTGTCGAAAGTGCAGTCTGTATTGCGCCCCATTCGGTATTTGATACTCGGCTATCGTCAGGAAAACTCAAGTGTGAGTTAATTCATTTTTCTGCTTGACGGTAGAAGCGTTCCGCATTTTCAGCGATAGGCAACAGTTGAGATACATTGTCACTGGCCTTTGCTAGTAAAACAATATCTTGAAGACTCTCTTCAATCTTTTGACTCAACACACCAATCTGCACGCGAGATTCCAGATCTACCGCGGTAGTGCCAGACAATACACTATTCAGCGCTGTGTTTTTCCGCGCTAAGTCTGCGCCGGTGACATGAGCCATATTGATCAACGCTTGATAGTTTGAAATTACCGGGGGCGTTGCCTTCGGGCAGATACCTAAGGCTCTTGGCCAGACCAACAAGAACTTCAATAGTGTCAGTTTGGCTTTCGAATAATTGTCCCGGCAAGACATACCCACTTGATTCAGTGGTCTGCAAGTGTTTTGAAAGTGAAGCTCTTCGATAGTCGACAAGCTTAAGACGTTGTATTTTTAGATCTTTCAATTGCTTTTGCAGAATCGATCGCTTTTCTGGAAAATGCTCAAAAAGTTGTAGCTCGGTAATTCGATGTATGACTTGTTTAGTGATTTTTTGAAGAGTGGCATCTGACTCAGACTCCGCACTTTTCAACTGCTGATATTGCCGCGCAGTTGGCTTATTGGGCGAATTTAAAAATTCGTCAAATCTGTCGCGTTCCCTCACAAGCGCATTACTAGCTCGAAATACTGTTCTCTCAGCATCCACATCGGCTTGTAATTGCACAGCCTCTGAGCGTTGAACCACTTCAATATGTAGAAAGCTAATCGCAAGCCACAGTATCAGGCCAATCACAACTAGGTTGAGAAGGAGGAGATTACCGTGGATGGTTAAGATTGATTTCATATGCCCTTCTGATTTGGGGCACCACCCCTGATACACAATTTAAAACTCATTGCCATAGAAACAAGTGTAATGATGATTTGTGTTACTGCATTATATTGCTTATGGTTAGGCTTCTTAACTGAGTTACGTGTGATAGCCCCCAAATCAGCCTTCTTAGAGCAACCAATAGACTGGACTCATTTCTAATCGATGAGGTTACATGACGGTCGGCTATGCCGATCAAACTGGGCCAGAACCGTGGGATGTCGCGTTCTGGCATTGTCGGACAATCTTCCGATGACTACACTGAACTTGGGACCACCTGCCCGCCCGATCGCATGCCCGCCCGCTCAGGATATTCAATGACCCAACTGTTTCATCCTCTAACTATCAAGAACCTGACATTACGCAATCGGGTTGTCAGTACCGCGCATGCTCCGAATTTCCAGGTTAACGGCCAACCTCGAGACCAATATCGCCTGTATCACGAAGAAAAAGCAAAAGGTGGCGTTGCCTTAACCATGGTGGGCGGATCAACCAACATTTCCCCAGATAGCCCGTCGGTGTTCGGTCAACTTTATGCAGGCGACGACAGTATCATTCCCTGGTTCAGACAGTTGAGCGATGGGGTTCATACCCATGGCGCTGCCATCATGTGTCAAATAACCCATATGGGCCGCAGAACGTCTAGTGACGCAGCTCACTGGCTTCCCGCCATTGCACCCTCAAACTTACGCGAAAGAGCTCACAGAACTTTTCCAAAAGCCATGGAGACTCATGATATATCCCGAACCATCGATGCATTTGCACAGGCCGCAAAGCGATGTGAGATGGGAGGGTTTGATGGTATTGAGCTGCTATCACACGCTCATCTGCTAGGGCAGTTTCTATCGCCATTGACTAATCGGCGGACCGATGCCTATGGTGGTTCTCTGGATAACCGTCTCCGACTGACTCTTGAGGTACTCGATGCGATAAGAGCAGAAGTACACAGCGATTTTATTGTATCGGTTCGAATGACTGGCGATGAAATGCATGTTGACGGCTTATCACGCACCGAATGTCTAGACATCGCAACACTACTTGATGCATCAAAGAACGTAGATCTACTGAATGTGCTGCTAGGGTCAGCCTACGATGATATTGGGTTGGCTCAATGGGTACCGCCTATGGGATTTCAGACTCGTGACCCGTTTAAGGTTACGGCAGCCATAAGGCAGTCTGTCTCCATACCCGTTCTGTATGCCGGCGGAATTTCGGATATAGCAACAGCCAAACACGCGATTAGTGAGGGTCTACTGGACTTGATCGGAATGACACGTGCCCAAATTGCTGATCCCTATCTTGTGAATAAGGTTGCTAATGGGCAGGAGGATCGAATCCGACCCTGTGTCGGTTTAGGTTATTGCGTAGATAGGGTGAATCAAGGTAAGCAGGCTGTGTGTGGTCATAATGCTGCGACAGGACGGGAATATTATCTACCACACATCATTACGCCTTCGTCCAATCAACGCAAAATCGTGATCGTGGGTGCAGGCCCTGCAGGTCTTGAGGCTGCCCGAGTCTGCGCAGCCAGAGGTCACAAGGTTGTATTGTTTGAAGCATCTGACAGGCTTGGAGGTCAGCTCATACTAGCCTCACAAAGCTCCATTCGAAAACAGGTTAGTGCAATCTCAGACTGGTTGATTCAGCAAATCACGAGAATGGATGTGGACATTCAGCTGAATGTTTTTGCAGAACCTGATGAAATTCTCCAGCAAAATCCAGATGTGGTAATCATCGCAACCGGTGGCTGGCCTGAAGCTCCTTCCGTCATTGGTGGCGAGCTCACTATGTCCAGCTGGGATATTCTTGGCAGAAATGCCACAGCGACTGGCGATGTATTACTCATTGATGAAATTGGTGACCACGCCACGGCAGTCACTGCCTGTGTTCTGGCCGAGCACAATGCAACTGTCAAGATCATCACACCCGATAGATGTCTGTTGCAAGAAATGGGACCCACCAATTCTGCTGTGTCTTTGCGTGAACTCACTGGATTGTCTGTCAAATTTGAATGCTTGCAGGAACTCACAGCCATCACGCAGGGCGACAGTAAACTCAATGTCCAATTGACTCACGTGCTCACGGGGCAAATAACGGATCACCTTGCTGATTCAGTTGTTGTCGAGCACGGCCTTAAACCTGAAAATGGACTTTATTATGAGTTAAAAGAGCATTCTAGGAACCTCGGGCAACTGGATAACGAGGCGTTAATCAATGGTAGAGACCCATTCGAGGTTCTTAACCCTTACGGTCGGTTTTATATAGCAGCGATCGGCGACTGCAACGCAGGCAGAAATATTCATGCAGCCATTCTAGAAGGTCTGCGCACTTGCGTTACGCTCTAAGTGCAGTGATGCAAGGACTACTGCCGAGTCAAACTGTCAATCATGTCCGCCTGCTGCGGCCATGCTGCCTTTAACTCTTTTGCACTCCCTATTTCGAAATCCTTTTGCATAAACCCAGGAGACATCGTATTTCCAAAAACTGCGTACTCTCCGCCAGACTTTAACCTTGCCCCCATCCACACGCCCGCAGGTACAAGAAATTGTAACTTTTCTCCTGCCAGAATTTCTTGCCCCAGAATCACCAATTCGCTACTCCCGTTAGGTAGCAATAACAAAAGCTCAATCGCGTCGCCTAGATAAAAGTGCCAAAGCTCATCGTTTACCAAACGATGCATGTCCGAAAATGAATCTGAGTGATTAGTGATGAGTGCGATAATTGCGGTGTATTGAGGATTACCATTTTCATCCTGCTGATCTGATAGATAGGATTGCGTAAAGAGCACATTCTCTGCACCCATAGGTTCCAAATTCCAATGGGCAATCAGCTCATCAACAGACAACCGTTTTTTCGAACTCATCATCTTATTAATTCTATGTTGGGTGATTTCATTTATGCATCAAGCAAGTGCAGCTAATGTCAGAAGAGTCAATACGCTAGTACATACCATGATCATAACAATGGCATCGGTCTTGACGTTGTGGAACAACGCCAGACTGAATGCCATGGTTCCCGCTGGGCCTGCGGAGGCCAGTAAAAATAAATCACCCTTGCCCGGTAGCAGTCCAAATATACTTAACGTTAGTGCGACAAGCGCTGGAAATACAATAAGCTTTATTCCAGTAAAAATTGTAACTGTTGAATCCAATTTAAAAGCCGTTTGGGACATAACAACGCCAAGTGCAAACAGCGCTATTGGTGCTGTCGCTGCGCCATTAAACGTAAGGAATGTATTCACCGACGATGGGATCTCGACCTGCAACAGACTTGCAACCAATCCTAGAACGATGGCTTGTAGAACCGGCGTTCTAAGTAACGATGAAGCAACTTCAACCGGTGAAACTCTGCCCAGCCTAAATACCTGCAGTGCAATCATCGCCCCACCAAAAGTAATAGTCGCATCGAGCGTTATGACCGTTGTGATGGGCAATACACCCGCCTCTCCGTAAAGCAACAGGGAAATGGGCAGCACGTAGAACGCATTATTTGCGAATATTCCACAAAATGCCAACAGTACAGATTCATCTTTAGAACGATTACAGATCCTGCGCGCGATCAGGTATCCGATGAAGAATACTATGACTTCGACAATTAGATACGACAATACAGCGAGAGCGTTGAATTCGTATATAGGAGCGTTTGCAATCAAACCGAAAATCATTATCGGTAAAAAAACATTCATCGCCACCTTGTTGATAACACGCGCTTCGTCAAAGGTTGTTTTACCGGCTCGCCCAAAGCCGTAGCCCACAGCGATAATGAGAAAAACAGGCAGGATTGGATCCAGCAGAACGTTTACGATATCCAATATTTTTAGTGACTTTTTTGACTAGAGGCGAGAGATGCATGAGTTTATCACCTGATAGTGTCGAGCACAGAGTACCAACCAGATCAATGTAAAAATGGGCTCAAAGCTTAACGTGTGTAGAGAGCGCTGTCAGAATCATACAGCGCTATCTATCAATTTCGACTCTCTTCATTCCAGACTATTCGTTTAAATCTGGATCAGTTGCAGATAGGTTGTGCTAACGAGTATAAATGTTCCGCTTCTGCGATCGCCCGCCCTATAACCCCCTTATTCCGCGAATGAATGTTCCTCATCATTTTTCTTAAAATAGCCGACCAGATTACTAAGAATTTGAGCTTGAGCTGACATGGTTTCGCTGGATCTCGCCGCTTTTTCTACCATTGCAGTGTTCTCTTGAGTCATCTCATCAATATGGATCATAGCTGAGTTTACTTGCTCAATCCCTGTTCGCTACTCCTGACTTGCCAGAGTGATCTGCTCAACAGTCTCGCTCATTTTTGATACGGATAAGACAATCTAATTCAGCATTTGGCCAGATTCAAACACCAGTTTCGAACCCTCTTGAACCTTACCAATACTTTCTTGAATGAGGTTTTTGATCTCTTTGGCTGAACTGGCACTGCGTCGTGCAAGACTGCCCACCTCTGACGCGACGACAGCGAAGCCCCTCCCTTGCTCGCCAGCTCGTGCAGCTTCCACCGCTGCATTCAGCGCAAGACGGTTAGTCTGAAATGCCAATTCATCAATCGCTGAGGTTATGTCAGCTATCTGGCTGCTGGCATCGTTGATCTCTTTCATGGCCTCAACCGCCTTACTAACGATAGCACTACCACTCTCAGCATGTTCGCGAGCACTCGTGGCAAGCCTGTTTACTTCGTTCGCGTTCGTCGCACTTAGCTTCACTGTAGTGGTGATTTCTTCCATACCGGCCGCCGTTTTCTCTAAGCTGGCAGCTTGTTCGTCCGCACGCAGACCAAGAGAACTATTACCTCGTGAGATTTCTTTCGAAGAGATAAGCACGGTCTCCGCAGAGTTGAAAATCTCTCCGACAAGAACCTTCAGTTTATCTTGCATGGCTTTTAGGGAAGAAAGCAGTTTCCCAAGTTCGTCATTTGATTTTATCTTTACAATGTTATTGAGATTACCTTCCATAATGGATTGAGCGATTCGGCTTGCTGCAGCCACCGGCCCAGCGATAGATCTCGAAATAATTAAGGTTGCGATTAAACCCGTGATCACCACAACAAGTGCACCAAAAACCGTGATGTCGGTAGTTTTCTTGGCAATTGCGTTTGCGTCGTCAGTGCGAATTGCGATTAATTCAAATTCAGCACCAATGAACAACTGCAAGATACCGCGAAGCTCGCCCATAGGCCTCTTACCGTGCCCTTCCTCTATAAAGCTCGTTACATCCTCTATGGTTGTCGCACCTCTACCAACTTGCTTTCTCAGCTGGATTGATTCGTGGGCATGCTGTGTCAACCAGCCTTCTTTGAGCGATTGATTTTTTTGCAAGCGTCCTATTTGAGATGGATTGTCACTGACGTGGTTCAGACCGTCGGCCATAGCATTTTCGAACGCTAGTTGCCCCACGACGTAAGGCTCGAGAAATTCTTCCTTGCCCGCGATAACAAACCCACGTAGTCCAGCCTCCATATCTACCATGGATGAACCCAGCGTGGCACCTTGACCAGGTCAAAACTTCCTTATCACTGTTTGAATTGAGACGCATACACACGATTCTTTGGTGGGCCGGATCAAAAGTCCATCTAACAGATCCGTATATACCCATAGGTCACTAGAGAATGTTGTCCTAAATGGGATGCACGTCATCGAGCCAGACTTAGTCGACCTTTGTGTGCTGGCAGAAGGTTATTTCACAACCAGATTGCTCTGGTTTATTCGTTGTAGGGCCGCATCTATTTTAGATTTAGTCTGTGGGTCAATACCTACTAGGGGTAATCGCACGTAATCATCACATAGCTGTAGGGTTGAACACGCATACTTTACACCCGCTGGGCTTGGTTCAAGAAAAAGAGCCTCATGCAAAGGGGATAACAATTCCTGTATCTCCATTGCAGATTCAAAGTCCTTATTCAAGCAGGCACTTTGCATAGCAGCGCAAAGTGAGGGTGTGACGTTTGCTGTTACAGAAATACACCCAACACCGCCTGACACATTATAGGCTACAGTCGTCGCGTCTTCTCCCGATAGCTGACAAAACGGTCCATTGACAGCCATACGTTCCAGATACGGTCTTGTGAGATCGTTGGTCGCATCCTTCACTCCTACTACTGAGTCAAGTTCGGAAATTCGTCCCATGGTTGTAGCCGAAATATCAACTACCGCTCTAGCCGGAACGTTGTAGACAACAATAGGCAGATCGTTAGCACTATTAAGTGCTTCGAAATGACGGAAAATACCTTCCTGACTGGGCCGATTATAATAACCAGTCACGTGCAAGGCTGCACTGGCTCCGATACTATGCGCATAGGCATGCAGCTCAATGGCTTCCGCCGTATTGTTGGATCCACACCCTGCAATAACCGGAATTTTTTTATCAACTTCGTCAACAACGAGTTTTAGAACATGGCGGTGTTCATCTTTACTTAGCGTGGATGCTTCGCCCGTTGTCCCAACCGGAACCAACCCATGCGTTCCAGATTCAATGTGCCATTGAATGAGCTTTTTTAACGCGTCTAGATCCAAAGAGCCCAAGGGCGTCATGGGAGTGATTAGCGCAACCAAAGAACCTGAAAACATAGTACTGCCTCTGTAAAGGAATAAATTATGCGCCCCCAGAAACGAAAAAACTCCGGGGCCGCAAGGGCTGCCGGAGTTAAATAAACACTATAAAAACCGGACCTAAGCGCGCACAGTGTTACCTGCTGGTTTAAATCCCAGTTTTGAATGACTGAAATAAGGAGTCGTGGTATTCATCTGTGCGGTAGAGTGCCTCCTTTTTGTGACCATGTCAATGCTGCTAACTGGATCTTACGCTCATTAACCGTACTCCAGCGATCTTTAACGGTAATAGTGCAAATCTTTGAGCGCAACAAAGTATCCGTAATATGATCAATTCAATCTCACGGCAACCTAATGGCAACAGAAAGGGCTACCACTGGTAGATTCTACCAGCAGGTCCAGCACAGCTTTGAAATCTGCGTCGGGATCATCCAAAGACATTACCGCAGATTCAATCTCCAACACACGTTTCTCAGGCAGCACAGAGCCTGAATAGGCTCGAAATTTGTTAATGACTTCTTCCTCTGTGGGTTGTGGTTCTGGGCCTCCAGATGCTTCAGTTGTTCCACTCTCAATGACACTACCATCCTTAAGTGTGATGATGACATTAGCTAAGCGCTTATCGGGATAACCGGCGTCGTAGTCTGCATCTACACGCGCTTCTGTTAACTGTGTCAGTGATATTATTTCTGGATCTGCAAAACTAGATTCCATAACCTCTTCGACGCCTACCCTGCCGCGGCACAGCGCAGCGGCTACCGGCCACGCCAAGGAATACTGAGCTATTGATGTGGACTCTGGTACCTCGCCACTTAGTTCAGCAGAGTACGCAAACGTCATAATTTTTACTGCCGCAATCATGTCTGGTGATAGTGAATAGAGTTGCTTCAACTTCAGCGCTGCATCTATTGGCGCGTGAACCCAGCGGCACACCGGGTAAGGTTTGATGTACTGCTGAACGGTTAGCCAGTTTTCACCTAAATCACTCCATGCAAAGGCTGCGTCATCAAATTCCAGTGTAGCTGCCGGACCGCCTTTAAAGCCGTCTTCAGCCACGAGAACTGCATAAATGCCAGTAGGCGCACCCCAGCCCGTTCCATCGTGCAGCATGGAAGGATTAGCTATTTCCCGCATCATTTGGCTTCGCGGTGCGTGGTATTCCGCGATACCCATTGCATCTCGGAATTGCACATTATTTAGCTTGCGAAATCGTGCACCTATAGCCGCACAGCCCAAAGCGTTCCACGCACCGGAAGTATGGTAATCGTCCACTGTAGCGTGTAAAGCAATTGACGCTCGATAGGATATTTCGTACCCCAGGACCATTGCGACTAACGCTTCGTGTCCAGAAACACTTGTGGACCCTTCCGCGAAAGCGCACAAGGCCGGCAATAGAGCTGCGCCGGCGTGCCCTTTCGATGGCTGCCAACCGTCATGCGCATCCAGGTTATCCAGTTGAGTGCCCATGGCAAAACCAAAGCCGGGTAGCGAGGTTGATCGACCATCAAAAAGCAGCCTTGCACTAGAGGCATCAGGACCGGCGGCCCAATGATTGACCGCATGATTCCGCGCAATACGCCCTGCCTCTAACTTACTTGCAGCGGCAAGAACACCCAGTAAATCCAGCACTAGAAGCTTGGCAGTGTGCGTAACTTCCGGGGGTATATCGCTGATGTTGAGCGTTTGAGTAAATGCAGCTATCCGATTGAAATTTTCAGATGGGTTTGGAATTTTTTGCATCTGTGTCATTTCCGGGATCTCAGCGATTGGAGACGTCGAGACATTATGGTTTTTTTCCTTTTCTCTAATCATGCACGTTCATCTCTGGCACTTTCTAAAAGTGCCTTTATAACCAGCCAATGATCATTAGCAGCGCTGGCACTACCTCATTGAAGAGCATGCATTCAAGTTCAGCAACACTGTATTTGGACTCGGCACATACTCGAGCAATGTAGTCATAGGAAAGCGTCACGTCGGTATCCATGTACAAGTCCTGCATGCAGTCCCACACCGGAGTTCGTGCTTCTACATCTAGTTCTGCCGAGGGCCTGCTCGAGCTAAACCCTCAAAACGGGCCTAGCACACGTACTATCACGCATACTAAATGCGACATCTACCGAATAGGTTTTAGGTACCTCTTCGAGCGTTTCGTCACCAGAGAGTAGATGGACCACAAGCTCAGCTGCAATTCGGCCGACTTGCGCAGGATCCACTTTCACCGTACTGATGGAAGGGGATGAGTATCGGGAGACTTCGAAGTCCCCAAAACCAGCAACCCCGACATCTGAAGGTACTTGCACCCCCTGTTCTCGCAGTGCACTAATAACACCAAAGGCCGGGGAATCTGATACGCAAAATACACAATCGATATCATCAAAATAGTGTTTTAAATTTTTACCTACCTCATAACCATCTTTGATAGACATGGGTGGCGTACCAACACGTATCATTCGATGGGATGACAGACTGGCCGCCTCCATCGCCTTTGTGAATCCTGATCGTCTTGCGGAACCCCGTGTCCATTCATCATTTGTTTCACAAAGAAACGCAATATTGCGATAACCCAATGAGATCAAACGATGCGTCATATCAAAGGACGCCTGCTCGTTAGAAAATCCAACCGTGTAACCAATAGGCTTGGGCGGCAGCTCCCAAAGCTCAATTACCGGTATCTGCGCTTGCTTGAGTAGTTTAATAGTCCGTCGCGTGTGACCATCATATGGCAACGCTATAGCCTCTGGGCGACGTCCCAACATGCTCTCCACGAGCTCTTCTTCGCGTGCCATGGAGTAGTCTGTGTGCCCAAGCAGCACTTGCAAGCCTGTTGTCTCGATAGACTCAGTGAGTGCCTGTAGCATTCTCGCGTAGTGAACATTATTTAACGAAGGAATCAGTGTGGCCACAAAGCCCGATTTTTTCGTTGAAAGACTACCTGCCATTTGATCTGGCACATAGTTCATTTTACTGACTATTTTGAGTATACGTTCACGCGTGCTTTTTGATACCGCGCCGTCTTTTCGTAGCGCGCGAGACACAGTCATACGCGACACCCCCGCAGCCACAGCCACCTCTTCCATAGTGACCAGATTTGGTTTACCTCGACGCGTCATCAAATATGTTATCAATCATTTGCATCCAGTGTAGCGCTATTAGCCGCTGCAATAGGGAACTTCTACATCAAGATAAGCACAAATTCATAGAAAGCGGATGTAATTAGGCGCAGGAATTTCGTAATCATAGCCTGTAGCTTCAAGTAACCCTGTCTCGACATCTCGCTTGAACAGTGTCAACCATGATGAATCCTGATTGGCCACAATTACCGCTTTTCCACAAGGTGTGATGGAAAAATGTCGTGGAAATTTTCCACCTGTAGATACAAGACCAATCCGCTCTAACGTGCCATCATCCAGCACCCTGAATATGGCCAGTGAGTTATCACCGCGATTAGACACATATAAAAACCGAGCGTCTGGCGACAACTTGATTTCTGAAACATAAGACACCTGATCACGATCCTCCAAGGTAGACTCATACTGAATAGGAATCAATCGTGATTTGGATTGCTCCGGATCAGAGTCATCTAGCTGCGCAACACAGACGGAATTAAACAGCTCATTAGATATGTAACATATATCCAGGTTTGGATGCATGGCCATGTGCCGAGGGCCAGAACCTGCCTCAAACTTGATATGAGTATCCAGTGCCAATTGCTTGGTTGTGAAATTGTATCGGTACTGAAATACCGCGTTTTCACCAAGATCAGGAATGAACACCCAGCCTTTCCAAAAATGCGCGCAATGTGCATGGGGACCAACCTGTCTATTTGACCAATGATCTTCACGAGTACTGACTTGGCGCCATTCGTCTTCAGGACGATAAAACTGCTTAAAACTCTGAACTATCGCACCAAGCTTACCGGCTTCATCTACTGCTAGCACATCAACTATGGCATCCCAGTAATTGATAACAATGGCGATATCCTTTTGAGGCGACAGCGCCAGATAGCATGTTGATTTTCCCGAAGCCTTAAAAGAACCGGTAAATTCTAATGAAGAGTCTTCAGCAATTGTATATTGCAAGACCTCACCTTGATTCTGAATTGTCTCTACAATGGCGTACATCATTAAACCATTGCTGTGAGGAATAAGAACAGCAGGATTTAGCGCCTCGACGATTTCTCGTTCCACTAACCGACCGTCAGTCGTGAGGGTAAACCCATAAATGCCTTTACCTGATGTCGGTGCATAGGGTTGATGGGCCAGAGCGTCCAGATCCGTGTAGGTGCCCACCAACAGGTTGTAACTAGTGTCCAACTCTATGGATACAGAACTCAAAATAATCTCCGAAAAATACTTAATTGGATGGATAGTGAAATTGGCTAAGATCAGGTAAAAACTGACTAGCGTGGCCCATTCATGAATCGGGTGTCTTCATGAATAATCGAGACTAGCCTTTAACCGCGCCTGCAGTCATGCCAGTAATTATCTGACGAGAAGCAAATAGCGTAAAAATAATGGGAGGTATAGCCAACAACATACCCGTAGCCATGATGACGCCCCATTCAACGTTGAATTCCGACATATTGTTCACTATCAAAATAGGAACAGTTTTAGTGTCTCGATCTGATAAGGCAGACGCTAATAAATATTCATTCCAGGCAATGCGAAATGTGAAAATCGCAGCCGCTGCCAACCCCGGTTTGATGAGCGGGAGCACCACTTTGAAAAACACTTGAAAAGGTCCCGCACCATCCATGCGTGCCGCCTCCTCTAACTGCCTAGGTACTTGCACGATGAAGCTCTGCAATATCCAGATGACAAAAGGCAGATTCATTGCCACGTAAATCAGGATGATACCGGAGTGAGTTCCTGCCAAACAGACATCCCCTCTACCACCGAATGTTTCCCGAATGATTTCTCCCAGCCAGCTCGCTTTGGATATGCAGAATTCATTATTCCAAAGGCCAAACACTGGCACTAAAAGCACCGCCGGCGGCACCATACGAACCATCAATGTCGTGCCTGAAGCCGTGTCGCGCCCCATGAAGCGAAAGCGCACCAGTGCGTAGGCCGCCATGCAACCGATGACTAAGGTCAGCACGGTAGACACTAGTGCAATGATGAGCGAGTTGACAAAAGCGCCACCAAATTTCAAGGCACAGAAATCCAGGTGATCGAGCTCATACGGCAGAATGTCACACAGCGCTGTTTCGTAATTCTGGATAGTAGGCATAAACAGCAACCCACTCGTGCCGGAGATGATATCAACGTCCAGCTTGAACGAATTGATAAACATCAGGGCAATTGGCCCGACGGCCATGATAATCAACATGACTACTATTGCGTAGAACGCGGGATGTTGGGACTCTGAATGTTCGTTTTGCGCAGCCATTACAAATCTTCCTCAATAGCTCTTTGCGCTTTTGCCAAGCGGTATTCTTGCCAACGATTGAAAGCCAGCATGAACAGAGTAAGCAGCATTAACATGATTAACAAATAGTTGGACATGGCCGCAGCAACACCCAACTCCCTAAACTCTGTTGCCGTTCGAGAGATGCGTAAGGCCAGAATTTCTGTAGATAGGCCCGGACCACCTTCGGTCATGACCAGAATAACTTCCAGTACTTTAAAAGCATCTATCAGACGCAACAGTCCGGTAACTATAAGAACCGGCATCATTAATGGCAGCTTGATGTAGATGATCTGCTGCCACGGGGTAGCACCGTCAATACGGGCAGCTTCCAGCGCTGAGCGCGGCAGAGACTGCAATGCTGCAAGCGATAGAATAAATATAAAGGGTGTCCATTGCCAGATATCCGCAATAATCACAGACAACAAGGCGTGCTGCCCCAACCAATCCACACCTTCAAGTCCAGCGGACTTCAGTGTTTTGTTAAATACACCCACTGTCGGGTGGTACATATAACGCCAGACAAGCCCCACCACTACGGGTGCAATCATCATGGGCAGTATGAACAATGTGCGGAGTAAGGACATGCCCCGCAGTTTTCTGTCGAGTAGCAACGCCAAGCCCAGTCCTAAAACCATTTCGACACTGACAACAGACACTGCAAATTTTAAAGTGACCCCTACACTTTCACGAAAATTAGGATCATTCCATAGCGTTATGTAGTTGGCTAACCCCGTAAATTCTGACTCTCCCAGCGATTGACTAGGATCCCAGTCGCGAAAACTACCGTACACCATATATCCAAGCGGATACAGCAGTGCAAGCACCATGATGAGTAGCGCTGGTGCGAGGAATAGATAAGGGGTGAGACGATTGAAAGTCGTTGCACGCATGGCAAGATTCAAGTCTTAGTTAGCGAATTGAATGGGCGCGCCACTGAAGCATTGAGCTCAGCGACACGCCCTATCGGACATTACTGCCAGGTGTAATACCCAGCATCTTCCATAACAACCTTAGATCGACTGGCAACGCCATCCAGAGCTTCCTGCACATCCAGACCCTCTGTCAGAACTTTGGATAACGTCGTACCCAGATCAGCATTGATCTTGCCCCAGACAGGGATGATTGGACGCCAATCAGGATCAGCATGCTTCAGTGCTTCACCGAAAGTACTCATATGTGGGAATTTTGCATTAACTTCAGCATCTGCATGGGTCGAGAACCGAGAAGGATTTCCACCTGCCAAAGCCACTAGCTTGTCGCCTTTTTTAGACGTCAACCACTGCATGAGTAGGAACGCTGCTTCTTTATTTTCTGCGTTTTTAGGAATACCAATTCCAAATCCACCTGTTTGACTGCCGCGACGTACATCCATTGGATGCATCGCCCAGCCAACTTTACCAACTACCTTGGATTTTTTAGGATCGTCAATTTGACCCGCCACAACTGTGGTGTCCAGGAACATCGCAGTATTACCTGACAAGAAAGAACCCAGCGCTTCACCAAAACCGAAACTTGCAGCACCTTCAGGTCCACATTCAACGATAGTTTTCAGCGCATTGGCAGCTTTCACACCGGCAGCGTTGTTAACGATAGGATTCCAGTTATCGTCAAATACTTTACCGCCCATAGGCGCTAAATGCAGCAGGAACGCATGGGCAGCATGATGACCCGATGCTGCGCGAGAGCTAAGCCCACCCATTCCAGGCTCAAGTTCAGGAATTTTACAAGCGATATCAAGCATTTCGTCGTATGTTTCTGGAACCTTTAGTCCGTGCTTTTCAAAGATGTCTTTTCTGTAGCCAAGAACTGATGTTTCAGAACCATAAGGCATTCCGAATAGCGAACCGGTTTTACCTTTCAGGTAGCCTTTATCGCCACCAGCAAAACCGATGTTATAAACATAACCGTCAATTAAATCAGACGCGTCATAGCTTGGGTCAGACAGCTTAGGGTTCATGAAATAGCGTGCGAGATTTTCCAGCTGATCGGCATAGATATAGTCAGCCTTGGAAAAAACGACATAAGCGATAAGATCGTAGTCGCCTTCATCCTGCCCCAATTCCAATGTTTGCCGTTCGCGCATTTTCAAATAAGGTAGTTGATCTACCTCAACGTTGATACCGGTCTCTTTAGTGAATTCGGGAAGAATTTTTCGTACCGCGTCGTAGTGCGGATGTGCTGGGAAATTTACTACCAACGTCATTCCAGCGTAGTCATCGTACGGTCCGGCCATAGCTTGACCGGCAAACAGTACTGACGCCGCCGCTGCATAACGCAACGATTTGGTGATACTGAGCATCTGCTCCTCCTAGTTAAACAACAAAATAACGAGCGTTTACTAGCTGATAGCCAGTTCGGTACTCGTGTCAAACAAATGTAAATCTGCGCAATTCACACTGAATCTGAGTTTTTCCCCCAAGGCGATGGGAGTATCAGATTTAAGCTCGACCATGACCTTCTGGCCGCCACATTCTCCAATGAGCACGGATTGCGCGCCTACGTATTCGGAAATGACGACTTTAATGTCGATAGCAGCATCTTCCGACGCTGCCTTGTCGTAAGACAGGTCCGACGGACGGATGCCGATATCAACGTCACCGTGTTTGTAACTTTTCAGACGCGCCTCTGTTGGCGCATCGCAGCGTATTCGAAACCCTTCACCTTCAAGGAAAACGCTGACGCTTTCTGACGTTATCCGAGCCTTGAGGAAATTCATGGGTGGTGAACCCAGAAAACCTGCAACAAACTTATTAATAGGCTTTTTGAACAGTTCTTCTGGTGTGCCTTGCTGCTGGATTCTGCCTGCGTGCATAACAACGATACGATCAGCAAGCGTCATCGCTTCTATTTGATCGTGGGTTACGTAGATCATGTTCTTGTGCACACGCTGACGCATTAGCGCAAGCTCTGCGCGCATTTGTGTACGAAGTTTTGCATCAAGATTTGACAAAGGTTCGTCAAATAGAAACGTCGAACTATCGCGCGTTAAGGCACGCCCCATCGCAACACGCTGACGTTGCCCGCCCGACAACTCAGCAGGCTTTCTGTGTAAGAAATCAGTCAGTCCGAGTATTTCTGCAACCTCGTTTACTTTCCGGTTTATTTCGTCTTTCGGAAGCTTCGCTAATCGCAGAGCAAATGACATATTCTTAGCCACATTCATGTGCGGATATAAAGCGTAGTCTTGGAAAACCATGGCTAAATCCCGCTCTTTGGGTTCCAGGTGGCTCACCGGACGCCCATCTATGTAGATCTCCCCGTCCGAGACTGTTTCAAGCCCAGCAATCATTCGAAGCGTAGTGGATTTCCCGCAGCCCGACGGCCCAACCAATACGGTAAACTCAGCGTCCTCCATCTCGAGATCAACCCCGTGCAGCACTTCTACGCGGCCGTAGCTCTTCTTTAGGTTTTCAAGCTTGATTTTCGGCATAACTTGGCTGCAGGTCGGTTGTAAGCGGCTTTTGATCATCAGATTAGGAATTGATTGACCAAAATGTTACCGGTAACATTCTCAGAAAACAATAATACCTGCCGTCAAATTTAGTGCAAGCAATATTTTGTAGAATTGCTGAATTGTGGGAATTATTTTTATTGACCTAACGCATTAGCATCCTAACAATGGCAGATGTTTTAAGCTGTGGTAGCGAAGCGCAAGCGATATGCAGTGCTTGGTTTCCTGGGTGGGAGTCGAATCATCCATATTGAACATTATGGCGCGATTGCCATCGTATTGAAATACCTTCCCGTAGACCTCTTTAATAGTTTCAATCAATCGGGTCTGACAATTGAAGTAAATACCTTAGTGCTCAGGTTTTTTCAAATTCCACCCTCTTCGCACGGTACTGCCTTTTTTCACCAAGTAACTAGGCTCACCCCACTTGAGGGTTTCTTCCACATTTTCAATGCTGCATTCAGCTGCGGTTGATAAAATATTAGCTCGAATCCGCAACAATTTTTGTCGTGCTTGCAGCGGGTAACTCTGAAATACGTTATCCACTTGATTAGGACTCGGTTATGGATCTAACAGATCCAGACACACGTACCGACGAGCCTTTCTCATTATTGAATTGAGCACGAATTAATGATCGCGCTCCCATATCCTCCCCCTGAACGATATCAATAGAGCCACCGTGAGACCACTGAATATCTCTAAGATACCCGGCAAAGGCCGCTGTTGCTGCACCAGTTGCAGGATCCTCAAGTACACCACCAGAGGCAAATGGATTTCGTGTATGAAACTTCTGTGCAGACTCGGCAAACACAAACATGACGGTTACTAAACCCTCTTTATTCATAAATACTCTTCCTGCGTCAAGCTCATAGTCCATAGCCGCTAATGCTTCGCGGGAATGTAGACAGATCACTAAATGATTTGCACCACCATTGGCTAACGCTGGAGGAATCTGTATGTCCAGATCTGCTGGAGTGTATCCAAATAGTTGCAACGCTTCTGAGATCACTGCGGAACCCGCAGCTCTGGACACTGTCGACGGTGACTGCAATGCAGCCGAGTACCGATTAGCGTCAACAAACCCTTCAACCGTTATGGAGGTCTCATTCAGTTGCAGTGGGTAGATACCGGCGCCATTTCGCATGGCCAGAGCGGCACCCAGAGCAATAGTTGCGTGACCACAAAATGGCACTTCAGATTCTGGTGAGAAATAGCGTGCCCGCCACCCATCTTCAACAGGTTCGGCAAATACTGTTTCCGAATACCCTACCTCTGCCGCAACAGAGCGCATCTGCTCTACGGGAGGATGTTGCTCTGAAATATGTACTCCAGCAGGATTGCCACCGGAGTCGCCATCTGAGAATGCTGCAATTCTAATTAAATCCATATCGTTTACTCAGCTGACGTTACCGAATACATTATTATCAATCAGGGGGCGGATATTCCTGAAAAAAGTGCTCGCCATCGGGCAGAATCTCCCAGGACGCTTTTGAACCGACGAAGATATGTCGTCCAATTTCAATAGAAGGATCACCATTCACACATCCCAGTGTGACACCGTGTACAACTCCTTCAAAAACACCACACAACGTAGACCCGCACTTACTGCAAAACTGCAGACCAAACCCGTGGTTTCCTACGTAGGATGTCAGTAGACCTTCACCGCTTATCCAATAGAATTCAGTGGGATTCACGCAAGCATAGGCAGATGCTTGCGAGCTGAAGGCTTTACGGCACCGGGAACAATGACAGGATCTTGCGTCGCTTAACTCCCCATGTACGGAGTAACTGACTTCCCCGCAAAAGCACTCTCCCGTTATTGCCACAGCACGACCTCCTCAAATCACAATGTGCAAGATAACATCTGGCTCAATCGAAAGCCTATCGAAATCCAAACAAACCCCGAGTCATTAATTTTACTTCTGATCGAACGCGTCCGGCACCTCCTGACTGGCCAGAGCAGCACAGAATCAAGAGTGTTCCTCCCACCCCCACAAAAAAACCGGATTGTTAAACCCTTCTTGAAAATCTATACAGATTAAGTGCTGCTTTATTCATTTGTGCATGGCCTCGTCATTTATTTAAATAATACCAGCCCACTGATAAGTCGCCCCTGCTGCGGCCCTGTTTGCCCCGTATCGATTCTCGGCACTTGTCAGTACACTTGAGAGGCTGTTCTGCATTTTGCACCAGAATCGGGTCAAAATTGGAATGTTGTGAATGATAACGGTAAACTGTTAGAACCTTAGGATCCACCGGCTAAGGGCTGGGGTTGTCGGAGTATGCTGCCTAGATCAACTTTAGTTGATTCAAGGCTAGGCACCCGCAATGAAGAACGGGCAAAAGCCATAATACAAACTTGGAGAAGTAGGTCATGTTGAAACATAAGACTGTAATGAACCTGATGGTGGCAACTGCTATCACTGCGATCACTACCTCTAGTGCACTTGCATCAGACGTCACTCTGAAAATGCATCAGTTCTTGCCGCCACAGGCAAATGTCCCGAAACTAATTCTCGATGTCTGGGCAGATGCTGTTGAGAAGAGTTCAGAAGGAAGCATCACCATCGATCATTATCCATCCATGCAGTTGGGTGGGGCCCCTCCAGGACTATTGGATCAAGCAATTGATGGCGTTGCAGACATTGTATGGACAGTCGTTGGCTACACACCGGGCCGCTTTCCCTCCACGGAAGTATTTGAACTCCCCTTTATGATCGAAGATGCGCGCGCTGCTTCATGTGCTTACTGGACCATGTTCGAAGAGCACATGGAAGACAAGGAATTCAAAGATGTCAAGATTCTTGGCACGTGGGTCCACGGACCCGGCATGTTCCACACCATGGACCCCGTTGAAACTCCTTCTGACCTTCAGGGAATGAAAATTCGCGGAGGCTCACGGCTCGTGAATCAGCTGTTAGAACTGGCTGGTGCAACACCGGTTGGCATGCCTGTACCTGCTGTACCAGAAGGTTTAGCCAAGGGCGTAATTGATGGCACTACTATTCCCTGGGAAGTCACAACAGCTTTAAAAATCCCTGAGCTTGTCGAAAACCATACAGAGTTTGTAGGCCCAGCCCTATACGACCTGACATTCGTTCTGGCTATGAATAAGGATAAGTACGACAGCCTGACAGATGCTCAGAAAAAAGCGATGGACGATAACTCTGGGTTGAACTTCTCTGTTTTCGCGGGTGGCGTACAGTCAGATGCTGACGGCCCGGCTCGTGCGTTTGCTGTTGAGAACGGCAACAACATCATCACAGTAACGGATACTTCTGAGTGGCAGACGCTGGTCAACCCGATTTATAATACTTGGGTGGCCGACATGGCTACCAAGGGTATCGACGGCCAAGCGCTCATCGATCAAGCAAAATCGTTGATGAGTGGCGATTGCAAAGGCGCTACTGGTACGCTGTAGAATGCCTGGCGATTTGTAACAGCAAATAGCACGCATGACAGTACTTAGTCCACGTGCCAGTGGCTCTGTCGAGGTCTATTCAAGACCGCGACAGAGCTTCATCACCCTCTACCCTTATGCTTAACGCCATTGAAAAATTGGCGAAAGGATTTGCGTTGCTTGGCGGCGCAACCCTATCGCTGTTAATTCTGATCACCTGCGCATCCATCGCCGGTCGCTCACTCAACTCGATTTTTCACAGTGATTGGAGTCAATCCACGATTCCTGAGTTTGCAAACTATCTACTCAGCCTGGGAGTGGGCCCCATCAACGGCGATTATGAGCTGGTAGAAGCTGGCATGGTCTTCGCGATTTTCGCATTTCTACCCCTCTGCCAATGGCACGGCGCCCATGCAAAGGTCACTATTTTCACCTCCCAATTCCCACTCGGCGCACAACGCTTACTCATCGCAATTATCGAATGCGTGTTTGCTCTGGCGCTGATTGTTATCGCCAAACAATTGTTCGAGGGCATGGAAAGTAAACGCAACTCTGGACAAGTTACCTTCCTATTGGAATACCCGCTTTGGTGGTCGTATGCCCTGGGATTAAGTGCTGCCATGGTCTCAGCGCTGGTCGCTACCGTTCTTGCCGGCACACGCCTGATGGAGTTGTTTACAGGTCGCAAGCTGTTTCCTGAAGCCAAGGATGCAGAACATTGAGCGACCTAATGATAGGGCTGTTGTCATTCCCTGCATTATTAGTACTGGTGTTCCTTCGCGTACCCATCGGCTTAGCCATGTTTCTGGCCGGATTCATGGGTCTGGTGCTGGTCACAGGAGACATGAGCCTGCCCTTTGCTCGATTAAAAAGCGAAACTTACACAACCTTTTCTAACTATTCCTTATCCATCGTGCCCATGTTTCTACTAATGGGGCATTTCGCCACCTTGGGCGGAATGAGCCAGGCACTGTTCAAAGCTGCGGAAGGATGGTTGGGTCATAGGAAAGGAGGAGTGGCCATGGCTGCCGTCGGTGCTTGCGCCGGTTTCGGTGCCATCTGCGGGTCATCTCTTGCCACTGCCGCAACAATGAGTCGCGTCGCCCTACCCGAACTTCGTCGTTACGGGTATTCCGGTGGTTTTTCTACAGCAACACTTGCCGCAGGCGGCACACTGGGTATTCTTATACCCCCATCGATTGTGTTGGTTATTTACGCAATACTTACCGAACAGAACATCGCTAAGCTTTTTCTAGCTGCATTCATTCCGGGCATTCTGGCAGCGC
Organism: Halioglobus sp.; assembly: GCA_047629055.1. Classification (GTDB taxonomy): domain Bacteria; phylum Pseudomonadota; class Gammaproteobacteria; order Granulosicoccales; family Granulosicoccaceae; genus Granulosicoccus. The sequence goes on from JBLHWG010000008.1 coordinate 25,784, forward strand.
TTGGCTACATGCTCACTATTTCCATTTATGTCCGCATGCATCCTGAATCTGCCGGGACTCGCCCACGGGTTGGGTATTTGGACAGGCTTATTGCTTTCACAAAAATCTGGCATGTACTGCTTTTGTTCGTGCTGGTTGTGGGAGGGATCTACCTAGGATGGTTCACGCCCACAGAGGGTGCTGCGGTTGGGGCATTAGGGACCGGCATGCTAGCTTGGCTCGCAGGTGGTTTGAATCGCACTACCATTGCAGATAGTTTTTACGTAACCGCGCGTACATCTGCCATGATTTTTTTCATCGTACTCGGCGCTGCGTTCTACAACGGATTCCTTGCCATTACTCAAGTGCCACAAGAAGCCGCCATGTGGGTTGCTCAGAGTGGCTACAACCCTTGGTTAATACTGGTTCTGATTCTGGTTTTCTACCTATTACTTGGTTGTTTGATGGACAGCTTATCGATGATATTGCTGACCATTCCTATCTTCTGGCCTGTCGTGCAGGAGCTTGACTTCAACTTGGTGACAATGGTTGAACTTCAAACTTATAAGTTAGATGCGCTCATTGCTAGCGGGGCAGATATATCGACCACCGCGCTCAGTAAAGCACAAGCCCTGTTAGGTAGCGGACAAGAATTAAGCCGGGACATCACACGTGAACTCGGTTTACGCGGCGTTAGTAAAGGCTCACTAAATCGTGCCAACATTGAGCACACGGCTATCTGGTTTGGGATACTGATCTTGATTGTTGTAGAAGTGGGCCTGATCACGCCACCGGTGGGAATGAATCTATTCGTGATCAATGCCATGGATCCTAAAACGCCCATGATAGAAACGTACAGAGCCGTGCTTTATTTTGTTGCATCCGACTTGGTACGAGTCACGATACTAGTCGCTTTTCCGATAATTACACTTGTATTGTTGCCTCTATAGAGCGGTCTCAATCTTTACTGTATTTTTACCCTAATGTTTGAAGTAGTGTAGTAGTGAGTCGAAAACACGGTCATAGGCTGAAACTGGAGTAATACAAGTGGTTGGAAACGCAGCTAGCTGGTTTATTGATCGTCACATTGGCGAAGGTCGCGGTGAGAAGACAGCCTTTCGCGAGGTGTCGGGCTTACAGCGCAATTTAAGCTACGCAGAACTCTTTGAACAATCCAATCGCCTTGCGGGTGCGCTGCAACGCTGTGCCATTAAACGCTCTGAGCGAGCAGCGATGTTCGTCCTCGATCAAATCGAGTTTCCCATTATATTTTGGGGTGCTTTAAAAGCCGGTGTTGTCCCTGTTGCCGTGAACACGCTGTTGTCGACTGACGTGTATTGCACCATATTGGAAGACTGCACCGCCTCCGTTGTGTTTGTATCGAGTGAATTGGCGGGCACCGTTATGCCTGCTATCAGGGCTTCGAACTCGGTCAAACTCGTAGTAGTCATTGGAGGTGATTCAGTCGACAATACAACAACGTGGTCTTTGTTTACTGAGCACGCAGATCCACTATCTACGCTTTCTTGCAACGACCAAGATATTGCTTTTTGGTTATACTCTTCTGGTTCTACTGGAGCACCTAAGGGCGTTCGCCATCAACATCAGGCTCTGCGCTACACCTGTGATACCTATGCATCGCTAGTATTAGGAATCAAAGAAACCGACATTGTTTTTTCAGCTGCAAAACTCTTTTTTGCATACGGGCTGGGAAACGGAATGTCATTTCCATTATCCGTTGGTGCTACCGGTTTGCTGCTTAACACAAGACCAACACCCGATTCGGTTACAGATATTCTAGAGCAACATCAACCAGATATATATTTTGGCGTGCCTACTTTGTACGCAGCCCTTTTACAAAAATGGCGAGCTGATCCCCCGCAACTGGCAGACTCGCTACGCGTCTGTGTATCAGCAGGAGAAGCGTTACCCGAAGAGATCGGATCGCAATGGAAATCACTGACGAATGTCGACATTATCGACGGGGTCGGTTCCACCGAAATGCTGCACATTTTTCTATCTAATCAAATTCAGGACATAAAATACGGCACATCGGGTGTAGCTGTGCCTGGCTATGACCTGCGATTGGTGAACGAACAAGGTGCCGATGTAAAATCTGGAGAATTGGGTGAACTACTGGTGCGCGGGAATTCTTCTGCCAGCGATTATTGGAACAAACCTGAAAAAACCCAAATTACGTTTGAAGGTGATTGGACACGCACAGGCGATAAGTATGAAACCATGGAAGATGGACGCTACTTATACTGCGGTCGCACAGACGATATGTTTAAAGTCTCTGGGATTTGGGTAAGTCCGTTTGAAGTGGAGCAGGCGCTGATAGCGCATCCCGCCATACTCGAAGCTGCTGTGGTGTCTCATGACGACGACAGCGGCCTCAAGAAACCCAAGGCGTATGTGGTGCTCAGTCAGGGACACACGAGTTCTGAGCTGGATGGCCTGACTGATTTCGTCAAAGACAAAATTGGAAAGTGGAAGTACCCGCGCTGGGTAGAAATTGTTGACGACCTTCCCAAAACCTCCACGGGTAAAATTCAACGATTCAAACTCCGCTCAGACGCATGAATGTCAAGTGGGTGGAATCTGCGCAACTTAGCGTAAATTCTGTGACCCTGGAATACGCCTGCTTTGGCCCACCCCCCTCGCAAGCACCCACCCTGGTGTTATTACATGAAGGGCTTGGCAGCGCAGACTTGTGGCGTGACTTTCCAAAACAACTGGTAGACGCTACAGGCTTTGGTGTATTTGCATACTCACGTGCAGGTTACGGTTGTTCTGATCGTGCAGCACTACCCCGCCCGCTTAACTACATGACAAGTGAGGCGACCGATGTGTTGCCGTCGGTACTCGATGCTATCGGCTTTTCCCAAGGTATTCTTATAGGTCACAGCGATGGTGCAACAATCGCAGCTATCCATGCCGGGGTTGTGTGTGATCCACGAGTGCTGGGAATCGTACTGATAGCGCCCCATTTTTTTACCGAAGCCAAAGCACTGTCAGCAATAAGCGACGCTAAGCTTGCCTACGAGAGTAACGACTTGAAGATACGTCTAGCGAAATATCACCGCGACCCTGACAATGCATTTTACGGATGGAACGACAGCTGGTTGGATCCAGATTTTAAGCAGTGGAATGTGTCATCCGTACTTGAATCCTTGCAAGTCCCGGTTCTTGCTGTGCAGGGTTTACAAGATCAATACGGTACTTTGGCACAAATCGATATCATTAAAAAAAAATGCCCCATGCCTGTGAAGAAACTGCTGCTAGATGATTGCGGGCATTCACCGTTTGTAGACTGCCCTTCGGAAGTGCTGGCGGAACTCGTGCGCTTTTGTGCCACTGTTGCTCCCACTCCTGCAACATAGACTTAAAAGCTGGCGTCACAATCCTATGTTTCGACCTGATCATATTTACATCCCAGGCGTAAATGAGCGTCACCCAGAAGACACCTTCGAGGCAATTCGCGTAACTGCCATTCCTGACTCCTCCATTGAGGAGTTGGCCAACTGCGATGCTTTCAAACACGGGCTGATCTATCTTGAAGAAGGATACTTTTGGGAAGCGCATGAAGTGTTCGAGCCGGTTTGGATGGCATTACCACACGAGTCTGAAGAACGTCGTTTTGTGCAAGGTCTCATTCAGCTGGCCAACGCCTTACTGAAAGCCAAGATGGCGCGTCCAAAGGCTGTTCAGAGGCTTTGCCGTATAGCTCGGGAGCTACTAATTAGTAGCAGCGGAAGGGGCGCTATCATGAACGTGGACCAGAGGTTTTTTTTGCGTCAGGTAGATTCACTTGAGGCACAAACTAATTTAACGATATAATGCGTAAATATTGATAAATAGAACATTTATTACTTATCTCGTTGTTATATATGGTTATTATATTTGCGTTATTATGCAATAAACTATTTCAAAGCCAGAAGCCAAGCTCTATACTGATCGGATACCTTTAGGGATATACGGTGTCAAACATGATTGATTTTCTAACTGATCCTGGCAGCTACCGACACTGGCGGGTTGAGTACGACGACGCTATTGCAACTCTTTACATGGATGTCGATGCCGACGCGGGCTTGTTTAGCGGTTACGAGCTCAAACTCAACTCCTACGATCTCGGCGTAGATATCGAGCTTAACGATGTCGTGCAGCGCATGCGTTTTGAACACCCAGAAGTGAAAGTCGTGGTGCTACGCTCTGCTAAAGACAATGTGTTTTGCGCTGGCGCCAATATTCGCATGCTAGGAGGGGCTGCCCACAGTCACAAGGTCAACTTCTGCAAGTTCACCAACGAGACAAGAAATGCGTTGGAGGCTGCAGAGCTAGATTCAGGTCAGAAATACATCGCAGCAGTCAAAGGCGCTTGTGCCGGCGGTGGTTACGAGCTGGCCTTGGCGTGTAACCACATTATGCTCACCAACGATCGTACCTCCGCCGTCTCTCTGCCTGAAATCCCGTTGCTGGCGGTATTACCAGGCACTGGTGGTCTGACAAGAATCACCGACAAACGCAAAGTTCGCCGCGACTTGTGCGATCTGTTCTGCTCTATGGAAGAAGGTGTAAAAGGCCAGAAGGCCGTTGACTGGAATCTAGTCGATGAACTCTTACCCAATGCCACATTCGATGAAGCCGTTCAACAGCGCGCACAAGACTTCGCTGCCCATTCCACTAAAACCGGTGTGCAAACAGGTATAGAATTCACCAAGCTTCAACGCACTATCAGTGAAGCGGCTGTGGAATATTCTTTGGTGCACATCGACATTGATCGAACCGCCCGTAGAGCTACCATTACCCTGCAAGGTCCTGAAGACGAAGCACCAGCCGACCTCTCAGCCCTGCAAGCGCAAGGTGATCAAACGTATTTACTGCGTCTTTGCCGCGAGCTAGAAGACGCAATCTTGCACTTGCGAGCCAACGAAGCACAAATAGGTTTGTGGACGATTCGTACACAAGGCGATTCGCAAAAACTCATCGCACACGAAGCACTCTTGGCGACACATGCCGATCACTGTTTAGCCAACGAGATACGCCAGTATTGGAAACGCACTCTGAAACGTCTCGACGTCACCTCTAGATCACTGGCCTGCTTCGTTGAAAACGGCTCCTGCTTTGCCGGGGTGTTAGCAGAAATTCTGTTTGCGGTAGATCGCACCTACATGATGGAAGGTGAATTCGAAGATGATGAGCGGCCTGAGGCCGCCATTACACTCACTGATGGGAACTTTGGCACTTACCCCATGGGTAACGGTTTAACGCGCATTGAGACACGCTTCTACGGCCACACCAGCAAGGTCAACGCCGCACGCGAACATATCGGACAATCACTCGAAGCTGCGAAAGCCAATGAGCTTGAGCTCGTCACCATGATCCTCGACGACATAGACTGGGATGACGAAATAAGAATTTTCATGGAAGAGCGGGTTTCTTTTAGTCCCGATGCCATGACAGGTATGGAAGCCAACCTACGATTCGCAGGTCCTGAAACCATGGAGACGCGCATCTTTGGTCGACTGACGGCCTGGCAAAATTGGATATTCATCCGCCCCAACGCCGTTGGTGACACTGGCGCTCTTAAACGCTATGGCAGCGGGATCCGAGGCGATTTCAACATGGAGCGTGTGTAAACACATCGCACCAATTAGGCTTGCTTACGTAAGGAAAGTAATCCACTACATAAATGCATTTAATATAATTTTCGGAAGATACCTATGCTTGATGCAATGAACGTCAGTTATGACACGCAGATCCCGAACAATGTTGGGCTCAGCAATGATCGCAAAGTGCTCAAGGGGCTAGAGAAATGGCATCCGGGATACATCGATTGGTGGACTAAATTGATTCCACAGAATTTCCAAAACTCGATGGTATACCTGCGAACTGCAGTCAGTGTCGATCCCAAAGGCTGGGCAAAATTTGACTATGTAAGAATGCCTGACTACCGATGGGGAGTATTACTTGCCCCACAAGTAGTGGAGCGCAAGATACCGTGTGGTGAGCACATGGGCGAACTTGCCTGGCAGGAAGTTCCGGGCGAATATCGCAACATGCTCAAACGTATGATTGTGATTCAGGGCGACACAGAACCCGGGTCGGTTGAGCAGCAGCGTTTTCTGGGTTTAACAGCACCGTCACTATACGACTTACGTAATTTATTCCAAGTCAATGTTGAAGAAGGTCGACATCTTTGGGCCATGGTGTATCTGCTACACAAGTACTTTGGCAAGGATGGACGAGAAGAGGCCGATGATATGTTGCGCCGGTCTTCAGGCTCTGAAGACGCTCCACGCATGTTGGGCGCGTTCAATGAAGAGACACCTGACTGGCTATCGTTTTTCATGTTCACGTACTTTACTGACCGAGACGGAAAGATGCAGCTGGAAAGTCTGGCGCAATCTGGTTTTGATCCACTTAGTCGAACCTGTCGTTTCATGCTCACCGAAGAAGCTCATCACATGTTTGTGGGCGAAACAGGGGTAGGACGCGTGTTACAGGCTACCTGCGATGCCATGAAAGCTGCCGGTATTACCGACCCCAACGATATCGGCAACGTTCGGGATCTTGGTGTTATAGATCTACCCACCATCCAGAAAAAATTGAATTTGCACTACTCACTATCGCTGGACTTGTTTGGTCAGGAAGTATCCACGAATGCAGCAAACGCTTTCAATAGCGGAGTCAAAGCACGCTACATGGAACATCGGTTAAAAGATGACCATCAACTCAAGGGTGATACCTACCCTGTGCGCACCCTGGAGAATGGCGTAATCGTTGAGAATGAATTACCGGCATTAACCGCAATCAATATGCGGCTGCGTGACGACTATGTACGTGATGCGTCCGGTGGCATCGGTCGGTGGAACAAAGCGATGGCAAAGGCTGGAATCGAATTCGAATTCGCCTTGCCACACGAAGCATTTAATCGTCATATTGGTGTCTTTAAACCGGTTGAGGCTGATCCGATTGGCAATCTGCTATCACAGGCAGACTGGCAGCAGAACATCGACAACTGGTTGCCCAACAAACAAGACGGTGATTTTATCAAATCACTTATGAAGCCTTGCTACGAGCCGGGTAAGTTTGCCAGTTGGATTGCACCGCCGAAAATGGGGATCGATAATCAACCCGGTGATTTCGAATACGTCAGATTACACTCGGCATAAGCTACTTACATTTATTCAAAGGGTTAATAGTGAACGCACCACTTAAGCAGCACCTAATAGATCCAGAGATCTGCATACGATGCTATACCTGCGAGATGACCTGCCCGCTTGAGGCTATTGAACACGATGACAACAACGTCGTGGTCGACGCATCAAAATGTAATCACTGTATGGATTGTATTCCGGTGTGCCCAACAGGTTCGATCGATGAGTGGCGCATCGTCAACGGACCTTACAGCCTTGATGAGCAATACGAATGGGAAGAACTACCCGAACAAGGTGACGTCACTCTTGATGAGCAGTCGGAATCAGCACAGGCAAATCCGGTGGACGCCCTACTCGCTGAAGCTCATCAAGGTGCGGGAGGCAAAACACAGGCACCGAATTCTGCATCTGCACCTACCGTAAATTTATACCCACTGAGTAATTCGATTGAAGCTGTCGTGCAAGGCAACTACCGAATTAC
>JBLHWG010000009.1:0-32703 GCA_047629055.1 Halioglobus sp.
TCTTGCCAATCTGTAGGACCAATAATGATCATGAGTCACGAGTTTGAGTGCCATACTCTCACCACACCCGAAGGTAGTAATGTACTGGCACTGCTCGCAAACAACCACTGGCAGACACCAACCCACCAGATTAAAAGCGAGACCCGGTAAACTATAGACCAGTAATTTGGACTTTCATGATTGAGGCCCAGGTTACAGACATCGATCTGGCGCGCAACTTGCCAAAACACACTCCATCAGCATTGGTTTATTCCGATGCAATTTCTGAAATCCTTTCAGCAGACCCGCCTCAATGACCGAAACCGTCACACTATCTGTGGAAATGGCCATCGTTCTATTTCTGCTCGCCGTGACGGTCTATATGTTCGCGTTTTCTAAAGTGCGGGTAGACGTCGTTGCCTTGATCGTCATGGTGACCCTTGGATTAGTATCCAATTTGCCGGGCATCGAACCGATCCTCAATCTCAAGGAGTTGTTTTCGGGATTTTCCAGTAACGCCGTTATTTCTATTATTGGTGTAATGATCATCGGGAGCGGCCTGGACAAAACTGGCCTCATGGCCCGCATAGCCCAGCTGATTCTCAGGATTGGAGGGAAATCCGAAACCCGGATCAGCCCTTTGATGTCTGGCTTTGCAGCCCTGGCTTCCAGCTTTATGCAAAACATCGGTGTCGCAGCCCTGTTTCTGCCTGTCGTAAGCCGAGTTTCGGCCCGCACAGGAATCCCGATGGGTCGCCTACTCATGCCAGTGGGGTTTTGCATTATCCTGGGGGGTACTGCGACTATGATCGGATCCAGTCCTCTCATTCTGCTCAATGACTTGATGATGTCGTCCAATCTACGGCTCCCAGCAGAATCGCAGATGCAGAGTTTTGGACTCTTTTCGGTGCTCCCGATTGGAATCGCCCTCAGTATTTCCGGTCTTCTCTACTTTATGATTGCTGGCCGCTTCATGCTGCCTAAAGCAGACCCGGATTCAAACAGAACGTCACGAACAGATGATTACTTCCAAAGTCTGTACGGGATTAGTGGTGAATTACTGGAAACCCAGGTGACTGTCGATAGCCCCATGGTCGGCTTGAGTATTCATCAAATCGAAGAAACCTACCCGAGGATGCCCTTCATATTGGCCCTCTATAGCGGGGATGTCGTCAAAATACCGCCAGACCGAGAAGAAACTGTGTGGGTAAACACCCGCCTGGGTTTGCTGGGTAATCGCGAGCAAGTAGAGGCTTTCTGTGCCGAGTATCACTGGACTCTGTTAGGTGAGCCCGAGCGATTCTCCAAAGTGCTGAATGCACAATACAGTGGCATAGGCGAAATTGTAATTCCACCTGCTTCTTCCCTGATTGGGAAGGCCATTGGAGATATCAAACCTCGGCGCAGTTTCGGCATGAACATCATGCAGATCTATCGTGCTGATCAGGTCATCAAGACCGGTTTTCGCGACACAGTCCTGCACTCCGGTGACACACTCGTCGTTCATTCCAGCTGGAAGGACCTCAACAAGCTCAAGAGTAATCGGGATGTCGTTGTAGCCACCGACGTTAAGTACGAAGATCTGCGAGATGACAAATTAAAGCCTGCACTTTTCTTTTTCTTTACGTCCCTAGTGTTATTCATGTTGACGGACACACTGTCCATATCCTTGTTGGCAGGCGCGTTGGGAATGATTCTTTCGGGTGTGCTAACGATCGACGAAGCCTATAATGCAGTAAGTCTGCAAACCATTTTCTTGCTCGCCTGCCTGATTCCGCTAGGCATCGCCGTTGACCAGTCTGGGGCCGCCCTCTGGATAGCTGATCACTTATTGACACTAATCGGTGACGTGCCGATCTGGGTCATGCAAACCGTTATCGCAGGCCTTGCTACCTTTTTCACACTGGTCATGTCCAATATCGGAGCGACAGTATTGCTCGTACCTCTAGCGGTTAATATCGCGGTGAGCATAGGAGCCGATCCCGCCATGTTTGCGCTGACGGTTGCGATTTCCACTTCCAATGCGTTTCTGATACCCACAAACCAGGTCAACGCGTTAATCATGGGACCGGGCGGTTACAGCGTCGCTGATTTCATGCGGGTCGGTGGTGCAATGACTATTCTGTATCTGGTAGTCAGTTTATTGGTAATGAATTTCGTCATGTAGGCATCAGCTATTTCGCCCAGTCCATAAAACACGGGTCGCAGCCAGAACAGTACTTTTCGTGAAAGGAGCTTGACCCAGCTCATGCTGAGATGCAATATCCGCGTCCATCTCAGTTGGAGCTTTTACTCATGGATATGCCACGTCTTGTCGACTACACCGGTAACGGTGAACGTGCGACCCCCACTTTCTCAGCGCCAGAAATGCAACGTCGTCAAGATGCTGTGCGCACATTGATGGCTTCTATGGATGTAGACGCTGCCCTGTTCACGTCCTACCAGAACATTTGTTACCTATCTGACTTTCTGTATTGCCGGTTTGGTCGGCGCTACGGGTTGGTTCTGGACGGTGATAAGGCCACATCCATCAGTGCAGGTATTGATGGTGGTCAACCGTGGCGCCGTACCTACGGCCAAAATGTGACTTATACCGATTGGCAACACGATAACTATTTCCATGCCGCGAAGAATCTGATGGGAAACGCTCGTCGCATCGGCATAGAGTTTGACCACGTAGATATCGAATTTCGCGCACTTCTTAAACACCATTTTCCAGGTGCAGAATTTGTCGACATTGCCGCTCCGTCAATGCATCTGCGCATGATCAAATCTGAGGAAGAAATTGCGCACATCACACAAATGACACGTATTGCCGATTTGGGTGGCGCCGCAGTTGTAGATGCAATTGGAATTGGTGTCCCCGAGCATGAAGTTGCGCTGGCAAGTACTGCCGCCATGGTGCGCGAGATCGCCAACACTTGGCCCAATAGCGAACTGCTGGATACTTGGACCTGGTTCCAGTCAGGACTGAATACAGACGGAGCTCATAATCCAGTCACAAGCAGGCGAATTGAACAAGGCGATATCCTGAGCCTGAATTGTTTTCCGATGGTAGCAGGCTATTACGTAGCTCTGGAGCGCACCTTATTTGCCGGTGAAGTTGATGATGCGTCTCGGCGTATGTGGGAAATAAATTGCGAAGTCCACGACCGAGGCAAAGAGCTTCTGGTCGAGGGCGCGCGTTGCAGCGACGTGGCAAAGGAGCTAAACGAACTCTACGCCAGCCACGACCTGCTGCAATATCGCTCTTTTGGTTATGGCCACTCATTTGGCGTCCTGTGTCATTACTACGGTCGCGAAGCGGGCCTGGAATTACGCGAAGATTGCGACACCGTGCTGGAACCCGGTATGGTAGTGTCAATGGAACCAATGATTACAATACCGGAAGGACTGCCAGGTGCCGGTGGCTATCGTGAGCACGATATACTCGTGATAGAAGCTGGCGCCAACCAACCGAAAAACATCACCGGTTTTGCCTATGGGCCTGATCATCTAATCGTTAAATAAAGGTGTAATTAAACGTTATGAGTTCAACAATCAAAAGCAATGACTCCTCCACTACCCGAGGAGCAGCCGTTCGTTTCGAGCATGTTCAAAAAAGTTACGACGGCGTGGCTCTGGTTGTCAAAGATCTCAATCTGGACATAGCGCCTGGCGAATTTGTCACCATGCTGGGGCCATCAGGCTCCGGCAAAACAACGTGTCTCATGATGCTTGCAGGCTTTGAACCGGCCACTCATGGCGAGATATTTCTTAACGACAAACCTATCAATAACGTGCCACCGCGAAAGCGTGGCATCGGCATGGTCTTCCAGAACTACGCCCTGTTTCCGCATATGAGCGTGGCTGAAAACCTGGCTTTTCCACTGGAAATTCGTAACATGGGGAAAAGCGAACGCGATGAAAAGGTCAAGCGTGCTTTAGATATGGTCGAACTCGGTCCATTTGGTAATCGACGACCTGCACAATTATCGGGCGGTCAACAACAGCGTGTTGCAGTAGCTCGCGCCTTAGTATTTGATCCAGATCTTGTCCTAATGGACGAACCTCTAGGAGCACTGGACAAACAACTTCGTGAACAAATGCAGTACGAAATCAAGCATATTCATGAAAGCTTGGGGGTTAGTGTGGTGTATGTAACCCACGATCAAACAGAGGCATTAACCATGTCCGATCGAGTTGCAGTTTTCGAGGATGGTGTTATTCAGCAGCTTTCGTCTCCCGATGCACTCTACGAACGCCCACAAAATTCATTCGTTGCGCAGTTTATTGGTGAAAACAACAAGCTATCTGGCAAAGTCACCGCCATTAACGGTGATCTGTGTTCCCTAACATTAGATGACGGCACTAACGTAGAAGCCCAAGCCGTCAACATCGAGGGTGTGGGATCTCGTTCAACACTGTCGTTACGTCCAGAGCGCGTAGAGCTAGAGCCTTCTGACCATAGAGACAACCTTGTGAAGGGCGTCGTCAGAGAAGTGTTGTACCTCGGTGACCACTTAAGAATAGTCATGTCTGTTGCTGGCAACGATGAGTTTATTGTGAAGGTTCCTAATGGCGGGAGATCTGTCATTCCAGTTGAAGGCCAAGCCTACAACTTGGGCTGGAGCGCTGTAGACGCCAAAGCGCTAGATCCAGTCAGCTAGACTCGACACTTTTGCCCCACACCGTGATGTGGGACAGATTTCACAATAGTTGACCACTGGCGACAGGATGCTGTCGTAATCAGTCGCACGCCCAAGAAAGGGGCTGCCAACTGTGACATAGGCCGCTTAATTCCCTCTATTAGTGCAGCTTTGGCACGAGACTCATGCGAGCCATATGTTATTCTAGTGCCGGAATCAACAGAGGAGTTCCTTGTATGAAATTTATCGCAGGACTGACTGGCGCATTTGCGCTCAGCGCAGTCGCCATGGTTGCATCTGCAGCCGATGAATTGCCCGCATGTGAAGACTGTGCGGACCAACTCACAATTGTTTCTTGGGGTGGTGCTTACTCAAATTCACAGCTTCAGGCGTACCACAAGCCTTACAGCGAGATCACTGGTGTAGAAATCATCAATGATGAATCTTCAGCAGAAGCAGTAGCTAAGTTACGAGCCATGAGCGAAGCCAACAATGTCACTTGGGATGTTGTTGACGTCGTAGCTGCTGATGCCATGCGTCTTTGTGACGAAGGCCTTGCGATGGAAATCGACGCTGACACACAGCTAGCAGCAGCGCCAGATGGTACTCCAGCTTCAGAAGATTTCGGCGACCTATTGGTTTCTGATTGCTTCATTCCACAAATCGTTTACTCAACGACAATGGGTTACCGAACTGACGTTGAAGCTTGGAACGGCGCCGTACCGACGGACATTTGTGCAGTCTTCGATACAGCGACATTCCCAGGCAAGCGTTCACTTGAAAAGCGTCCTATCAACAATGTTGAATGGGCTCTGCTTTGTGACGGTGTAGCTAAGGCTGACGTTTATGACGTGTTGAGTACAGATGCAGGTGTTACCCAGGCTTTGGCTAAGTTAGCCACTATCCGTGACGATGTTATCTGGTGGTCTGCTGGTGCTGAAACTCCTCAGCTGTTAGCTGACTCAGAAGCACTGATGGGCTCAACTTACAACGGACGTTTGTTCTCGGTTATCGTAGAGCAAAATCAACCTGTTGCTATGTTGTGGGATGCTCAGGTATTCGATCTTGACGGTTGGATTATCCCAACGGGCCTTGATGCCGATCGCACTGCACGTGCTCTTCATTACATCAAGTTTGCAACAGACACTCAGCGTCTCGCTGATCAGTCCAAGTACATTTCTTACGGACCAGCTCGTGCCTCTTCTGCTCCATTGGTTGGCAAGCATGCTGAATTAGGTATCGACATGGCTCCACATATGCCTACCGACCCTAAGAATGCTATGAATACATTCTTGTACAACTACGAGTGGTGGGCTGACAACCGTGACGATCTGGATGCTAAATTCCAAACTTGGTTGGCACAGTAAGATTGACTAGCCAGACTTTGATATCGCATACGCTGTTCTGATATCGAAGATGCAAAACCTGCCGGAGCACTATAGTGCTCCGGTTTGCGTTAAGGGCCTGCCAAACAACTATATGAGCATTTCAGCTGCTCAACTTATTATGAGACAGACCGAAAAGACTGTTAATCTTGACGCAAGCCGATTTCATTGCCGCAACACCCTCGGAGCACACCTGTGAACGCATCAACAACGTTGGATACTTCTCACTCCGGATATGACGATGACGGCCCCCTCACAAGGGACGGTCAGCCGCTAAAGCAAAGTCTGGCCCGGGCACTTCGTCGTGAAAAATTCCGTGCGTTGATGCTAATCGCACCGCTTTTGCTTTTCGTACTCATCAGTTTCATCTTTCCCATCGGCGACATGTTGTGGCGCTCAGTGGAAAACTCCATCGTCGAAAAAACAATTCCAGGAACCATTGTGGCCCTGAACGATTGGGAATCGGAATCTGGCGAGCTGCCCGACGAATCGGTATTCACCGCTCTCGCCGACGACATGATGCTCGCGCAGGAACTCAAAATTCATACGAAGCTCGGCAGTCGCATCAACTACGACCAACCTGGCATTTCCAGTGTGTTCCGAAAATCGGGTCGTAAAATTAAAAAGCTTGAGAACGAAGCTGCTAAGACTGCCTTAGTAGCCTTGAACTCTGATTGGGATTCTCCTGCCGCATGGAAGTCGCTCACGACATCCAAGTATTGGCCTGCAGAATTCCCTGCCACTACAATTTCATTAAACAACTGGACGAAGTGGCTTCGGTCTGAAAAAGGTGATGACGCAGATCCATCGTTGTTGGCTCCACATGGTTTTACTTATGCAAGTCTCTATCAAGACATTGCCAAAATGGACTCGAGCAAATTAAAGGAAATAGCATCAAGCCCGAACCCTGACGTTGCAGCTCTGTTTGCGGGCGTTCCTGCAGCCCTTGAAAATTTTCCAACTGAAGACTTTACTGGCCAATTTCTAAAAATTGAAAACGGCTGGGCCAAGATTGAAAACTGGCAGGCCATCAAACGTTTAGCACCGCCAATCATCGACAGCTATTTTCTTGCAGCTGTCGATTCAAAGCGCACCGAATCAGGTATAGAAAAAAAGCCTGCGAACCAGCGGTTCTACGTGACATTATTTACGCGAACCATCTTTTTAAGCTTGGTAATAACCATGAGTTGCATATTACTCGGCTACCCAGTTGCATACCTTCTGGCAACTTTGTCTGTTCGCTCATCTAACATGGTACTCATATTAGTCCTTCTGCCGTTCTGGACATCACTACTGGTAAGAACCAGTGCATGGAAAGTGTTGTTGCAACAGCAGGGTGTTATAAACGACTTGCTAGTGTGGATAGGTCTTGTCGATGATGCTGGCCGCCTCGTCATGATTAATAATATGACGGGCACCATCATAGCCATGACACACATATTGCTACCGTTCATGATCCTGCCATTATATTCGGTGATGAAAACTATATCGCCCACCTATATGCGTGCTGCTAAATCGATGGGAGCCAGCGACACATTGGCATTCTGGCGAATCTACTTCCCTAACACAATTCCCGGAATTGGCGCAGGTTCCATACTGGTATTTATACTCGCCATTGGTTACTACATTACTCCAGCGCTTGTGGGTGGAACCAAGGGTGTATTTATATCAAATCAAATTGCGTACCACATCAGTTCCTCGCTGAACTGGGGACTAGCCGCAGCCCTTGGGACTATTCTGCTCGTTATGGTGGTAGCACTTTACTGGACCTACGATCGCCTCGTTGGTATTGACAACGTGAAGCTAGGGTAATGATTATGAAAAATAGACTTGAGCCAATATCTAACCTATCCCGATTCACTGTGAGCGAGGAACACTCATGAGCGCACTTCCTCCTTACGCATCAACCGGGCAGCGAATCTGGTTTTATAGCTTCAGGTATCTAATTTGCGGGTTCATTCTGTTTTTTCTGATTGCCCCTATCCTGGTCATCATTCCACTGTCGTTTAACGCTCAGGACTTCTTCACGTATACACCAGAAATGCTGGCCTTAGATCCAGCTGGCTATTCGTTGAAGCACTATGAGGATTTCTTCGGCAGTTCTGATTGGCAGAAAGCCCTGAAGAATTCATTCATCATCGCACCCGCTGCAACCATAATTTCAACGAGCCTGGGAACGCTGGCAGCCATTGGCCTATCACAAAGCCATGTCCCTTTCCGTCGAACCATCATGGCTATTCTTATCTCGCCTATGATTGTGCCTTTGATCATATCTGCAGCCGGCATGTTCTTCTTTTATAGCCGTTGGGGATTACAGGGTGAGTATCTGGGAGTCATACTGGCACACGCTGCTCTGGGCACACCGTTTGTCATAATCACCGTTACTGCAACTCTGGTTGGTTTTGATCACTCTCTAACCCGCGCAGCAGCCAGCATGGGAGCCAACCCAATAACCACTTTTTTTAAAGTACAAATGCCCTTGATTATCCCAGGCGTTGTGTCTGGCGCTCTGTTCGCATTTATAACGTCGTTTGACGAAGTGGTTGTTGTGTTGTTCATGGGGTCAGCTGCACAGAAAACACTGCCATGGCAGATGTTTACCGGGCTGCGTGAGCAAATTTCCCCGACCATTCTGGCAGTAGCCACCATAATGGTAGCAATATCTATCGTGCTGCTGACTGTTCTCGAAATGCTGCGAAGACGTTCTGAACGACTACGTGGACTCTCCGCTAGCTAATTTGCACACAGGAACATTTTCATGAATTTTACTCATGAAGAATATGCGACTCGATTGTCGAAAACCCGCGCGCAAATGGATGTGCGCGGTATAGATCTTCTCTTTGTTACCGATCCATCCAATATGGCCTGGCTCACTGGCTACGACGGATGGTCGTTCTATACCCATCAATGCGTCATAGTAAGTCCCACTGGAGAGCCTGCCTGGTGGGGACGAGGCATTGATGCATTGGGTGCTTTACGCACAGTCATCATGGCTGATGACAATGTTGTGGGTTATGAAGATTCTTATGTACAGAACCCCGAAAAACACCCCATGGAGACGCTGGCTGCCTTGGTACTGGAACGCGGCTGGAACGCTAACACCATTGGTGTGGAAATGGACAACTACTATTACTCGGCTGCTGCTCATGCCAGCCTTGTGACAAATTTACCCAGTAGTCATTTCATGGATGCAACAGGACTTGTAAACTGGCAGCGAGCCATAAAAAGTGACGCTGAAATTGGCTACATGCGAAAAGCTGCACGCATAGTCGAGCACATGCACCGAACAATCATTGAACGCGCAGAACCTGGTTTAAAGAAAAATGAACTTGTGGCTGCCATTTACGCAGCCAGTATTGAAGGTGTCGATGACTGCTGGGGTGACTACCCCGCCATCGTACCATTGACACCTTCCGGCATGGATGCAACGGCACCTCACCTGACATGGGACGATAGCCCAATGAAATCAGGTGAGTGCACTTTTTTTGAAATTGCAGGTGTCCACAAACGATATCACTGCCCTCAGTCACGCACCCTATTTTTAGGCGAACCACCCGATAAATACCGACGTGCCGAAGCTGCTGTTCTAGAAGCTGTCGATGCAGGCCTAGCCATGGCCAAGCCTGGAAACCTGTGCGCTGACATAGCAAACGCATTCAATAGCACACTGAATAAACATGGATTAAAAAAAGACAATCGTTGCGGCTACGCTATCGGATTATCGTACCCACCAGACTGGGGCGAGCGAACCATGTCTTTTCGCAGTAATGATCAAACAATATTACAAGCAGGCATGACGTTTCATTTCATGCCCGCATTATGGCTTGACGATGGCGGCCTAGAGGTTACAGAACCCATTCTGATTACAGATACGGGTGTTGAGTGCCTGTGTAATACCCCTCGAGTTCTGGCTGTTAAATGATGCGCTTCATAAGCCTTGACCTGTAAAGTTTTATACTTTAGAAGGCTCTGGGCAGCCTCTTTTGAACTAACGCTTTTATTTAAATGTCACTAAGTCTAGCGATATTCTCTGGCTGGAAAACCCTCAATCCAGACCTACGGGACTACGAGGCCTGATAGCAAAACTAACACTGGACTCGACCCAGCCGGGTTGTTTAACGAGCTTCGACCACGGTCCGGCTTGTGAGTCATAATAGTGAACACTTTGCTTTTGTATTCTGTTCATTTATTCTGCTAATGCAGGCCTTCATTTTCGCAAATCGTGCGGTCGGAAAACCACAGCGGCCGGTCGCGACTAACTTGCATCCATCTCTTGCCGCAGTGGAAAGAGATGGTGTAAACTTGTCTTTCCACTATGGCAAGACAAGATCATGACTGATAACAATTCTATTAGACCCGATGAGACGCAAGATGCACTCAACAGTATAGAAAGGATGAATGCCGCGGGCCACAAGCGGGGAACTGCACCACGTTGGCATGTTATTGGTGTAGCTCTAATCGTCACCGTTGGATTCGCCCTCTATGCCCAACAGGACTCGGGTAATTTTCCAGGCCTCTTAATTGCGTTGGCTATCGCATTATTTATCACTTCCAGTCACGATAAAACCGGTGCGATGGCTAGAGCCATTCCAGAAAAAAGTCAGCCATGTGGGGACTCATTGGGGTGAGCGCATTCCTCATCGCATTGTTCTTCGGTGGGATCTATTTTCGGCGTGCTTATGATCTCTCGTGGATACCCATGGCAACAGGTTTAATAGCTGGCAAGATCATATTCTTACTTAGCGAAAGCGAAAGGCGCCACCACCGCAATGACGACTAAAGCACGCTTTGATGAAACTATACACGCCCCCAAGAGGCTGCAGATATGCGCATTCTTGATGCCGCTGCAAGACGCAGAGTTTCAAGTGTTGCGCGATGAGCTCGATGTTAGCGATTCAGTTCTATCGAAACATCTAAAGCATTTGGATACTGCTGGCTATGTCAAGTTTCGGAGGGGTGCCCTGAATGGTCGGCAACGAATGTGGGCCAGCATGACCGAAAATGGACGCCGAGCTTTTCTGGGGCATGCGGAAGAACTGCGGCGCATAATCGCTGACCAGTCGTATTGACATTTTGCTACTGATACTAGTCGGATGACCAGCTGGCCGACCCCAGCCTCACTAAGCGCTCCACACAATGTCCAGCCTAGAGTGAAACACGACAGGTACTAAATCGGCTACCAAACGAGTGAACCGAATGGTAGGGAAATGTTCACTTTTTGAAAACCCCTTGATTATCAGCGAAGCAGACTGTCGAGAGTGTATTGTTTATTGCTGATTTAAACCGACATACGAGTGAAGTAAATTGCGCTGACTACCAACTAGCTTGCACCAACTTGGTCCGCTCAAAGCACAATGCTGAAGCTGCAGGAAAAGCGACGTGCACACAAGTGCACAGAACACTCATACAAAAAATTGGACGCCGCGTGCTCTGTCAGAACCACTCCTTCATCACATCCATCAAGCAGATAATCTGCTAGCCGGAAGCAAGACTATTTAAGCTGCGGATTCGGGGCGATAATTAGCGCTTCGCCGGTTGTGCAGGCAGAAAGAACTCATCGAGTAACATTAAAACCAGCCGGAGAAACTCCGGCTGGCCACCTACAAGGAAACAGTTAGCTTTATACATTCCTATGCAGATTGCCCAATGACAATTACGTTACCGGTTGGTTCTAACGCTTTAATCTTAGCCTGGTCAGTATGAAATCAGATTTGGCCCGTTGGCCTTGCATACCTTAACAAAGGTTATGCTATTTTTCACCGACACCTTTCCAGCTTTAAAGCAGTTGGTAAATTAATTTTGCCAATAGACAAGCACTTTACGTTAGCGATAAGCATATGATTTATCGCGAGAGATTGATCTCCTCTGCTATGGGTGTACCTATATTAGTACCGCACTAGAGTAGTAATTCGCAAGATCTTTATTTGTTTATTTTTTGCATCCTTTGGCACAATGCCTGCCTCCCCAATTAGAGTGCGGCATCATCACCTCCATCCTCTATGAATCTAAACGGAGTTGATAATTTAATCACATTGAGTCTGATTGACTTCGGCACGTGCAATAAGAAACCGCGACCAGCATTGTCAGTTTGACGGTTGCACACAAACACATAATTTACAGATTCACCATATCAAATACTGAGCAGATGGTGGGACAACCTGTGTATCTAACGGTGTGTCTATTTTTCAAATGCATCACACCCTTGCCCATGAGGGCGGCTATAGCATTCAACCAGTTGCCAGCAGCAAAGATCGCATAAATGAACAGTTTTCCATACAGCCGCACGCGGACAACACCGGTATTTTCAACGTTGCAAAAGAACTCCGCAACGATAGAGAATCACTCAACACGGTGCGTAAGCTATCGCAAACAAAATACCGATTTCACGTAGTCAATGCTGATGGGCAGAATATAAATAGCAGGCTTCCCAAGACCAATAGCGAATCCCTTAGCAATGATAAACGTAATGTACAAGCTGGATCGAACGCAGATCGCCCATTTATATCAAAGCCTGTGCATCCATTTGGATTCAACCATATTCACTCCGCACGTGTGGAGTGCGCTGAACAGAGGCCTAGGTTTTTATGATTGTGTGATGAGTCAAAGACTGGATAACAGCGCTGTTATGCAGAACCCCTTACATAATTATATGCAGCTACAGAGTGCCGTTTAGTTTTCAATAAGGCTATAGCTCAGAAAACACGATCAGCAGGATTGTTAAAATCCCAGAACTCACGCACCTCTAATTGTTGGTCGGTTGCCAGCACTAAGATGTCCGTAATGTAGCGACCAATTCCTGCAGGTTCTACGATGTCACCTTTTGCATCCAACTCTCTAAACGCTAGGGCCGTAGTTGATGTAAATTCCGAATTCAATACGGCTTCGACCAGTGGCATTTTGACTCCTCCCGGAAAACCTCTGATGATACGAGTATGAGACATTTCTGCCACGCCAGATTTAGCTGCCATTTGAGCCGCCGCCTTAACAATAGAATAGCCAGACCAGCCTACGCGTGGTGCATTAGCTGAATACGAATCTATATAAATAATTCGCACACCCTCTAGCTGCTGGGCTAGACGATTATTTATCGCGATAGGCGCCGACACATGTACCGACATATCTCGATTCATACTTTCGCTGTTCAGATGTGCGTAACTCGCCAATGCGATGTGAGACCCAGCCGCATGCACAACTCCATGCACTAAGCGACCTGTTAGGACTGATGCAATGGTGTTCAGACCGCTCTCGGTTGTAACATCCGCATTGATCGAGATAACTTGCTTACCGTACTGGGATAACACCGAACTAGACATTGAACGCCTGGCAACTGAAGCAACAGAAAAACCTCGCTTTAGTAGTTCACAGGCAACAGAACGACCAATACCTGAGGATGCACCTGTGACTAAATACATCCCGCCCTTTCCTTATAAACCTATCTACAGATTCGACGTGCGAAATTGCCTAATATCAGAGCCAGTAAGCCCCAGCACCCAATTCCACCACCCGAATTACTCACTAATCCATCTGAGTTTCCATCCTGAAGCGGAGACGAATTGACAGGCACCTCACTGATCCAACTCAACATGGATTTGATCGAATCTTTTGTCAGCCTAGCGCTTGCTGGGGACCCGGAAAGACACAGTTCTTCGTCAATACACAGATCTAGTGCATGTTCTCCTTCTGCTATCAGATGTAATTCGCTTCCAGCATTCCCACAACTGACGATACTACGAAGCGCGCCCGTTGAAACATCTATGCGAGTTGCAGGTCCTAGCTCTGGATTTCCCGCCAGAGCGTTACACATTCGAATAGATTGACTTACGGGCAGAACGGTATCTTTCTGACCGTGAAGAAGAAAAAACGGGGGAAGCGATGCAGGGCCATTAACCACCCTTGCCGCAAGAGCATTCCTCTGAACTATAGGGTCCTGAATATCCAAGGTCTCTAATGTCTCTCCAATGACCGCTTCAAGAATCCCCTTGCCCGTTTCGGTAGTTATCTCGCCATCAATCAATTGTCTGGCAAATTCAGCAAAATCAGTTGGCGCATAAAACAGAACCGCATTTTTGATCTCATCGGGTCGCTCAACTGCAAGTACTGCCGCCAAATGACCGCCAGCAGATTGACCGAATAGAATAGGCTTGTCTTGCACTCCATAACGGGCGCCGTTGCTCTGCACCCAGCTCAATGCATCATGAGCATCCTCCAGCACTTCACCTAGAGTGGCATCATTACAGGCGTCATTGCCTTCATCCGTTCCTATCAAACGATAGAACGGTGCGAAAACTACATATCCTGCATTAACGAATTGTGTTGCCAAGGATTCAATTCCCAGCGCCCCCGAGGATCGCCTTTGCCAACTCCCGCCGTGGAATGCGATTACTGCGCGTGATGGACTAAGAGCTTCAGTCTGTGCATTGCTCGTCGGTACTGTGCTATGAATTCTCATCTCAAGTGCGCACTCCCCCATAGAAGTAGACACAGATTTGTAGTTAACCCGTTGTGTAAAGGGTTGTTGCTTGCCAGCCAATGGTACAGCGCCGATATCAAAACGCGTTCCGGGAGATAACGTCCAACGGCCTAGCTCATCCTGAAAGGAATCAGCATTTCCAAGACGTTGCGTATCAAGAACCTGGGTGCAGTAATCAACTGTCGAAGTTTCGAAATAATCCAGAGGTAGCTGACACCGTGCATCAATAAACCAGGGGTCGGCAACTACGTCTTGGCCAGTAACCGAGGCAGTAGGAATCTGTGTCAATTCACAGCCCAGATCACTTACCCGGTAGACCGGCTCATGCATCAGGCTGGCCTGAAGGAAACCTGCCGCTTCGCATTGTACTGCGTCGCTTAACACCTCCTCAATTGCAGCCGTATCATTCAAAATAAGTGCTGCCAGTAAGGCGACACGCTCCGTACGCATATAACCCAGTGATAAAGAAAAATCCGCACTAGGCGACAACAGTATGTACAAAGTATCAATCTGTTCGTCGGTCGGTGAAGGTAATTCAATCGTGATTTCCCCATTGTCGAGTTGCTCCGCAAGTGCATCAGACAGACCTTGCTCCAGCGCCTCTATCGCTGACACTATCTGAGCGTTGTTAAGAGCATCATCAATTTCGTCTTCAAGATAATCTTCTAGAATATTGCGCAAAAGTGAATCGCTGACATGGACAGTGATTCCCTGGTTGACCAAGTTGCCACTAAGCGCAACTTCAGGTCTGACTATCAAAGAGCGGCTATCATGATCAAGTGATGGGTTGAGCTGCAAACTCAGTGAGAGGTTTAGACTGGCCGATCCGCTTGCAGTAAACGAAAAATTATCGTTAGCCAACTGCTGACAACTACCGAGACGAAAACCAACAGTCTGCTTTGCTCGTCCACTGACGGATATTCGAGCGTCCAACTTAAGTGACAAGTTGATGGGCTCATAGAGAGAATCCAGATTCAAGGATATACTGAAACCTGACCCTAGAGCGACAGTTGTGTCCACAGTTCGAATTTCAGTACTATTACAGCCTGAATCAACGACAACATCAGAGACCGACTCACTAAACAGGACCTCGCCAGCCAACAATGCCAAACCAGCTGCATTGATTTCCGATTGTATTTTCAGCAGAGCCAAGCGAGAGATTGCATCCGGTTCGAATTCTAATTCGTATAAGGCTTGATCCAGTTCTGCAACTGACACTGTGATTCGATCTGCCCTAACTGGATTACTGGTGCTTAACGCTACAACCATAATAGTAGTAGCCAAAATCCAGCCCTTAGGGAATTTTGATCGATTCATACTGTCTCCTCTCATCAGGATCAGTGTGCGTATTTCGAATACAAGCGTATCAACACAGGCGTTGTTTTAGCCCGCAATTCACCTTTTTACACAACCTGAAGTGATATCTAATATGACAAATATTACTCGTAGTACAGCATTGAAAGCCAGTTTTAGTGTTCTGGGTGACTTAGATGCCGCAACCGCATTTAATCCGAATGCATTTGTCCAGGTAATGGAAGGCATCAAAGTTGTTCGCGGCGCTTGGTACGCATAGCGCGCCTTTTTATAGTCATGCCAGAGTGAAATGTCTGGCACGAATTTATTGGGTACCAGCTCAGTGTGCAAATAATGTGGAATTCACTGAGAAGCGTTGCAAGTTTCAAACGTAAAAGCGTACTCTCAAGTTAGATTTTTTATTGTAAAAACTAAAAATTATGTGGAAGCTCAGTAGCTTATTCGTCGTGGTGGGATTCGCGGTATTTATGTGGTTTCGCATGAATCCCGCTTTGCCTACAGACTCTCCACAATACCCTACGTCGCAACCTGCTGCCAGTACAGGCGGGTCTGCTCCTGCCGGCAAGGTCAGTGGTAAACCGGCACAAGTTGCCGGAGGCTCTGGACGTCCTGCAAAAGCGGGTGAAAGTAGCAGATCAGGTGGCAGACGCGCTGCGCTAGTCGTTACTAGCCCCGTCACAGTGGCACTGATTAACGACCGGCTAAAAGCGGTAGGAAGCGGAACGGCTGTTGCCTCTGTCAGTGTCGTACCACTCTCCGGAGGCATTCTTACCGACATGTTGGTGACCGCCGGACAGCAGGTCAAAAAAGGCGACGTTTTAGCCCTGCTAGATAATGAGTCTGAATTAATAGCGCGAGATAGAGCATCGAGGGCCGCAACTGATGCCGCGACTGATGCCACCAGATTGACGAAACTCTACCGATCTAAAACCAGCACTGAAGTAGAACTTAACCGTGCAAAGGCATCGCTAGCGGACGCTGAGCTCGCCTTGCGTGAGGCGGCGTTGAAATTGGCACGACGAACCGTGACGGCGCCTATATCGGGAATAGTTGGGTTGGTTCCCGTGGACAAGGGTAATTACGTAACACCTCAGACTGAGCTGATAACCATCGATGATCGCTCCACTATTATCGTTGATTTCTGGATCCCCGAAACATTTGCCAACAAGATCAGCCTAAGCCAACCAATTGACGCCATTGCGCTTGCCAACCCGGGTAAGACCTACAAGGGTAGTGTCAGTGGAATCGGTAGTCGTATAGAAACAGACAGCCGTACCTTGCCAGTGCAAGCAAAGCTGGATAACAGTTCGGATAGTTTACGGCCGGGAATGTCATTCGAGTTGCTGCTCAAATTCGCAGGACTGGAGTACCCGGCTATTGACCCTCTCTCTTTGCAATGGGATTCGAAAGGTTCCTACATCTGGCGGATGTCAGATGGCAAAGTAGAGCGCGTGTCCGTCACAATAATCCAGCGCAATCCCGAATCTGTATTAGTCGATGCACAAATCGCAGCTGGTGACTCGATAGTCAAGGAAGGATTGCTTTCACTAAGACCAGGAGCGTCTGTCCGAACAGCAGGCGGTCGTCCATGAACAGTGTAAATTCCAATGTCAGCACGGCGGCTACAGTTGCCGGTGTAGGGGAAGGAATAACTGCTATATTCGTCAGGCGCCCAGTGCTCGCTATGGTGTTGAGTCTGCTCATCATCGTGGCAGGACTGGCAGCACTTGCAGGTGTTGAAGTACGAGAGCTTCCCGCGGTCGACAGCCCTGTCATCACGATCACAACAAGCTTCAGCGGCGCTTCACCAGAAACTATTGATCGGGAAGTCACTGCCGTAATAGAGTCAGCGGCGGGCCGTGTTCCCGGTGTTAAGTCCATCTCATCGTCGTCGTCTTTCGGAAGAAGCCGTGTCACTGTCGATTTTCGTGAATCGGTTAATCTAGATTTTGCTGCCTCCGACATGAGAGATGCTATTTCACGAGTGTCAAGAGATTTGCCAGACGACGTCGACGACCCGCGGATTGTTAAAGCTGACAGCGATGCACAGCCCATAATGCGCCTAGCTCTAACGTCGGCGACCATGAGCCCCGAAGAGATGACGCTAGTGGTCGAGAATCAGGTACTTGATGATTTTACAGCTATTAATGGCGTAGCAGACGTTCAAGTTTATGGAGATCGCGAGCAAGTTTTCAGAATAGACGTAGATCAAACTAAGCTTGCCAGTCGGGGATTGAGTGTTGCCGACCTGACACGAGCATTGTCGAGCGCAGCTTTTGACACGCCTGCTGGTTCGCTTTCTAGCGACACCCAAAGCTTATCCGTCCGAGCCAGTGCAACTATCGCATCAGCTGAGGAATTTCAGCAATTGCTCATCAACGATCGCACTCGCATTGGCGATGTCGCCTTTGTCACGCTGGGTGCGGACACTGGGGCAACGGCTCTACGAGCAAACGGCCGAACCGGTATTGGCTTTGGCATTCTGAAACAGGCTGGATCAAACACACTGACTATTTCGAAAGAAGTGCATGCAGCTGCTGATGCAATTCGTCCAACACTCCCTTCTGGAATGGACATTCAAGTAACGAGTGATGACGCTGTATTCATCAACGGCTCTATCAAGGAGGTTCTTTTTTCCTTGGCCCTGGCTATCACCATCGTTATCTCCATAATCTTTATCTTTCTACTCAACTGGCGGGCCACACTCATTCCAGCGATAACCATGCCGGTCGCTCTTATCGGCACAGTTGCTGGGATTTGGCTTGCTGGGTTTTCTATAAACATATTGACCCTCTTGGCCCTGCTGCTCGCAACCGGCATGGTTGTCGATGATGCGATTGTTGTATTAGAGAATATTGTCAGCCGACGAAATGCCGGCATGGGATCACGGGCTGCAGCAGTCATAGGCACGCGTCAAGTTTTCTTCGCTGTTATAACCACCACCGCAGTGTTAGCTGCTGTATTCATTCCACTGTCATTTCTGCCTGGAAAAGCGGGCGGTTTATTCCGGGAATTTGGTTTCGTACTCGCCATATCAGTAACTATTTCATCAGTCGTCGCACTGTCACTGTGCCCCATGTTGGCGTCGAAAGTACTAGCTAACAAAACAACAGATGTACCTGCTGACCAGGCAAAAGGAATCTCTGGAGTCGTTAGAAGATTCGGCCATCGCTGTGCTCGGCTATACGCAAAAATACTACGTCTGTGTTTGGATTTCCCACTTGTCGTTGTTACGACGGCAGTGCTTATAGCGGTATTTGCATGGCAAACACTCTCTTCAATTCCTGAAGAATTGACTCCTCGTGAGGATCGATCTGTAGCGTTATTGAGAATCTCAGCTCCGCAGGGTGTCAGCCTGGAATACACCAAGTCACAAATGAAGAAAATTGAGGAACTGATTCAGCCATTTATTGACAACGGTGAAGCTAAAAACATATTTTCGATATCCGGTCGTGGCGGTAGTACCAACGGTGGTTTTATGGTGATGACCTTAAAACCTTGGGACGAACGTGAACGCAGTCAAGCAGAGATTGTTAGCGAGCTAAATCGTGGGCTATTTGGAATCCCGGGAGTTCGCGCATTCGCAATACAACCCAACAGCCTAGGAATTCGTGGTGCTGGTTCTGGCTTGAAGGTCGCCATCGCAGGAAATAGTTACAACGAACTGGCTAAACGTGGTGATCAGCTCGTTGAAGCGTTGGAGAAAAATCCGAAATTTGGTCGTGTGGGCTTAAGCTATGAAAAGAGTCAGGCTCAATTATCCATCAACATCAATAGAGAACGAGCCTCAGACTTGGGAATTGCCATCGATGGACTAGCAGCAGCAATGCAGTCCGTACTGGACGGTCGCACATTAGGCGATGTTTTTATCGATGATCGAGCGGTGGCTGTAAAACTTGTTTCCAGCACCCAACCTATTAACGACCCTACAGATTTAGCAAATTTGTTCCTTAAAACACGCGATGGCAGAATCGTTCCAATGTCTTCAATCGCAACTCTCACTGAATCATCCATAGCCCCGTCGTTGCCACGAGAAGAGAGATTCAGAGCGGTCACTGTAACTGCAAGCCTAACACCCGAAATGTCGCTACGAGAAGGTATGACTGAACTGGAACGACTGGCTGCCCCAATACTCGATGCGGATATGAGGTTAATTCCACTGGCCGAGGCCGCAACCCTCAATGAAACCTCTAGTGGCTTAGCACTGACTTTCGGCTTTGCATTGGTCATTGTGTTTCTGGTTTTAGCCGCTCAATTCGAAAGCTTCCTGAGCGCTTTGATTATCATGTTCACAGTACCGCTGGGGCTTGCCAGTGCAGTGTTTGCTCTCTACTTCTCAGGCACTAGTTTTAATATTTACAGCCAGATAGGCTTGGTGCTACTGGTGGGGATCATGTCCAAGAACGGCATACTAATTGTTGAATTTGCAAATCAGCTTCGCGATGAAGGACTGTCCGTTAAAGAGGCGGCACTGCAGGCCGCAACGCGAAGACTCCGGCCTGTCACAATGACCATGTTCTCCACCGTACTGGGTGGAGTGCCTCTAGTTTTAGCATCGGGCGCTGGCGCGGAGGCAAGAATTGCACTTGGCTGGGTCATCGTCGGCGGATTAGGTATGGCGACTCTGTTCACCCTCTTCCTAACACCTGTCGCCTACCGTTTACTGGCTGGGTTTTCAGCTCCCAAGGCGCACAGCGATAAACGACTTACAGACGAACTTCAACAAGCCACAGCGCAATAAACTAAATTCGCTGCAGTACGCTTAGCGTCATCAAAGTCAAATGGATTCACTATCTCAGATCGCTCTTGGGGCATCAGTTGCGCACCTTACACTTGGCTCACGGTTAGGACGTGGAGCCTTAGTACTCGGGGCGGCCCTTGGGACACTGCCAGACTTGGACGTACTCATCCCGTATGACGGCGCTATCGCCAACTTCACCTATCATCGAAGCTTTAGTCATTCGCTGTTTGTACTGACATTTGTTAGCTTCCCCATAGCGTGGATGTGCCAACGTGGCTACCAACGCTTCTGGCGATCGAAGGCAGCATGCGCATATTCTCAATGGTGGCTAGGATGTTGGTTAGTTTTAGTCACCCATCCGCTGCTGGATGGATTTACGATATACGGCACTCAACTACTTTGGCCGATGGCATCCCCGCCCATCGCGTGGGGTTCTGCGTTCATTATCGAGCCTTTGTACACATTGCCTCTAGTAGTGGGCGTGGTGATGGCGTATCGAAAGTCTTGGGAGGTGGCAAAACCATTTGTCATAACCGGCCTGACTATCAGTAGTTGTTACCTCGCCTGGACGCTATTCGCCCAAATGCATGTCAGGCAACTCGTAGAAGAAGAGCTGAGCAACACAGGCGTGAAGGCAAATCGTATCCTGATAGCGCCCTTTCCATTTTCAGTGCTGTGGCGTGTTGTGGTCATCACTGATGCACAGTACTTGGAAGGGTATAGCTCACTATTGGATGAATCGAGATCACTAAAACTCGACAGCTATAACAATGGAAAAATCGCGTGTGCGCATTGGCTTGCTCATGCCCCCATCCAACGACTCGATTGGTTTACACGAGGTGCGTTTGCTCTGTCAGTACAGAGCAATCAGCTAATTGCCTCTGACTTGAGGATGGGCATAGAAGACGACTACGTTTTCGAATTTGAAATTGCCGAATGGGTAAACGGAAACTGGCAAGCCATAAAGACTCGCCAGCGTCCGGTTGACATTGATAGCGCAAGAATGAAACTGCTGTTCAAGCGCATCATTGAGCCCGCTATAGATCTGACGCCGTTGGCTAATAACTTACGAACTGTTCCTGCCAACTGCCAGCCTAACTAGTTCCATACGCCCAACCCGTGACAGGTGAATCTGCCTCATGTACAACGCAAGGGCCAAGAGCATAAGTGTGCACCATAGCATTGCACCGGTACTTGATCGGTTCGCGACCGGGGCTGAAGGCTCTGTGGAACTATCTGTACTACCATCAGTTTCACTACCTGTGCCATCGCCCCCGGCATCTGCACCAGTATCGCCACCATCAGCATCTTCAACGCTCACAATTATTGAGCTAGCAGCAGCTTCACCATTGAGGTTAGAGGCTTTTGCACCAACACTGACCGAGTAGAGGCCTGCGGCTGCCGGAGTAATACCAAAGTCCAGTGATATCTGACTATCTACAGCGATCGTCTCATAGCTGCATTGTATTTCAGTGTTGCCAGTACATTCGGTAGGTAGAGTGCTCATAGTCAGCCCAGCAGGAACGCTGATACTTAAGACGACATCAGTGGCATCACCAGGCCCGCTGTTGCTTGCTATGGCAACAACACGAGTTTCCACATCACTAATCCATGCAAGGTTGGTATCTGCCAACTGCAACGACAGAGCGCTCAGAGTACTACCATCATCCGTCACATCGACACTTTTATTCGCGTCGTCATTGTTCTGTGATCCATCAACACTGCTGGTATCTATCGATACGGGAATTTCAAGCTCACCGCTCCGCAAGGACTCTAACGTAAATTCAAATTCTATATCGCCTTCGTCTCCCGGGCTCGAAGGATATACGGTGCCCAGATCACACGTAATAGCAGATCCATCGACAGCACAACCTTCAGAAATACCCACAGCATTCCATAAAGTCCCAACGCCCTCAGCAACACTCAACATAACATTGGAGGCGCGGTCATAGCCGTCATTATTGCGAACAACAATTGATACAACGACGGACGCCCCTAATTCGACTTGAGTCTGATCGATAGTCGAACTCACCGCCATGTCCACGACATCATCTATATTCTCCAGACTGCCATTAACACAAGTAACGTCATCGCTACCCGTCGGACTACAGATACGCGTGTTGTTAGAAAGATCCTTAATAAGCATAACCCTATCGGCTTCGAAGCCGTCTTCACGAGGCGTAATCATGAAGGTTTGCTCACCCGGTTCCTCTACCGTTATCCAAATAGTTTTATCAGCACCACAGGCGCCGGCACCACCAGAATCACGCTGTCGTCCTGACCACTGCCATTCGAGACCTGCTGTACAGAATTGCATTTTTTTTCCACTGTCAGGCCAGGTGTCATTAATCCCAACATGAATTCCATTATCTTCAGTACCTGTCGAATAAGCACGAATATGGACATAATACCTACCAGCTTCAGGAAAATTCATCGTGTAGTGGACTTCTGGCCCATCGCCTGGCTCGTGCCAAATTGCGGTTGGCGGACCAAATTCATCATCATGTGTCACACGCATATCTGGTAGCATTTCTATATAGGCCCCACCACTGGCACCATCAGAATGATTCGCATCAGGATCATTCTCCTGCTCAGGTGTACTGCTATTCATCAGTACCCAGCGTTCAGCCCGGCTATCACCATCCTCCGCTTCAAACACCAGGGCAATGTAGTCATCTGTGACTCGCAGCTCCGCT
This sequence comes from Halioglobus sp., assembly GCA_047629055.1. Lineage (GTDB taxonomy): Bacteria > Pseudomonadota > Gammaproteobacteria > Granulosicoccales > Granulosicoccaceae > Granulosicoccus. The sequence continues at coordinate 23,214 of JBLHWG010000009.1, forward strand.
GATGCACCTGATATTAGTGCCATCTGCACGATAGCCGCATATGCTACTAGACAAGCTAACCTAGAAATTCGCAGAACCATCAACCACAACTCCTTAATTGAACAAATTTGAAATACCACCAGACTATTTACAACTTATCGGCAATAATTCGATTTTTGGGAGTCGACTCGTTCAAAAATTTAGCAAGCTAATTCAAGCTGACCTTACTGCTTGTTCGTTACTTACGTGAGTAACGACCAGTCAGCATAATCACCACAAAAAGCCTTGCTCGGAAAAGAAATCCACTTCTTACCGTATTAGATTCAAGTAGGTATAAGAAGCTGCGCAGACGTGGCTGTTTGAAAATCAGATAGTGTCTAAATGACTCAATCTGCTTCACATCATCGACTTTTAAATCTGGAAATCTCTCCATATTATCCAACAAATTATTCAGCGTAAGAAGTCGAGAATCTTCTTTAAACGGAAGTTTGAAATCCCTACTCCATAATTTTTTCCAAGTGGCATTCGATAATATTGTTCGATAACCTTTACGCATGGAACTCGCGGTGTTACTCGCATTCTGCGCATGTAAACGGTAACCCACCATCGGTATATCTAGCATGGCTCGGTGACCAAACAACTCAGCCAACAGCGCTATCCAGTAATCGTGCACATGCAGCTGATCAGGGAAAGGCAGACACAACTTGGCCATCGCTTGATTCATCAGGACGGTGTTTCCCATCACGCCATTCTCACCGAGAACTAAGGCTAGATTCCGATCACTACCAATACGGTAGCGTCGATAGGCTAAAAATGAATTATGCAGTAACCTCCCATCAGCGTCGATAAGACGAAGGTCGGAATGAACCAATAGCGGTGCGCTTATACCGTGTTCTTTTTCAAGTTCTGCCATTTTCCGCATACCGCAAGCCACGCGAGCTTCATCCCAGATATCATCCTGATCAGACAATGCGAAATAGGACGCCCCAGATACCAAAGCCCGGTTAAGAGTTGTCTCGAAATTTCGAACGTAGCCTAGGTTGCTTAGCTGTATGATCAGAGAATCAACTTCGGGACGCAGCAAGTTTGTCAGTTTCTCAGCAGTACCATCTGAAGACACATCATCAGACGCAACGATGGTAACGGTTGGTTCTTGCGCAAGCAGAGAATTAACCTGCTCCGCCAAATAACGAGCCCCATTGTATGTGCAAAGAACGACGGCAACTTTTGGGACAGATGAGTGTTTAGCTATGGCTTGAGACATGTAACTGATTCAGCAATTTGAAGGCCATCATGGGTCAATCAATTCACGATGGCCCACTCCTTGCACCGAGTAACCCCATCATTGTGCCCGACAAGTGATTGATGGCACATCGTCAACAGTGGATCTTAGCTTGAAATAATGTGGTCTCAACGCTTAAATTCTGGCTTCACTAAGATTCCAGCAACAACCCTTTCGCCTGTACAGGCCCGGCTACGTGCTTGGGTGAAAAAATTCGATAGGATTAAACCTGCTAAAAATCAGGCAATGAACAACCCAGGCAGTACCGAAACGGTTTTTGGAGAGAGACCCACGCCTGCCGACCATGCGAACAGTATCCGGTACTTTGCCAATCCAGGCCCTGATTTCGAGAATCGATGTACACCTGACACTCCGGCAAAGACCACCGTAGCTAAGGCAATTGCATTCTACCTTCCTCAGTTTCACACCTTTGAGCAGAACGACGCTTGGTGGGGAGCAGGATTCACGGAATGGAGGAACGTTTCAAGAGGCACTCCTCGCTTTCAAGGGCATTATCAACCTCGCATACCCAGGGATCTTGGTTTCTATGATTTAAGCAACGTTGGCACTCTCAAGGCGCAGGCTGCTCTAGCCCGAGCAGCAGGAATCGAGGCATTCTGTTTTTACTACTACTGGTTCAATGGCAAACGCTTGATGGACAAACCCCTGGATCTGTTTGCAGAAAGCGACATTGATCAGGAATTCTGCATCATGTGGGCAAACGAGAATTGGACTCGTCGTTGGGATGGCAGAGAAGACGATGTCCTGATAGCGCAAGACTATTCGCTGGAAGATGAAGACGATTTCCTAGCGGATACCGCAAAATACATGACCCACCCTCGTTACACGCAGGTTCAGGGAAGACCCTTATTCATTCTGTATCGAGCATCACTAATTCCTGACACTGCAGAAACATTAACCCGCTGGCGAGAAAAATGGGCGAGTGATCATGGAGTGCAACCCATCATCTACATGGTACAAAGCTACCTGGACAGAGACCCCTACGCACTCAGTTGTGATGGTGCCATTGAATTTCCACCTCATAAAGTGTCCCGCGACCTAAAACGCAGAAATCGCGAGCATCTTGTATTCGATAACGACTATGAAGGACAGATCCGGGCATATGGCGATGTCGTGGCAAAATCCCTCAATGAGCCTGCCCCCGACTACCCACTGATTAAAACGGTATCGCCTTCCTGGGATAACGATGCACGCCGTGAGGGTAATGGTGTCACTCTTCAAGGTTCAACGCCGACAGCTTATAGGGAGTGGTTAACAGGCGCTGTTGATTTTGCTATAAATCACCCGGTAGACAAAGAACCATTGGTATTCATCAATGCGTGGAATGAATGGGCCGAAGCCGCTTATCTGGAACCAGATGTCCACTACGGACACGCCTATCTCAATGCTACCTACCGCGTTTTGAAAAAATCATCAGAAACTGATTTTGCAACTAACCCACGAAAGCTTCTACTCGTTGGACATGATGCGCATGCCAATGGTGCTCAAATGCTTCTGTTGGCGCTCGCTCGCTACTACACCACTGAAATGGATCTGGATATCGAGATATTGCTAAAAGCGGGCGGCGCTCTGCTACCACAATACCAAGCAGTTGCTCCCACAACCGTTCTGGAAGATATGGTGGATACAAATCTGGCCGCTTGGTTTAGCACAACCGCCAGCCGCTACGCCATATTTAATACAAGCGTTACTGGGGACTTACTATCAGCGGCCAAAGCGGCAAACGTTGTTTGCCTCTCATTGGTTCATGAGCTTCCAGCATTGATTACTGATTTCAAACTACAACCCCATATTCATGCAATTGCAGAACTTGCAGATCACGTCGTCTTCCCCTCTACGCTAGTTCGTTCTGGATTTGAAATCTTTGAACCGGTCATTAGAAACACCATTTCTATTCATCCACAGGGGCTCTATAAAAACATTAAGGCCGATGATCAGGATCGGGATTTCATCAGAAAAAAACTTGGAATGCTCGGCAAAGACACTCTCGTTCTCAATGCTGGCTACGCTGATCACCGAAAAGGGTTTGATTGTTTCGCTTCAGCAGCAGCAAGAATTTTCGACACTGACCAGAGCCTTCATTTTTGTTGGGTGGGCAAGCGTTCAAAAGCGATGTCTAAATGGCTTAAAAGTAATATCGATAAAAAACGTAGAGGCAGATTGCATCTGATAGATTTCACCGATGATATATCGCCGTGGTTTGCGGCAGCCGATTGCCTGTACTTGAGTTCCAGGGAAGATCCGTTTCCAAGCGTAGCACTCGAGGCTTTGAGCCTCGGCACTCCAGTGGTTGTGCACAAGGGGGCAACCGGGTTCGATTCCGAGCTCCTGGAGCTTATGGAAGCTGTTGCAATCGAAAATCATGCAAAAATCGATAATGCCATTCTCAACGCATTGCAATCTGACACCCCTGAACAAATAAAATCTCGTCAACAATTCATAGAAGCACACTATCGATTAGAAGACTACGCTAAAAAGCTCGTACAACTACTTGGCCTAACTTCAACAACAGATCAACTTTCAGTCTCTGCCGAGCTACCAGTTACTAGAGCTCTCGATATTTCCCCTGACATTTGTTTGTGAATCTGTAGACTGGGTTATTCCGTCAAAATCAGTTCGGTTCAAATGACTCAGCGTAGCGTATTAATCACCGGTTGTTCCTCCGGAATCGGACTGGATGCTGCCAGGACTCTGTCAGCTCGCGGTTGGCACGTTTTGGCCACCTGCCGTAAAGAGACTGATTGCCAACTGTTGCGAGCTGAAGGACTGGATTCGTTTCCTCTTGATTACGACGATTCACAGAGCATATCGCAAGGTGTTCTCCAGGCCATGGAGCTCACCAACGGCAAACTTGATGCCTTATTCAATAATGGTGCGTACGCCATTCCGGGCTTAGTCGAAGACTTACCACGCGATGCTTTGCGTGCGATATTCGAAACCAATCTGTTTGGCCAGTTCGAATTAATAAACGAAGTGTTACCTATCATGCGTAAACAAGGTCACGGCCGAATAATTAACTGTTCGTCTGTACTGGGTTTTGCAGCTCAACCTTTTAGAGGTTCCTATAATGCTAGCAAATTTGCTATGGAGGGATTGAGCGACACATTGCGACTGGAGCTTGACGATTCGCCGGTGCATATTATTCTGATAGAACCAGGCCCGATCAAAACGTTGATTCGGCAAAATTCCATTGCACCGTTTGAACGCTGGGTGAATTGGCAATTGTCGCATCAACGCGAACGCTATGAAAAAGTACTCTGCCCGCGCCTTTACACGCCTTCGGTTAAAAAGGACAGGTTCGAACTGCCACCCAGTGCTGTTACTGAAAAATTGATTCATGCTCTGGAAAGTGCCCGGCCACGTCCGCGATACTACGTGACGACACCCACATACCTAGCTGGGTTTCTCAAGCGAATACTTGGCACCCGCTGGTTTGACAGGGTGCTACTACGTTAGTGGGTCGCGCTTTTCGTTTTGCCTCTCTCGATACCAGATAAACAAGCCACTAGAAACAATGATGGCTGTGCCAATGATCGTTGGCAGATCCGGTGGTTGACCGAACACCATCCAGCTAAAAATCGCAATGTAGATGATCTGGGAGTATACCGTCGGGGCAAGTACAGATGCCTCGGCCATCTGATGTGCATGTGTTAAAACCGAATGGCCGATCATTCCAAGGGTGCCAATTATTGTCAATAAAAACCAAGTATGCAGACTATCAGGCCATTGCCAGACATAGAATGCAAAAGGCGCTAGCAGTAAAGTAGCAATTCCAGAGACATAGAATTGCACGGTCGAGTTTTCATCAACACCGGCAATTACACGACTCATCACGAAATAGCCGCTAGCGCACAACATGGCGCCTATTGACAAAAAAACGTGTAGATCAAATCGTTGTCCCCAAGGTTCGACAATAACCAGCACGCCTACAAATCCGGTACCAACGGCGAGCAATCGTTTGACGCCTACCTTTTCGCCCAAAATGGGGATGCTTAGCAAACAAACCGTCAATGGAGCAACAAAAAAAATCGCTATCGTTGTAGTGAGTGGCAAGTATTTAAGAGCGCTGAAATTCAATGCCGTTGAACACAGCAAAAACATCGCCCTCATGAACTGCAAACCGGGCTTATTGGACTTTACGATTCCAATTCCATGCTTGGGCATGTAAACCGCAACCGTACATAAGAAGTGACCAAAGTAGCGCAGCCATACAACTTGAAATACAGGAACTGCGGCACCGACCAACCACTTAGCAGTGGTATCCATGCCAGCAAAGCACAGAAACGCCAGCAACATAAGTAAGTAGGCGACCGTAAGCTGCGACACAAATATGGACTGTCCAGAATGACTAAAAAGGAACCAAATAAACTACAAACGCTTTGGCAGGTAGCTTGTGGAAATGGCAGATGAAAAATGCATGAGTGCAAGTACGAAAAAGAATACATGAAAGGGGAATACTACCAGCACAGCACTTACTAACAAGGGCGTCAACAATTCTGACGCCTCTCGCCAGGTGGAGAAAATTGTAGTCATTGCTACACGCTCATGCGTCTTCACATTTCTCAAAAATGGAATATTTCCCAAAACATCGAGAAGTACACCGCCCAGGGCACCCGTGACCCAAAACACCAGGCCCCACGGTGTGGGTTCGCCGAGAAACCCCAAGGCAACTAGACTCAGACCCGTGATGGTAAGACTTGTATATATCACTTGCCGAGTGCCAAAATATTGTGAGGCGCGGCATATCACTGGGCTGAAGAACAACAGTCCTGATACCCCTGAAAGAAGCACTCCAGCGGACCAAACGGGAAGACCAGCTTCGATCACGTAAATCGGACCGTAGATGAACAGGGTTACCCAAAAACTCGACCGACTTAACGTTATGCCGTAAGCGATTCGGAGCCGTTTTTGTCCCGAGTACTTTTTTATGGCATGCCACGGATTCTTGGCTTGGGACTGAGCTTTGGCCACCACTTTGTTATCGCCTAGTCGAAGCTTCCAAAAGTACGCCAACATGAGGGTTGCAGCGATGCCAGACAAGACGAAGGGCATATTCAAATGCCCATGCTCAACCAACCACGAACCTGTAAAAGGACCCACTAGCCAAGCGGCTCCGGCGTATTGCATTCGCCTCGATTCATTGAGTGTCAGTTCCTTTTTACCAATGTAGTCCATGATGTATAGAGACATACACACGGTATATATCGATGCCGCCGCAGAACGTAATCCTATCCCCAATGGCAGCAGAACGGCTGAACGCGTAAATAGGAAAAATGCCGCAAAAATTAAGATTACGCCCCCCAATGTGACAAGCCAACGACGCCCTATCAGTCGCTCAAGCGTCCCTAGATTCAAGGTGATACACAGCGTCAATACACCCGCAATCAGGTAGACCAACGCAACGTTTTCCTTGCTACCGAGTGTCTCCAATGCTACCAGAGGCACAATACTAACAAGCACCGACCTGGAGAATCCTTCAATAGCGGACATCCGTGCCAGGTTAGTACTAGTGTTCCCAGAGAGTTGTGTCAGCGCTAACGGTCGACGATGAAACATGAGTGATTCATTATTTAGATGTAGTCAATATTTATCGGCGTGGGGAGAGCCTGTGGCACTCCTCCGATGCATGGTACTAGTGATTGTTCGGATTACGGCGTATTTCATCATATTCTGAATAGTCTTGCCAGCAGGGACAATGTGTCAGACAATTTAGGGGACGAAAACACTAAAGAGCATTAAACATGTTTTCAAAAAAGACGATCAAATTTCTGAACGATCTGTCAAAAAACAATAATAGAGACTGGTTCAATACCAATAAGCTTCGCTATGAAGATGATGTGCGCACACCGGCGCTCGAATTCATAGAGTCCATGGCGCCGGCATTGCATCGTGTATCGCCTTACTTCAATGCCAGTCCAAAAAAGGTCGGCGGCTCATTAATGCGAGTCTACAGGGACACCCGTTTTGGCACAGACAAAACACCCTATAAAACGAATATTGGAATTCACTTCAGGCATGTACGCGCAAAGGATGTTCACGCACCGGGCTTTTATCTTCACATAGAACCGAAGGAGGCGTTTTTTGGGGCTGGAATATGGAGGCCAGAAAGTAGCTCGCTCAGAGGAATTCGTACACTGATTGACGAGCATCCCAAGGAATGGCTAAGTATCAAGAAAAAAGTGACGACTAAGAACGATTTCTCCCTACAAGGTGATTCCCTGAAAAGCCCCCCTAAAGGCTTCCTTGCTGATCATCCTCTTATTGACGACTTAAAGCGAAAAGACTTCATTGCTGTGTGCCCCCTGCCGATAACTTCCATGTATGCAGACGATTTGCCAAACCAGATTGCACAGCTTATGCGAGGCTCATCCAAACTTATGCAATTTTTATGTACTGCAGACGATTTAATGTATTAACTGGGTTACCCATTTTTCAGTCAGTCTTTTCGCTACCCACCCAATAGCAAACACGTATCTGTTTCACAGAATCGACACCAGCTATGAATCAAGTACCTTTAGGTTACCCTTTAGTCCGTCAATGTGCGCGGGGTCTCTATTTTATGCTCCTCATCCAGTCCGGCTTTTTGGTAGTCTTTATGTTGTTGACGGGTTTCACCTCTGCAAGCGCTGCTGAATCCAACGCAAATTACTGCGCAGTCAGCACTGAGAAATCAGGATCATTAGGCACGGCCCGTGCTCTTTTCCAGGATACTTGCACAGATTACAAACTATTGGATTGTGACCCCATTAATGAGGGTGGCTGGCAGTGTTCTTCGAGTGTGATAGGCATAAACGCACCAAATGGAAGCAATATCACCGTTGTTGCGCCAAGCACACCGGCAGAGACAGTAGTTTCGACACCTGAACCTGTGGCACAAAACAGCAACTCTGGTGAATGCTATGTAGTTGCAACAGGCCTTAGTCAATCAAAAATAGCATTCGACCAAAGCTGTGCTGACTATCAGCGTAACGACTGCGATCCGATAGGTAGCGATCGCTGGGTATGCAGCTCAGCGAATGTCAACAGTACACAGCGCTATACCGAAACACACAGTGGCACTCCAGCGCTCGCTGCAGACGTTCAAAACAACAGTCTCACTGTGAACACAATCGCGCAGCAAAATAATGCGACCTCCGACAACACAGACACTCAACATAAGGCAGACGACAGTTCGCTGACTAACACGCAAATTGGTCGACTAGCTCCCAATGACCTACTCGTGCTGCAATACGATAACTGTCCGGATAAAGACGATGGCCACGCGATACCCGCGGGTAAATCAGTGGTCGAAAAATACGATATCAACAATGTTCTTGTGGTTAACGGAACGTGTGGCAACAGCATTCTGAATCGGTTCAATGGTGCCAGCAACGCAGTGATAAAAGCGTCGTGGGGAACCCAGTATTTGGACGCTAACGGACAGCGTGTAGCTGCTGTGCAACAGTCAGCGACTCGCTGGGCCAGTACTTTATCTAACGGGGCTGATGTTTGGGTTGCGGAAGGTGGCCAATCAGATTTCACCGCCGATGTTGTTCGACAAATAGAATCTCGCTACTCCAACATCAATCTAAAGCGCATACATGTCATCCAGCACAGCACGGGAAGCGGTGCCTACAACGAAGATTTCACAGATAGCGCTAACCTATCCTATTTGAAAAACAAAACCACCTACCAACCTATCGCTAACGGGAACGTTGGCGGTAACGGATCTGCCAATTTAAATCAGCAATCGTTCTACTTCGTCAGCACAGCCCGCGCTAGTCGTTTTAGTGCAGAATGGAACGCAGGTTTTCAGTATCTACCACCCGATTGCACGCTCAGAACCGAAAACTGTAAACTGGACTTTAGTGACACTGTTGAACTTCTCTATATAATCGACGACAAGAGTACCCAAAACGTCAACGATTTCGCCAACAATTATCTCAATTAGAACTTTTGAACCTTCATCCAAAACTAGAAGCAGATACCAAACCTGTCTGCACGACAAGCAGCGCACACATCAGACTGATGAACGATTGTCGCTGGCCCTGGATAATTCTGGTTCCAGTTCAAGCGAATATTGAGGAGCTTCACGATTTAACGCATTCACAACGTCAGAGCTTTATCTCGGACGTAAATCAAGTCAGTAGAGTCGTCCAGATATCCACAGGCTGTCAAAGCGTAAACGTTGCAATGCTTGGCAACATCGTCTCGCAACTGCACTGCCAT
>JBLHWG010000010.1:0-31709 GCA_047629055.1 Halioglobus sp.
CACAACGAGAGGGTTCCTTGTGGCGCGTGTCAATCAAGGATACTCGCACAGGTGAGTCACACGAACTACTTTCCAAGGCGATAGTTAATGCGGCGGGCCCTTGGGTGAATCATATTATTGCTAGTGTTAGAGGGGCAGAGTCCCAACGAAATGTCAGACTTGTTAAAGGTAGTCACTTGGTCATCAAGAAGTTCTGGCAAGGTGATAACTCGTTTCTTATTCAAAATGCCGACAAGCGTGTCATTTTCATCAATCCGTATGAGGGTGACTACGCATTGATCGGGACTACAGATATTCCCTACGAGGGAGATCCGAGTGAAGTACGTGTTGAAACCGATGAAGTTGACTATTTACTAAAGGCCTTGAATCGCTATTTCATTAATCAATTCACGATAAGAGATGTTATAGATTCATTTTCCGGCGTCAGACCGCTGTATGACGATAACAGTGACAACCCGAGCACCGTTACACGCGACTATCTGTTTGACGTCGATGACGTCTTGGGTGAGGCTCCTTTGCTATGCGTATTCGGCGGCAAAATTACAACATTCCGAAAGCTCGCTGAGCATGCCTTGGATAAACTAAGTCCGTACTTTCCAGCAATGGGTGAACCATGGACAGCAGTTATGCCGCTACCCGGTGGAGATATCGGAGTTGAGGAGTTTGATCATTGGTTTGATTCGCTCAAGCAGCAGTATTCACAATTACCAGCGCCATTGGTTTATCACTACGCAAGGCTCTATGGAACACGTATCGAGCAGCTTCTGAGTGGAGCCACGTCTGTCGAGCAGTTGGGTAGATACTTTGGCAGTACTTTCTATGAAATTGAGGCACGCTATCTCGTCACTGTTGAATGGGCTCAATCGGTTGAAGACATTTTGCAGCGTAGAACAAAACACGGATTGCACCTAACCGACGCCGAACTCGCTGAATTTGATCGATGGTTTACGTCTGAATATCCCCACTGGAACAAAACAGACGCATGAGTGCTACCCAACCCTGTGTACTTGGAATTGACGTCGGTACATCCGGTGTGCGCGCCATCGCAGTCGATCGCAATGGTGATGCACTGACTATGTCGCGACATCTCTATACCGATATTGCCTTTGATAAAAAAGACACACAGACATACCGCTCAACAACACTCTGGTGGCAGGCGGTAGAACTTGCAATTGATGCGGTAATGTCAGAATTAAATGATTATTCGGTTGTGGCGCTCTCAGTTGATGGTACGTCTGGATCCGTCCTACCCATCGATGCACAAGGTACTCCCATAGCAATACCCTTAATGTACAACGACGCAGTCGATGATCAATCCATCCTGGATGCCATTGCCCGCTCAATGCCAAGTTTTAGTGCTGCTGGTGGTGCTACCTCTGGTCTTGCCAAGGTACTGCACTTTGCTCCATTAAAACCCTTTGCGGTTGTACACCAAGCGGATTGGATAGTCGGCCAACTGTGCGGATGTTATACGCATAGTGATGCCAACAACGCATTGAAAACTGGATTTGACCCGATCGAGATGATATGGCCGGCATGGATATCAGATGTTGCGGATGTCTTGCCACTGCTGCCGAACGTGTCGGTACCGGGGGAGCCCGTGGCTACAGTGTCGGCAGCTATTGCCAATCGTTTCGGCTTAAGCTCATCAGTGAAGATTATTGCAGGCACTACAGATGGATGTGCCTCATTTTTGGCAACTGGGGCCTCACAGGTCGGTGAAGCAGTAACCGCCTTAGGTTCTACTATGACCCTTAAGCTGCTGAGCGACAAAGCAATATTCGCTCCAGAGTATGGTGTGTACAGTCATCGAATCGGTAAGCTGTGGCTTGCAGGCGGTGCTTCAAATACTGGTGGTGCTGTGTTGTCGCACTATTTCACGAACGCACAAATGGAACAGCACAGCTCAAACATGAAGACAGATTTAAAAACCGGGCTTAATTACTATCCATTGCTGGTGGCGGGCGAGCGTTTCCCGGTTAACGATCCCAACCTTGAACCCAGGCTTCATCCAAGACCAACATCAGATCAAACATTTTTTCAAGGCATACTCGAGGGTATCGCAGCGATCGAAAAAACTGGATATGACAAGCTTGCGCAGGTGGGTGGACCAGACATAAAATCTGTGAGAACTGTGGGTGGCGGTGCTGCCAACGCTGCTTTTAGTCGAATACGAAAGAGCCAGTTGGCCGTGGATTTCAAAACACCCTTATCAGAAGAGGCTGCGTTTGGCGTGGCCTCGCTAGCGCTTAGTGCTGCCGATGAGCTCTCCTTGTGGTAAACCATGCGCAGCCTATAAGCAATTTTGACAATTTGCAGGATCAATATGAATTGTTCCTATTTGATCAGTTCGGCGTATTGCATGACGGTGTAAAAGCCTACGCGGGCATGCAATCGATGATCGCTAAGCTAAAGCACCAGGGCAAACGCATTGCGGTGATATCCAACTCGGGTAAGCGCGCCAGCGTTAACGCTGATCGCATACGTAAGATGGGTTTTGGTGATGAGCTAATAGATCAGGTCTATACCTCTGGTGAGGTTGCTTGGTTAAGGTTCAAGTCTTTGGTACTGGGTCAACGCAACGGTTCGCTAAAACTATTCTTTCTGGGCAATGGCAACGATCGATCTGCGTTTGCAGGGCTGCCGATGGAGGAAGCAGAGTTGCCCGAACTAGCAGATATAATCGTTATAGCAGGCATGGGGCCTGTCCAGAGAACAAACGAAGAATACGAAAAATTGTTGAGAAAAGCCGCTAGTATTGACGTAAATGCATTCTGTACAAACCCGGACAACGTGAGTCTAGTTGGCGATGGAAGCGTGACGATGGGGCCCGGTGGTATCGCCAGCATTTATCGAAACTTAGGTGGTAGCTGCGAATACGTCGGTAAACCGTTTCCTGAAATATATACGCATATCCTAAAAGACAGTGGTATTCCTGCGCATAAGGTTGTTTGTATCGGTGATAGTGTTGAGCATGATATTGTCGGTGCTTCCCGCGCTGGTTGTCATTCTGTGTTGGTTCGCACAGGGATACACGAACAACTAACGGATAGTGAGCTTGATAACCTTTTTGATCAGTCGGGTGTTCGACCCAATTATATTCTTGAAAACCGTTAGAGCCCTCAAAAGTGGCCTGAGATACGCTGCGGCACTCTTTGTCGTATTTTCGATTTGGTTCGCTCAAAATGCTAAAATTGTGTAAAGCGCAATCACGTACTGCATCTGTTTTGTGTTCGTTATTGCAACAACCAATTGCAGTTTAAGGATGCCCTTTTTGACTGAAAATACAGCATTATTTATCCATGGGGCAGGTGATGTTCGTGTGGGTGAGCACACGCCTGCAGAGCCACTAGCCACGGAAGTCATGGTCAAGATAGCTGCAGTGGGAGTGTGTGGTAGCGATCTCCACTACTACAAAGACGGTGGAATCGGCGGGGCAGTGATATCAACGCCATTTGTGCCGGGTCACGAATTTTCCGCAACTTTGTGCAGCGATGTGCCGTCGCTAGATTTGCAACAAGGTGAACTCGTGGCCGTTGACCCTGCAACACCTTGTCATGCTTGCGAATGGTGTGTAAAGGGTTATCACAATCTGTGTCCTAAGGTGAGATTCATCGGCGCGCCACCTTTTAATGGTGCGATGACACAGTCACTAGCGGTCCCAGAAACAGGGCTAATTAAATTACCCTCAGGAATGACAGCTGACCAAGCTGCCATGCTAGAACCGCTCGGAGTTTGTATTCACGCCATTGATCTTGCAAGACCTCGCCTGATGGAGTCAGTAGCAGTTCTTGGTTGCGGTGGCATTGGTCTGGGTATTATCCAGCTTCTTGCACTGAGTGGATGTCAACGCATCATTGGCATCGATCCTCAGCCGCATCGCATGCAGAAAGCGCAGTCTCTGGGTGCTCATTTCGTTGGCCACGATGTTGAAGCTGTGCAAGAAATCACAGAAGGCAGGGGCTGTGATCTGGTCATAGAAGCCACGAACTCACCCGATGGCATGCTGCATTCCATTCAGTCGGCAGCCATTGGCGGCCGTGTCATTTTGGTGGGTATACCGGATGGCGATGCGTATTCCACGGTGTCTGCGGCTGAAGCAAGGCGTCGGGGGCTCGATTTGCGCTTTTCACGGCGTATGGGCGATGTGTACCAACGCGCGATTACTCTCGTTCATGAACAAAGAGTCGACGTTGATACACTCATTACGCACCGCTTTTCGCTCAATGACTCACCAGAGGCATTCCGCCTTCAGTGCGAAGAAGCGGAGGATCTCATAAAAAGTATGATATATCCCGGACCGGATAGTCTTGGATAAACTACTTATCCTTTTGCCCGTAGCTTTTGAATTTTTCAGCTACTACTGCCATTTCATCGTCAGGCAATAACTTCATATCTCCAGCTAGTTTGGAGTAGTAGTATTGCTTTGAGAGTGTTTCGAGCTCAACTGCCGCCCACATGGCGTTGTCTAGATCTTTGCCGGCAGCGATCATGCCGTGATTTGCCAGCAAGCAGGCACTACGATCGACCATAGCTTTGGTGATAGATGCGGAGAGTTCAGGGGTGCCAAACGTTTCGTAATCTGCACAGCGAACCGAGTTTCCGCCAAAGGCTGCAATCATGTAATGGCAGGCAGGTATGTTATCGCGTGCAATGGACACCACAGTGGCGAATGTCGAGTGCGTGTGCACAACTGCATCGAGTTCCGGTTTGTTTTGGAGTATAGCTTTATGGAAGTGCCATTCAGAGGAGGGCTTGTACGGGCCGTCCCAATCTATATCGTCGTTATCCAGCGATAGTTTGGCAATATCCTTTGGTACCAATTTTTCATAGGGTATACCGCTGGGCGTAATCAGCATTGACCCCTTGTGTCGCGCGCTGATATTTCCAGATGTGCCTTGATTCAAACCGGAACTGTTCATCAGAAGGCACAGTTCAATGATTTTCTTACGTTTTTGACTTTCAGTCATTGATATCTCTTATAGACTGTAATTTAGATTGATTTTGTATACGTGCAATGCGCTGTTAACTAGCATCAAGAAGTGCCTTGGCAGTTTTCGAATCAGTAACAAGATCGGACACCAGTCCCTGACCCAATACAGCCAACAATGCGGTCACTTTGTTTTGCCCGCCCGATATCATCATACGATGGGGGATTTGTCTAAACTCATCACCCGAAACTCCAATGATGCGCTGATTGATTGGGTGATCAACGATATTGCCAGCTGTATCGATGTAATAGCCGAGAAAATTACCTATAGCGCCCTCATCTTTTACGCTATGGAATTCTTCGTCATTGACCATGTCAACTGCGCGAATGGTGGCGCTATCTAATCCTCCAATGCTGACAATGGCGAGATCGGACGACAATGCCATTTTGTGCATGTCCTTGAACATCGGTTGGGACGTCAGCAATTCTCTGGTGCTCTGCGAATCGCAGACAATGGGTGCGGCTAGATAATGGCACTCAGCATTCAAACGTTCGGCCAATACGGTTGTTGCTTGGAAGCGTGCCACAGAGGACATGCGTGTCAGAGAGCCGAGCAGGGAGACAACGGATACTTTTTCTGTTGATCGACGATCGAGTTGCATTACCAATTCTCTCAATGTCATACCCCAACCGACACTCACTGTCATGTTGTCGCGGATGGCTTGATGTACATAATCGCCTGCCGCAGCACCAATTTGCCGCGCCAATTGTTGTTCGTCATCAGCCTGCACCAGACATACATCTGCACTGTCAAGACTAAAGCGTTTTACAAGCGCTTCAGCCAGGTCAAGATTTTCGACCAGCGGTGAGTTGATGCTGATGGTGACTACGCCTCGTTCACGCGCCTCGGCCAACAGCCTTATCACTCGGGCGCGACCGATACCTAATTCTGCAGAAATTTGCTGTTGTGTTAGGCCCAACTGATAGTAGTAGCGTGCGATACGCACGGCCAACTGCTCTGGCCAATCGTCATTAATTAGGCCTTGCCTACCGCTGAGCTTGTCATCGCGGGCTAGTAATTCTGCTTTTTCTGTCGCTTTTCTTCTCATATTGCAGATGCCACGGCACAAAATCGCTTTATATCAGAGAATTATGAAGCAATTTCGCAGTAATACCACGATTTACTTGAACAAATCTTAGCTGGTTTTCTACAGAGGATACCTTGAGATACATATGTCAGCAATGAAAAACATTTGTCTTGTGTTCGATAACTCTCTGTGGCAGTCTCGTTCGGCATAGCGGAAACAGTTCAATTGAAATGGCGTTTTTGTTCAAAACCAGCTCGGCTGTAAGATATCTGTGAGTACACAGCGATCATTGTTACCGCGATGGCTGCGCTCGGAGCACCCATTCCCTTGGTTGTTCCCGGTCACATCACTGCTCATTGTTTTTGGTTTGTATCCGGTCTTGTACTCGCTATGGTTGTCGTTCTACAAGCGCAACCCCGCTACACGAAAAGAAACATTCCTACCGTCGTATAACTGGAGCAAGTTATTTTCGGACGACAGAGTTTGGGATGCTGTGCAAGTTACGTTCAGCTATGCCTGTATAGCGCTGATTTTGCAGTTAGTGCTCGGCATGCTAATAGCTCTGCTGCTCGATTCGGATAAAAAAGGATTTGGGATACTGCGCGCACTTATGACATTACCGTTGGTCGTTCCGCCGGCCGTCACAGGCATGATGTTTTTATTGATGTACGACAGCTCCTTTGGAGTTATCAGTAATGCCTTGTACTCGTTAAACCTGCTGTCTCCTAACGCGCCCATCCTGGGTACGGGGTCGACGGCACTTTGGGGCGTCATCATTGCCGATGTGTGGCAATGGACACCGTTTATGGTGTTGATCATGTTGGCAGGGCTTAGAGCCTTGCCAAAAGAACCCTTCGAGGCCGCATCCATCGATGGCGCGACAGCATTCCAATCTTTTTTTCATCTGACGCTGCCAATGATGTCGAAAATCATTGCGCTGGCAGTTTTGATTAGAGGTATTGATCTGTTTCGTGTTTATGACTACGTGAAA
Organism: Halioglobus sp.; assembly: GCA_047629055.1. Taxonomy (GTDB): domain Bacteria; phylum Pseudomonadota; class Gammaproteobacteria; order Granulosicoccales; family Granulosicoccaceae; genus Granulosicoccus. The sequence continues at coordinate 7,010 of JBLHWG010000010.1, forward strand.
GTCATGACCGACAGTGGGCCTGGTACTGCAACGGAAACCCTCACTGCCTATGCCGGGACTGTCTATTTCAAAAGCGCCAACTTTGCCTACGCATCAACAGTAGCATTAGCGACTTTAATCCTAGTGTTGGTGACCGCAACACTATTTATAAAAATATTCAAGGTGCGATTTTAATGAATGCATCTACTGTTAAAAACGTTCTTAGGTACGTGGTAGCAATTACCATAGTCTGCATTTTTATCTTCCCTATCGCATGGTTTGCGCTGACGTCTATTAAACCTGTTTCTGCCGTATTCAATAAAGATGAGGTGATTGTATTCGACTTTAAACCTACCTTCGAAAACTACCAAGTTACTGTCTTAGGGGGGAAGAAAGCTGACACAGAATCGGGAAGCAGTATTGGCATGGGAACTAGTGGTTCAGGCGCTTATGATGGCCGCGGCTCCATTGCATCCTCTCTGATAGTTGCCATTTCATCGACGTTCATGGCAACGCTTATATCATTGCTGGCGGCCTACGCTTTATCGAGGCTGAACTTCAGAGGATCACAAGGTTATATGCAATGGATACTGTCTCAGCGGTTTCTACCTCCAATTGCCATCATCATCCCGCTGGTTTTTATATTCCGAGATCTAGGATTAAGGGACACGCATTTCGGACTCGTCATTGCCCATACTCTGATCAACATACCCATTGCATTGCTGATACTAAAATCATTCTTTGATGATGTTCCTATTGAAATTGATCAAGCAGCAATGATTGATGGTGCAACAAGATTCCAATGTTTCTATCTGGTTGTCGTGCCTATGATCAAAGGGGGTATAGCGGCCACAGCGGTTCTTTGCTTCATATTTTCGTGGACAGAGTTTCTGCTATCTTTGTTTCTTACCAGCTCGATCAGAACTATTCCCGTCAAAATAACAACATTTGTAACCTCCACCGGGTCTGAGTGGGGATATATATCGGCATTGGGAACAGCCGCCATTGTTCCCGGATTCATATTCATTCTGCTTGTTCAAAACCACTTGGTTAGGGGCTTGACGATGGGTGCCGTTAAAGACTGATGCGCTGATTGCATCTAATACTTCAGAGGAGAAAGTCAATGAGTTTTAAAAGATTTCAGAAACAAAATTACATAATAGATTCGGCTAAAGCCTTTAGTTCCGGAAAAATGAGCAAGCGGGACTTCTTAAGGAGCATGGGTGTAGCAGGTGTCGGAATATCTGCATACTCTGCAGGATTATTGGGTAAACCAAGACCTTTCTTTGGCAACGTTGCGCATGCAGCTGAAAACAATACGCCCAAAGAAGTAGCCGATTTTCTGCGGGAAGCTGGAAAACCATTTGCCGGGACAACGATTCGTTATACATCTGAAGCAACTCCGCCAACCAATATTCTCAATGAGCTCAAAAGCGAATTCACAGAACTAACGGGTATTAATGTTGAAATTGAAATCGTACCTTTAGAGCAGGTGCTTGCGAAAGCAACACAGGATGTACAAGGAGAACTGGGTACGTATGATATCTATTATCTTGATCAGGCGTGGACTTCAACGTTTGCACCTGACACGATAGATCCAGTTGAGTATTACGCATCCAAACCTGATTTAGCCATGCCAGGCTTCGACTTCGATGATTTCTCAACTCCACTGGTAGAAGGTATCTGTAAATACAATGGTAAGTGGGTAGGGCTACCCTTTGATATTCCAATCTTCACACTGATGTATCGAAAAGACCTGCTTGAAAAGCACAGTATTGCGGTTCCAGAAACCTATGAAGACTTCACAGCTGCCGTTGAGCTAATTTCCAAAGAAGAAGCTGAAAATAACATTTACGGCACTGGCCTTCAGGCGAAATCTGGTCACTACTCACTAGAGTGCGACTGGACTCAGGCAGTATGGGGACATGGCGGATCTATTTTTGGTGCTGACAAGAACTTCTCTGGCAACGACGCCCAAGCGGTCGAGGGCCTTGAGTGGTATATGAACTTGCTGAAGAATTCTCCTGCGGCATCAGTAACATCAACGTGGGATGGTCAGTGGCAGATGGGGGCTTCTGGACAGATTGCCATGTGTCAAAGTTGGGCAGAATTCTTTCCTGGATGGAATGCAGATGACTCCGAAGTCAAAGGTTTGTGGGAAATGGCCAGACCGTTACAAGGGCCAGCAACACTGCGATCCACAGATGATGTTGGATTTGGAGAAATTCCAAATTGGGGTCATCAAGGTGGATCGAGTATCGCTTTATCCCGTTATTCCAAGAACGTTGACGCTGCATGGTTGTTCCTACAATGGGCTTGTTCTAAAGACATTATGACTCGTTGCACATTAGCCGGCGGCTTCGCACCTATGAGGAATTCGTCGTACACGGATCCTCGAATCGTAGAGCGAAAGACGCTTGAGGGTAGTGGAACCACTCGTCATCTGGATACCGTTAAGTGGACGATAGACAACGTGATGGCTTCTGAACCCGATCTGCCTATTTGGGCTGGTGTCGCAAACAACGAAATTCCTACAGAGTTGGGCAAACTGCTCACTGGTCAGGAATACGGCGGAAGTGCTAAGAAATGTATGGATCAAGTAGCAAAGCTGGTGGATGCCGTTGTGGATGAGGCGGAACTCGGTTAAACGATAAAACAATCCCCCCCTCTAAAATTACAGAGTGGGGGGAGCTGTTTAATCAGCCTGACTATACGGACGTCTATCAACAAATTTGAATTAATATGGCTTCGGTAAAAATATCCAATCTGAAAAAAGAGTATGGAGCGGTCCAGGTGTTACACAACCTGGATCTTGAAGTTGCGGATGGCAAGTTCGTGGTTTTACTTGGCCCGTCGGGGTGTGGCAAGTCCACATTGCTTCGTATGATCGCGGGTCTGGAGTCCATTACGGAAGGTGATGTATATTTCGATGAAAAGCGCGTGAACGATGTTCATGCGAAAGACAGGAATATCGCAATGGTATTCCAGAACTACGCATTGTATGCGCACATGAGTGTGCGAAAAAATATGGCGTTCTCCATGCGCCTCAAAAAAATGGACAAAAAAGTCATTGATGAAAAGGTGGAATGGGCCGCATCTATTCTGGGTCTTGAGCCCTATCTTGATAGATTGCCAAAGGAATTATCTGGCGGCCAACGGCAACGTGTTGCCATGGGAAGAGCGATTGTGCGGGATCCGGACGTCTTTCTTTTTGATGAACCGTTGTCGAACCTAGACGCCAAACTGCGTGTGCAGATGAGAACAGAAATAAAGGATCTTCATCAGCGCCTGAAAACAACCACGGTTTACGTGACCCATGATCAGATCGAGGCGATGACCATGGCCGATGAAGTGGTAATTATGCGAGATGGACTTATCGAGCAATCAGGCTCGCCGATGGACATCTATGATAATCCCGGTAACTTGTTTGTGGCGCAGTTTATAGGATCGCCCGGCATGAACATTATTGAATGCCAGGTATCTGAAGCCAATGGAAAATTATATGCGGCAAAAGATGATCTGCATTTGCCATTGCCACCGAATGCTAATGTCAGCAAAGGGCAATCCATTTATTATGGTATCAGGCCAGAGCACCTTCAGACTACAAGACAAGCGCTGTCAACTGCAGACTCTAATGACAAGAACATAGCCGGAGTTGTCAGAGTTGTTGAACCTACCGGACCGGAAATACATCTCTACGCGAAGCTTGCTGGACAGGATGTTTGTGCAATAACGCGTGATCGTGTTCTGTGGGAGCCAGGTGAAGATATCTATTTTGCGCCGGACGTAGAGCATGTACATCTATTTGACGGTGACACTAAATTCGCAATTTAGTCAGGCGCCAGGAAATGGCCATGGATTGCCGTTAGGCCTTGTTGATATTCACGGTTGATATACTTTTGAATGAGTGTGAGTGAACCATTATGAACAAACCTTTAATTGCGATAACAGGAGCAAGCTCAGGAATAGGCGAGGCAACGGCGCGTGTGTTTTCAGCACAAGGCCATCCCCTATTACTCATGGCAAGGCGCTTAGATCGCATGACGGCAATGAACTTGCCGAACGCAATGTGCCGATGTGTTGATGTTCGTGACAGAGACGCCATAGCTCAGGCTGTGAGAGACGCGGAGGCTGAATACGGCCCAGTAGATTGTCTGTTCAACAATGCTGGCATTGCTCGGCTAGGCGATATTGGTGAACAAAATCCCGAGGAATGGGACGAGAGTATTGATATTAATATTAAGGGTGTTATGAACGCCTTGCATCCATTTATCAATAGTATGAAAGAACGCAAGCATGGCACTATCGTAAACATGAGTTCCATCGCTGGCAGAAAAGTCTATCCTGATCACACGGTGTACTGCGGCAGCAAATATTTTGTCCATGCGATCTCGGAGAGTCTGCGTGGATATCTGGCACCTCACGATGTGCGCGTCATTGTCATATCACCCGGAATCATTGAAACCGAGGTGCTTGACCATGTCTCCGATCCCAACACCTTAAAAGCCTACAAGGACAATAAAGTACGTATAGGCGGAGGCATATCCGCTGATCACGTTGCCGACATGATCCTCTTTGCCTACCAGATGCCGCAAAACGTATTAATTCAGGAAATGGTGGTGACACCAACACGGCAGGAGTTCTAGTCATTGAGAGAGGCACTTGTCATTGGTCTGGATAGCTCGACACAAAGTACGAAAGCTATCGCATGGAATGTATCTGGGGAAGCGGTTGCCATTGGTCGCGCAGATATACCCATGAGCAACCCCAGACTCGATTGTTTTGAGCAGAATCCTGATGATTGGTGGTCAGCCTGTCTTGATGCAATTAAGGAATGTGTAAGCCAACTAAAGTCACAGGGCATGGAGGCATCCCAGATTCAAGGTTTGGCGATATCCAATCAACGCGAGACACTCGGCTGTTTCGACAAAGACGGTGTACCTACTTATCCTGCCATGCTGTGGCTCGACGAAAGAAGTCGCATGCAGGTGGAAGAGTTTTCGGAGCAGTTTGGCGCTGATGAAATTCATCGCATTACTGGCCGACCTCCAGATATTACACCGTGTTTATACCGGTTCTTGTGGCTGAAAGAAAATGAACCATCCGTTTGGAATCGTACTGCCCATTTCGTGGATGTGCAAGCCTATCTGGTGCAAAAGCTGTGTGGAGGCCACTACCGCACTGGTTGGTTCAGTGCTGACCCGATGGGAATTATCGACATGACAACTCGTACTTGGTCGACGCCACTGCTGGAAGCATTAGAGCTTGACGAAGAAAAATTACCCAAACTCCATGCCCCAGGATCGCAACTTGGCACGATAACCACAGCTAATGCAGAGTTAACTGGGCTGCCATCAGAGCTGGCAATATTTGCGGGTGGGGGGGATGGCCAATGTGCCGGATTGGGCACTAATTGCACGTCATCTGAGCGCGCCTATATTAATCTTGGCACCGCCATTGTTTCGGGTGTCTGGTCACCTGAATACCGATATAGCAAAAGCTGGCGGACTGAACTTGCGGCTCAGGGTGAAGGGTATATATACGAAAATTGCCTCCGATCTGGTGCATTCTTACTGGATTGGTTTGTGGACCAATTCGTCGCTCACGGCAAGGCTGATGCCAGCGTTTTCAACAGGCTGGAACAAGCGGCTAGTCAGCTACCGATTGGTTCTGAGGGCTTACTCGTGCAGCCCTATTTTTCTGGCGTTATGGATCCTCATTGGGACACTGCGGCACGCGGGGTCATTCTTGGCCTTAGCGCTAGCCACAATGAGACACACATTTACCGCGCTATTATTGAGTCCATGACGCTAGATCAGGTCATGAGCACGGAAGATATGGAAGCCGCATTGGATCACAACATTGAGCATTATCTTGCCATCGGTGGAGGTGCGAATAGTTCCCTTTGGTGCCAGATGCTGGCCGATGCAGCAGGCAAGCCTGTATTAGTCAGTGCCACAGTGGAAGCGTCTGCTTTGGGTGCTGGCATGATTGCAGCTTATGGCGCCGGCTGGTTTTCGAGCATCAGCGAAGCAGCAGATGCGATGTCTGGCAGTACTACAGCTGTAGAACCAAACCCTGTTCTATTCGATCGTTACCGTGAGTTACTGGACATCTATCGTAAGGTGTACCACGCTACTGCACAGATCAACCGTGATCTTGTGGCCTTTGCTGCAAAGACATCTGAGAGAGTGGATACAAAATTAAACCTATGAGTGATTACAGTGGCATTCTCAGTGAACTTGTCGACGGCAGCTGGGTAGAACCTGGGACTGGCAAGCAATACGATATCGGTATCAAAGATATTGTCATACGCGATAGCCTAGATGGTGCGGAAGCGCAGCTGATCGCTAAGCTGCACAAGGGGAAGGCGATTAGTATCGTCTCAGATCCCTACACACATGATGCATTAGGCCACCGGGTATTCAAAGCGCTTAAGGCAGACGGCCAGAATGTGAAGGAATACATATGGGAAAATCCGCAATGTTCGGATAAGGGAGTAGCGCACATTCGAGATGCAACGCGTAACTGTGATGTTCGCATAGCGGTTGGTTCAGGCACCGTTAACGATACAGTTAAGTACGCGTGTTATTTAGATGAACGGGATTATTCTGTTTTCGCAACATCGCCAATGAATGCGTTCACAACTGGCACGGCTTCTGTGTCATTCGACGGTTTTAAAAAATCGATCTCCTGTCGCGGTGCGCAAGGCGTCTACTTTGATCTATCAATTTTGGCTAATTGCCCACCGCGACTTATTTCTGCAGCCTTTGCTGATGTTATCTGTCGCACAACAGCACAAGTTGACTGGCTTATGTCGCATTTGTTGTTCGACACAATTTACACAGAAACTCCATATACGCTATTAGCCTATGACGAACCCGGAATGATCACTGGTGCCGCTAATATGCTTGACGGGGATGTGGATGCTTTGGGTATGCTGACCAGAATTTCTGCGATCATGGGGTTGGGCACTCGTTTTACTGATACAACTCACAGTGGCAGTATGGCCGAACATATGATTTCGCATTACATTGATATGTTTGCCAAGGAAAAACATCCTCGTTCTTCGCATGGCGAACAAGTGGGCATAGCAACGATCACCATGTCCCAATTGCATCATCAGGTTCTTGACAGCGAAACGGCACCGCAAATGCGTCCAACAATAATTGACGAAGATGCTTTGCTATCACGCTTCGGTGCACGAAGCGTTGACAACATGATTAGGGAAACGCAAAAGAAAGCGCTAGATCAGCAAGCGGCTGATAAACTCAATGCCCGTTTCGATACAGAATGGGATGAACTGAGGGGGCGTTTGAAAAAGGTCATGATGCCATACGACACATTAAGCGATGCCATGCAAAAAGCGGGTTGCCAGCGAACCGCTGGTGATCTAGGCATTGACGCTGATTTCTATCGCGAAGCCGTTACCGGTGCACGATATATTCGTGATCGCTTTAGCATGCTCGACATAGTTGATGACAGCGTAGGTCTGCAGAAGTTTGCAGACTCTATGCCTGTTTAAGCGGCACTTGAATCTACTAGGTAGCTTTTAAGATCATGGCAAATATAGTCATCCTAGGAGCCGGTGTAATGGGCAGTGCTCTGTCGATTCCGGCAGCTGTTGTCAATACCGTCACCTTGATTGGTTCCCCACTTGACGATGACATTGTTCAATCTGTTCGGGAAACAAGACGCCATCCTGGCTTAAAACTCGAACTACCAGGCACAGTAAAGATGTCGTGTGCATCAGAGCAGAACGAAAGGATAATCAAAGATGCTGATGTCATTATCATTGGTGTTAGCAGTCCTGGTGTTGAATGGGCATTGAACGAAATTAATCGCCAACAAGCAAGACCTGACATCATTGCCTTGGTCACGAAAGGGCTTGTAGCAGGCTCCAAACCTTCGGAGCCACCTCAAACGTATGCACAATACATCGATTCCAAACTTACCTTGCCAGCAGGTCGTATCGTGGGTATTGGTGGCCCTTGCATAGCACGCGAATTAGCGTTGGGATTTCCAACCCGAGTCAGTTTCGCATCCAATGATATTAATGTAGCAAACAAGCTGCGAGACTATTTGCAAACGGATTACTACCGCATAACGACAAACACTGATTTTACTGGTTTAGAAGCCTGTGCTGCGCTGAAAAATTTTATGTGTATCGGTGTCAGTGCGATGTTAAGCGCGTATGAACTTGATGACGGCTACGCCAAAAATCCATTGGCAGCATTATTCAATCAGGCGGTGCGTGAAATTGCCATCTTGAGCCAATGGATTAGCGACGCCGCAGACGCTCCTATCGACACAGACAATTATTCTGTGAGCCCTTGGGAGCTAGGTAGTAGCGCGTTTGATCTTGCCGGTATGGGGGATTTACATGTTACCGTTGGAGGCGGCAGAAACAGTCGTCTAGGGCGATATATCGGTACGGGTGAACGATTGCAACAGGTTATGCAGACGTCTATGAGTGGAGTGACCGTTGAGGGCGTTGATACTGGCCGTCAGTTGCTCCCGGGGTTTCGTGTGGCATGCATCGCAGGGCAATTAGATACCAAGGCATTGCCACTTACTCGCGCGATTCTGGCAGCTATTTCTGAAGACCAGCCGTTCAAGTTCGATTTTAAATTACTACCTGACTAATGGCTCGTGAAACAACAACTTATACCGTAGGAGCGACGAATGAAAATAGCCATAGCTGGTGATAGCGCTGGAGCAGGATTAGCTCAGCAATTGATGCAACACCTTGCAGAGCGCTTTGATGTGGAGGAACTATCAATAAACCCTGAGCAGGAAGACGAACTGTACGCAAATTTAAGCGATCGTGTGGCCTCGAAAGTGATTGACGGTACGTATGATAGGGCCATCTTGGTGTGTGGTACTGGTATAGGTGTTTGCATCTCGGCTAATAAGGTGTCTGGAATTCGGGCCGCGTTATGCCATGACACCTATTCGGCGCAGCGTGCTGCGCTGTCCAACAATGCGCAAATCATCACCATGGGTGCGCGGGTGATTGGAACTGAATTGGCAAAGAGCATTGCTGATGCCTACCTTGCGCAGTCTTTTGATAATAATGGTCGTTCGGTATCCAACGTAGGAGCAATAGATGCGGTAGATGCGAAATACAATAGATCCTAACAAGCCGCAATAGCAGCTACTGAAAATTCAACAGCACTTTGACAGATTGACTGCGATCGCTTGCCAGTTCGAACGCGTGTTTTGCTTGCTCAATGGGTAGTACACTGCTGATCATTGGCCTGACATCAATCTTGTTTGTGTTCAGAAGTTCTGCTGCGGTGGCAAACTCCTCATGAAATCGAAAGCTACCCATAATATTTAACTCTCTAGGGACGACGCGATTGAATGGAACAATCATCGCACCGGCATTTCCCACCTGCACGAGGGTACCTTGCGGTTTCAAAACCCGAATTGCCTGAACCATTGCTGACTCTACACCTGAACATTCGAACGCCAGATCGAAGTAGCCTTTGTTGTCCTCATAATGGCTTAATGTATCTGATGATTCAGCAACGTTGACTGCTATCGTGGCGCCCATTTTTCGGGCAACAGATAGCGTGTAGGATTGAATATCGGTTACGAGTATTTCGGACGCACCGAGATGACTCGCAACTGCCGTACATAAACAACCAATCGGACCTGCACCAGTTACGATTATTCGTTTACCGCGCAAATTATGTGCTATTCCAAGAGCGCGCTTTACCGCATGCAAACACACTGCGAGTGGTTCGGACATGGCTGCTACTGAAAGCGATGTGCTATCGGAAACAGGAACGCAGTTGCTTGATGAGACCACCATCCATTGACGAAAAGCACCGTTTTCATGAGGTCTGAACATCGCGGAGCCGAAAAATCGCATGTTGAGGCAATGTTGCTGTAAACCAGACTGGCAAAAAGAGCACTCATTACAAGGTGTGCTCGGATTGACTGCGACCCGCTGTCCCGGGCTCAGAGACGAGACTCCATAGCCAACTTGCTCAACGGTTCCAGATGCTTCATGGCCCAGTATGATTGGATCAACAACGCGTATATCACCCATTCCGCCGCGGTGATAGTAGTGCAAGTCCGAGCCGCAAATGCCGCCCGCTCCCACTCGTAGAAGAACCTGGCCCTCTGCAACTTCCGGCACGAATTCCTCGTCAATTCGCAGGTCGTAGTCTTTGTATAGGCGGACTACTTTCGTTTTCATGGAATGATCCTTTGAATGGACGTGTGTTACGATTTGAGAGATGGAACAACCGCATCAGCGGCCAAAAGCCCTCGGACTGCAGATCAGACCAGAGCGACGATTGCACTTCAGTTTCGTACCAGCACAGCAACGTGGCAAGTTCTTCCGGGGATCTTGGGCCGGGTATCACACTCCCAACCGTTGGGTGTGCCAGAGTGAGGTGCAGGGCAATTGCTGAAGGCTGTCATCGAACGAACGCATGATGCCGTCGTAGGAGTAGTCATAGTGGGGTCGCATCGGTAGCGCGTCCGGGAACATATCGTCAGGCGAGAGCGGGTCGCTACAAGGTCGCAGAATTCGACCGGCCTTGCTTGAGAGGCGAATGTTGTTGCCATATCCCCTCAGTGCATCGCCCACGATTCGTTCAGACCGACCGTAGCCGTAGAATGGGGCTGTGTCGAAATAATTGATGCCGTCCGCAAGCGCAGCTTCCAGAGTACTTCTGGCATTATGATCGTTAACCGAGCTGCCTACGCCAGCAAGCGATGAGCAACCAAGCTCTAGCTCCGTTATTGTGCAATCGCTATTACCAAGTCGTCTTTTCTTAATCTTTATCATTGATATCCCGTTCGACTTTTGTCTGCTGTGTACCCGCTGATATTTGGGCTCATTTAAAAGAATAAAAAATTAATATAAACGTTTGTTTTCAGGGCTAACGCTATGCGACTCGATGCGCACAAATTTTTTGGGACTACTCAGCTAACCCAGACGATTTCGCATGGAGGGCAGATGAATACGGTGACCTTCGACTAAACTTTTAGCAAGCGACCTCGAACCATCGCTGATCGATTGTGGAAAATTGGACCGCTGCGCTCAGCATGGCGAAGCAGCAGGTAACCTTTGGACGCACGTGTACACATTTTACGGCGTGGATGCGTAGGCATCATGCGAAGCATTTGCGTTGCTAGTTTGTTCCCGGTGAATAAGAGACATGATGCCTTCGCTCATGGTTACGTACTCTCCTGTGTTATCCATATCACCCATCACTCGAAAATCATTGATCACAACTATACGGTCTGCGAGCGTGATCATTTCCGGCATATCGCTTGATATTAATAGAATTGCCGTGTTCTCATCATCAGCCAATTCGCGTATGAGCTCATGTAGATACGCTTTAGTCTTGATGTCTATGCCCACCGACGGCTCATCAATGATTAAAATGTTGACCCCGGCTGCTAACCATTTCGCAACGCTGACTTTCTGCTGGTTGCCGCCTGAAAGATTGTTAACGTACTGGTTTAGAGAAGGTGTTTTTACTTCTAGTTTGTGAATGAACGGCTCGACGTGATTCCTTATTGTCTTATCCGTTAGCAAGGCCTTGCCTTTACTCAGATGGCGCCAAACGGTTATGCCGACGTTTTCAATAACAGAGTGCATCAGTACCAGACCTTCCTGTTTGCGATCTTCGCTGACGTATCCTATGCGGTATTTCTCAACGGCATCTGCCACCGAATTAATTGTTGCTGTCTGTCCGTCAACCTCGATCACACCGTCGGTAATTTTGAACTTACCTAAAATTGCTTTGGCAAGCTCGGATCGCCCTGCACCAACCAATCCATACAGGCCTACAATCTCGCCTTTTTTAACCTCGAGATTGATGTTCCTGTGGCCTATGGATGTCGAGACGTTTCGTAATGCAAGAGCCGTATCTGAGGTTGATCGGGTGCGAGTCCCCCAATTAGGAATCATTTCATTCCGGCCAATCATCAAGCGGACAATATGCTGTCTGTCCAAACCTTCGATTGTGCGACTTTCGCAGGCATTCTGACCATCTCTGAGCACAGTTACCTGATCGCTAATCTCTTGGACTTCTTCGAGCTTGTGGCTGACGAAAACTAGACTGACATCGTCGTCGCGCAGTTTGCGCAGAATAGTAAATAAAGTATCGGTTTCATATGAAGTGAGTGAAGCCGTGGGTTCGTCTAATAACAATACTTGAGATCTCAGCGACAGTGCTTTGGCGATTTCGACCAACTGCATCTGCGCCACACTGAGCTTTTCTACTGGAGTGGCAGGATCGACATCAAGTGCCAATAAATCCAGCCAGTATCGTGCGCGTTCGTGTAAGGCTGCGTAGTCAATACGCCTGAGCGGACTCTCACTTAGTGATTCTAGAAAAATGTTTTCGCTGACAGAAAAGCGGGGGATAAGGTTGCGTTCCTGGTGAACAACGCCAATACCTTTCGCGATGGCATCACGTGGGCCATGTAAGTCCAGTGCAGCACCATTCATCATTATCGTACCGCCATTGGGTCTGTGTATGCCGGTTGCGATTTTTATCAGCGTTGATTTGCCGGCGCCGTTCTCGCCGAGTAACGCGTGAATGGATCCTTTTTCCAGTGTCATATTGACGCTCTGCAGGGCTTTAACACCCGGAAAAGATTTGCTGATGTCGTTGGCTTGGAAAATCACGTTGCTCATTCGGAGACACTCATAGCCGCAGCCGCTTTCCTGGTACGGATTTCACGCCACCGGTTGACACCTACTGCCCATAGAATCAAGACGCCGAGTACCACCTGTACTAGAAAAGGATCGACGTTGAATAACACCAACGCTTGCGTAATGATGGCAACAATAATGACACCTAATAATGTACCGATGACGCTGACGTGGCCACCAGTCAGAATTGCACCGCCGATTACCGGAGCGGCAAAAGAAAGAATCAACCAATCATCACCGATGGTTGGCTGACCGAGTTGTAATCGACCTACCAACATGATGCCTGCAAGTCCCGCCAAACAACCGGATATGGCATGTGCCACGACGGTAGTTTTTTTAATTGAAATGCCAGACAGATCGGCGGCATGTGCATTGCCGCCAACCGCTAGTATAGAACGCCCTGAGGGCAGGCGATTTAGTAAGTACCACAAGGCAAATGTGACCACCAGAGTTGGTATAATTAGCCAAGGTAAGGGATGAAGGAAGGTATCATTTCCTAGGTGCTTAACCGTATCTGGGATTTTGTAAAATGGTTGCGCTTCAGTAATACCAAGGTTAATGCCCTTATAAACCGATAGTGTGGCGAGGGTTATGATAAAAGCGGAGATGCCTGTCATTGCGACAAACAGACCATTTATCACGCCTGCTAGGAGACCAATACATAGAGCAATTATTGCCGCAATAGGCCAAGGCACTAACCATACTTCCATCAATCCGCCAAAAGAGATTGCTACCAATCCTCCAATTGCACCGACCGACAAATTCATCTGGCCAATGGCGATGATGATCATTTGTGAGTATGCGATAACAGCATTGACAGCAATCGCCGCAAGTAATATCTGAATGTTGAAGGGCGATAGAAAAGCCGGATGAAACCAGCCGACAATCGCAACAGCAGCAACGGTGACGAGCAGTGTTCCGAACCAGTCGAGCTGCATAAAATTGGGAAAAGACGATTTCATACTAAGTTTTTTCGTACCAAATAGGATCGGCGAAGCATATCGATCAAGACTGCGGCAAGTAACAACAGCCCTAACCAGGTTTGTACCCAGAAGACACCCACTTGCAGCAACAATAAACCGGTTGTCAGCAAGGTGACTAAAAACGCGCCCAACAGAGTTCCCAGCACGGATGCGCGCCCACCTGTCAACAGTGTTCCTCCAAGTACTGGACCGAGAAAAGCCGGTAGCAACCAGTCCTGTCCTAGTTGGCCTGCCATCGATGGTATTGCGGCACCGGTGCGCGATACCAGCATTAAACCAGCGACACCGGCGATAACCCCTGATATTGAATGGCAAAGAATAATCATGCGATCGACACGTATTCCGGATAGCTCGGCTGCCTCTGGATTAGCGCCTGCAGCCAAGAGCCCGCGGCCAGCAGCCGTGAAATTAAAAAAGATAGATAGCAGAACACCACAGCCTAGGGCGAGTAATAGTAACGGCGAGATGACGCCACCGAGTTTCATTCGACCAAATTGAACATAGTCGGGTGAGATTTCGCGAAATGATCCAGCTTGAGTCAGAAAAATCATGACACCAAAAAAGATGCTCATTGTGGCCAGGGTAATGATGAAGCTATGTAGGCCGGATTTAACGATCATAAAACCATTTAGCGCACCAATTATTGCCCCTAATGCCAGTGCGCCAGCCACCGCGAAAGGCCAGTAAAACCCTGCATTCTGCATCAACCAGCCACCGCCCATAGCCACGCAAACTCCGATAGCACCGACCGATAGATTGAGTCCCCCGCTGACGATAACCACCATCATTGAAAAACCGATGACAATGTTCACAGCTGCTGTGCGCCCCATTGCAAACAGGCTGAAATCTGAAGTAAAGCCTGGTGTAGCGACGGCGAAAATAGTAAAGAATAGAACGATAAGTGCCAGTAACCCGAATTCGTTCGACAGCAACACCTTCATGACCTGCCGGCCCAGAGACGACGGCGCAGATTCTGGGGAATCAGCATCCTCGGGGTGTGTTGTGTCTGTGTTATGGGTGGTAGAAAAGGTTTTCATTCTATCGCTTGGTCGTGGCGCGCTTGCGCATTAATAGAGAGCGAAAAATTGTAAATGCAAGTGTGGGCGGGGAAGAGCGGAACCGCTGTGCGGCCCCGCCAAGTACTCTATATACTGGCTGCGAATTAGCAATCCAGATAAGTAGACTCAAAAACATCGAAGAGTGTTTTTGTGATGCTTTGCATGGATCCAACGTAGTTATCAACATCATCAACACCTGCGAACACGGTTCCTGAATCAATAAACTTGTTGGTTAAAGCATTGGTTTTAAACGGAGCATCAGCCTTGACGGTACAGCCGCCGTTCAGCTTGTCGGCCACGAATGAACCGATGTAACCTTGGCCGTACGGGTTTTGCAACATCGTGCCATGAACGAACCCATCCTTGACTGCTTGAATCACCACTTCGTCGTGATCGATGCCGACCATCTTGATGCGCTTGTCGCCGATTTTTCGCAGAGAGTTGGACGCCACTACAGCAGGTACCCAAGCGGTAGTCACGATGCCGTCTACCTGATCAGCGTTAGCAGCTAGATAGGCATTGATTTTTTCCTCAGCAGGCTCAGGTGCATCTATATCAGCAATTACCTGAATAACGGTTGCTCCCTCTTCCGACGCTGCTTTTTCAACCGCGTCTATGCGAAGTTTTGTGTTTGGATCGACGAGAAATCCGGTGAAGTGGGCTATTTTCTTGCCCTCACCGCCACCAAGCGCCTTAAGCAGTTCCTTAGTACCGAGATACGCTGAATTGCCGGTGTCTGTTCCCATGCAAAAAAGTGCAAGCGAAGGGTCTTTCAGGCAACCGGCCAATGCAATGACAGATGCACCTGCATCCGTTAATTCATTGGCTATACCAACGGTACCTACAGGGTCGCCTGGGAAGATCAAGAACGAGTTGTACCCCTGGGTCATTAAACTTTCCAGCAATTGATTCTGTAGGCCCAGCTCCCATTTTTGCGGTACTTTGTAGTCAGCAGAACCCAAACCGAAATCCTTTGCTGCATCCATACCTGCCTGCTCCCAGGCAGCAAAATAGGGGTGTGGTCCGCCAGGCACTAAGGCCACTTTGGTTGAGCTATCTGCCAGTGTGACGCCGCTTAGCAATGTCAGTGATAAGCAGGTTCCTATTAACGCTTTACGATACATTTTTCCTGTCTCCTAATGGTTTCTCGGGTAAAACTACGGTAGAAAAACTAACAATATCAGTGTTAGTTGAATCAAAAAAATCGGGGTTCTCTCGGGCGATTGTCGGTAAAGATGTCAAAACTTCCCGCAGGTGTTTGCGTACGTGATTCACGGCGTCTGTGGACGACCCCGATTCAATCGCATCAACAATTTCGCTGTGTTGTGTGATCAGTTGTGCAACATGGAAGTGAGTAAATGAAAGAAATCTAACCCGATCCATCTGGGCTTTTAGTTCTTCGATGACTTGCCAGGCGTGCTTTTTTTCTGCGGCTTCAGCCAGCGTACGGTGAAAAAGATCATCCAGCTTCATAAAACTAATCGGGTCTGATTCAGATATTCGTCGTTGTGCTTTGAGCTGTTCGCGTAAGTCCGCTATGACTGCTGGATTTCGGTCGTTAGCCACTAATGCGACGATGTCAGCCTCAATGGCTTCGCGGAGAAAGCGTGCATTCAGTACGGCCTCTACCGAGATTTTTTGTATAAAAGTACCGCGTTGAGGACGAATGTCGATAAGACCTTCGCCTTGCAGTCTTATAAAGGCTTCGCGCACCGGCTGACGACTCACTTGCAGCTGTCGGGCTATCTCCACCTCTGACGCGCGATCACCAGGACGATACTCTGCCCGAACTATTCCTTGTTTTAGCAGTTGATAGACCTGTGGCCCTAACGGTGAGCTCTGGTCTATCGTCTGATTGGTGTTGATAAAACGATCCACTGGAGTTCATTATCAAATGACTATGCGTAGTAAGCTACCATTCTAGTAAGCTACAAACAAGCGTGGAATGACACTTTCTAAGTTCCCCGAGGTAGGAACTTTAAATGAAGCGATGCTTAAGCACCTGAATGACCAGTCAAAGGACATAACTGTTACTGGCCCTTATGTTATTGGCGTTGATGTAAGTACTGTTAGCGCCAGAGCAGGTGTGTTTGATTTATCGGGTGAATTGCTGGAACAGGTAGGGCATTTTATCGACCTGGGTGATTTGTCAGAGAACGTGGTTTCTCGAATCGGAAGTTCTGTGCTTGATACGGCGACGCCGCTTAGATCGGGTCTAGATGAAGCGGCTTCCAGTGAGTTGGGTTTAGCTCTGCGATACAGTGAAGCTACGCATACCTTACAGTTGGATAGGGAGTTGCGGTCTTGACTGTACAAGATCGTTAGCAAGACACTTTGCCAATCGATCTCTTGCACATGAGACATGTCAAATTGTTATATTGACTAACTAAACCCCAATCGAGAGGCTTGGATCGAAGAGGATCTCTGCACCTGCATACTCAGAGATTAGCTCGCGATTGTCGGCACGATTCAACCAGATAAACTGTCCGTTTTTCCAATAGGGTTGATCGTCGATAAGCACCGTGCAGTTGAACAGCGACCAGGCTATTTCACCGGGTGGTTCGTCACCACAGGTATGAAAGTGCAGGTAGCGGGGACTACCGAATGATAATGCACACCATTGTTCAAAATTGAGGTCAGGGTCCGTTGGGAAAAAGGTCTGTGGATTGATGCCCAAGTGCCATGAATGTACGCGATTGCGATTGATGCCCAGTGTTGACGCAATGCGATCGTAGTGTTGCGTCACTTTTTCAGATTCTTCTGCGGGGCCGAAAAAACGCTGAATTCTACCATCAAGAACATCACAATAAACGGTGCTCGATAGGCTCATTCCGGCTGACTCAATTTTCGGTGCGCCTCCTGGCATCAGCCAGCGTGACAGAGCAACACAACCAGTCGCCGTTTCACAGGGTATTGGTTTGAATGTGGAGACCGGGAACAGGCCAACTAATAATTCATCATCGTCGCCACCTTGTAGGCTTGGCCAGCAGAATGAACCCTTTAAATTAGTACCCAAAGGGCAGGTTATCTGCCAAGTCGATGCTGCCATTAACTCTTGCTCGAGTTTGTCCCGAAGATGCGCAAGCAAGGTGTGTGATACAGAAGCATAAGGGGAACCGAGCTGCTCTAACGTGTATGTGTAACTGGTGGTTTTTGTGCACTGACCGGGTAATTCTACGAATCTGACATAATCACCTAGGCGACTAAGAAAAAGTGTGTGATCCACGGTTCTCATTACGCTGGAAACCGATTCCGGAAATTCGGTGGCATGATTGATCAGGGGTTCGGTTATCACGGTGACGTAGGTGCCCAGGTCTTGGCACCTTCTTTCAATCTGAGCGCCAAGTTCGCGATCGTACAAACTATCATCTTCTTCCAATACAAGCAGGATAGTCTCGCCAGGCTTTATACCTAGGCAAAATTTCAGTAGATTGTCGGCGCCCTGACGAGGGTCTTGCGAGGCGTGGTGATTAGTCGCTGAGATATTCATTGTTTACTGATCAGTAGCAGGTACTGTTTACACTTTGTTGAGGTCGCTTGGTTCACTTGTGCTGGGAAGTTGTCGTACGTGCGGGCTTTCCGGTTTGACTTATCTCTCGGCGATGCCAGCACAATACCTCTGCGCAAGCCTCACGCTTTTCGATTGCCTGTAGGGTTCTAAGCAAATTGGGATAGATGCTAACGTTTGGCTGAAAGCACTGTTTCCAGAATAGAACAGTCGCAAGGCTGAAATCAACTGCGGTCGGTCGGTCCTCAAACATCCAGGGGCCCGCTGCGTACCGTGTTTCAAGTACTGGCCAGATTTTACTGAGGCGTCGCATGGATGCAGCTTTAAGTGCTTGCTGCGTGCTCGTGTCATCAAAATAGTGTTCTGGATGGAATTGCAGCATGATTTCGGGCTGTAGCGTACTGCTCAGATAAAACAACCATTGCAAGTACTCAGGTCTACTCGCGCTGTCGGCGGCAATGCTGAACTCTCCATCGCACAGCGAATCTGCCAAATGCAGCGCTATCGCACCGGATTCAAACTGACTGCTGCCATCAGCTAACCGCAGCGCGGGCACTCGTCGGTGGGGCGAGATCTGCTTAAAACTGACTGAGTCTGAGTTTTCGTAGCTGTGTGATTCTTCACCGCGCGCACCGAATTCGCTGACATCAATTACGCGGTAATCAACACCAAATTCCTGTAGCAACAGATGAACGCCAATTGCGTATGTGTTGGGGTAGGCATAAAGTTCGTACATATTGGCATAAACGGGCAAAATAGGTTATCGACAATATATACAGCTGAGCGGGTGGCGTCATGAAAAATAAAATTTGTTGGATCGACGTACAAGACAATGACGACGCGGATGCCGAGTTAAAACGAATATACGACAGAGTGCGCTGCCCGGAAGGGCAGCTTGATAATCTATATCAGGGCTTCAGCCTAAGACCGCATACAATATTACCCGCTGATGATTTGTATCTGGCGGCGATGCACCATGCGGACAACATCCTACCCAAGTGGTTGTCTGAATTGATCGGTACGTATGTGGCGATTCTCACCGGCTGTGACTATGCTTCTGCACATCATGGGTACAATTATTCCTACCTGATCGACGATCAGGACACGAGTGAAAAGGTTTTGACGGCATTGAAACGCGATGACATTGCGCTCTGCGGAGACGAGCATGAGGTTGCAGTACTGCGCTATGTACGGCAGCTATGCATGGAACCTGCTTCTATTGAAAAACAGCACGTCGATACGCTTACCCAGGCAGGCTGGTCTGATGGGGAAATTCTAGAAATCGTGCAGCTTGTAGCAATGTTTAGCTACTTTGTGCGAGTCATCAATGGTGTCGGTATTCAACTAGGCAACGAAAAGCTCGGGTTGTACTGATCGATGAAACGCTTCGATTCCGTCTTGTGCCAGCTTCATGTACTTTGTCCTGCAGATGTTTGCTCATCGGGCCCTGTTCGGCCCCAAAAAAGTTTGCGCACAGAATCACTGTTGACTACATCGGGTTGCTCGCTGTAACACAATACAGGCACCAGCCTCGCTCGATCGCCGGATACTCGTGATACTCGGTGCAGAGTTTGCCGACCTCCGAAAATTAGCAAGGTACCAGCGGTAAAGGGAAGTTCAACGACCTTGTCGCGCTTGCCATTCAATACCTCTTCTACAATCTCTTTTTCGTCCGGTAAGTCACGGATACAGGAGACGTATTCAAAAGTACCGCCTTCATCCGGTTTTTGCAGCATCAATGTGACGGTAAATTCAGACTCGTCAAAATGCCAACCATGTTCACCACCATCCACAAAAACGTTTATTGAGCACGCACCAAATGGATCAGCAAATCGATAGAATGGTTCTTTGCCGAGTACAAATCCGATAAAATCCTTGAGTGGATCCCACATGTAGAGCTGATTTAGGTCGCTGTCACCAGGTATTCTGTCGTACGGTACGGAACCTACGAAAGTCTGTTCCTGCCGTTTGGTGACGTCGCTGTCTGCCGCTGTCGAATCGTCTTCGGTCAGGTATGCATTGTGTGAGCTCTTACAGAAAAAAGCGTCTTCGCGCATCGCTTCGGATTCAGACGCCAGTGAGCTCAGCGAGTCCTGTTGAATAAAACCGGGCAACATGCAAAGTCCCGTGTCAAGGTATT
The DNA here is from genome assembly GCA_047629055.1 of Halioglobus sp. GTDB lineage: Bacteria > Pseudomonadota > Gammaproteobacteria > Granulosicoccales > Granulosicoccaceae > Granulosicoccus. The sequence continues at coordinate 27,366 of JBLHWG010000010.1, forward strand.
CGCGACGACACTTCTCGGCAAAGCTTTTGCCCGCATCGTCAGTGATGTTATCTATTGGATAGCGTTCGAGATCGACCAGTGAGCTGGCACTCGAGCGGGTCATTGAATGTTGTTCAGTCATTGAATTAGCCTGGCCCTGTGTAGCAGGGGGTACAAAAGTCCCAGATAGTCGAAAAAGCCGAGAACGGCGAATCACTTAATGCTGATAGTAGCCTGAAGTCCACGTGTTTGGCCAGTATCAGTATTTGGATGGACGCCGTTTTCTTGCTATGGTTTCTCTGTGTTTAAGAAATGTACTGAACTCAAATCGAGCCCATTGGGGAAATTCGGGCCTTGCTGTTTAAAGTAATCCATGGAGAATATGTATGGCAACACAAGATAAACTGTTAAAAGCACTTCACCAGAATAAAATCTCTCGACGTGAATTTGTACGCTATATGGGAGCTCTGGGGGTAGGCGCAGCGGCGATTCCATCGTTGCTCACTTCACCGGCTTTGGCTGCAACGCCCAAAAGAGGTGGCAAAATTACCTTGGGAGTCGAAGCTGCACAAGCAAAGGATTCACTCGATCCGACTCGGTATTATTCCACGGCCAACATTCTAATGGGCTTTTCCGTTTATGACAGCCTCGTTAACCGGGGCCCTGATCTAAAACCGATACCTTGGCTGGCAGAGTCGTGGGAGACTGGCAGCGACGCCAGTGAATGGATATTCAAACTCAGAACAGATGTTGTGTGGCACGACGGAAAACCGTTTACCGCAGACGACGTCATGTACTCCTGCGCGCGTCATACTGCTGAAAACAGCGAGTCGCCAGCCAAAGGCTACATGAGTCAAATCGCAGAGATGACGAAGGACGGCGACCACGTCGTTAAATTCAAACTTATTGCACCCAACGCCGATTTTCCAATAGTTCTGTCTGATACACGCGTACAAATATCTCAGAACGGTTATGAAGATTTCGTTAACACGACGGTAGGTACCGGGCCATTCAAGGTCAAGGAGTGGGTTGCCGGTTCGCGCTACGTGTTTGAACGCAACGACAATTATTGGGGATCGGATGGCCCTTATGTCGACGAACTCGAAGTCGTGGCCATCGGTGATATTACGGCCAGGGTTAATGCACTGTTATCGGGCGACATTAATGTCATGCTTGAGCTCGATCCAAAAGCGGTAAAACTGATTGAGCGAAACAGTAAAGTTGATCTTATTCGTAGCCCCAGTGGCGCTTTTGTCAACCTGGCCATGATGCTCGACCGAGAGCCGACCAACAATGCCGATTTTCGCATGGCAATGAAATATGCGGTTGATCGTGAACAAATAGTAAAAAATGTCTTCAAAGGCTATGGCAGCGTTGGCAACGATCACCCGATATCGCCAACCGATCCGTATTTCTGTGCCGACATCGTGCAGCGGGAATACGATCCGGATAAGGCGCGTTTTCATATCAAGAAAGCCGGCTTGGAAAATACCCCCATTGATTTGTATGGATCTGATGTACCCGGTGCCGGCTCGCTAGCAGCCTGCCAGGTATTACAGCAATCGGCTGCTAAAGCTGGCATCAATCTCAATCTGATCAACCCGCCGGCAGATACCTACTGGTCAGCGGTGTGGATTAAAAAACCAATGGTCGCGTCGGGATGGGATATGCGACCGGTTCCAGACTTGATGTTTTCCATAGCGTTCAAAGGCGACAGTGACTGGAATGAAACTAAATTTGCCAATGACAGATTCGATTCACTACTGCTCGAAGCCAGATCGACTGTAGACTTTGACAAACGCAAGGAAATGTATTGTGAAATGCAGCAGATTGTCCAGAACGATGGCGGGCACGTCACGCTAGCCTTCCGCGACATCCTGGATGCGAAAGCGAAGAATGTGCACGGTATTGGATCTCACCCTTCTGGTCCATTAGGCTTTTACCAATTTGCCAGAACCGTCTGGATAGACAGTTAATTTCGGTATTCCGATAACATAGTGGCTCAGGAAGTCCGAGGAAGGCTGTTTTTCAGCCTTCCTTTAAAACACGTTAAGACACAGCCACCGTGGCAAAATCTCGCTAGGCATAATAAAACGAGTACTTCCATGCAATGACTTTATCTGCGTTGATCGTTAAGCGACTATTGCTTGGTGTTGTCATAATGTTTTTCGTCTCGGCGCTCATATTTGCAGGCACGGAAATTCTGCCAGGCGATGTTGCGCAGGCTATTCTCGGGCAGGGCGCCACACCGGAACTGCTGGCGAATGTACGGCTCAGGCTTGGCCTTGGAGATCCGGTTATCGTACGTTACTGGCACTGGTTAAGCTCCGTAATCACTGGGGATTTTGGCACTTCCATGGTCAGTGGTGCCGATATTGCCGGCTTGCTTAGTGAACGCGTGTCCAATACTGCCATGCTTGCCGGAGCGACGGCGTTGATTGCTGTGCCTCTTTCTATAGGCCTTGGTTTACTGTGCGCTTTAAAGCCCGGCGGCTTACTGGACCGAGCAATATCGGCAGTGTCCTTAAGTCTTATCTCTGTCCCCGATTTTCTGGTGGCCATCGTTCTAGTGATGATTTTTTCGGTCAATCTTGGCTGGTTGCCGGCTATTGCTAATCTGAGGCCAGATCAAGATGCATTGGCCATAGTGCGCCAGATGGTTCTGCCGGTCACGGTATTGGTCTTCACTGTTCTAGCGCATATGGTCCGCATGACTCGATCTTCTGTTATCAATGTTCTGAGTTCACCTGCAACAGAGATGGCTATTTTGAAAGGTGTTCCGAGAGCACGTTTGTTGTTGGTCCATGCCTTGCCCAATGCGCTAGCGCCGATAGCGAATGTCGTTGTTCTCAACCTTGCTTATCTGATATCAGGCATTGTGGTTGTTGAAACATTATTCAATTTTTCGGGCTTGGGACGATTGATGGTCGAATCTGTCAGCACCAGAGATATTCCTGTTGTTCAGGTCTGTGCTCTGTTGTTTTGCGCCGTATACGTAATCCTGAACCTCGTTGCAGACGTTGTGTCGGTAGTGTCCAATCCACGTCTGAGGTATCCGCGATGATACAAAACCAGCCCTCAGCCTCGGAAGAAGTGTTGTCAGGTAGTTTCAAGGATCGGCTTTCGCAACTCACCGTTACAGCAATGATCTCTATTGTTGTTCTGTTATTTTCCCTGTCTATCGTCGTGTTCGCACCTTGGATCGCTCCTTATCCAGAATATGAAATACTGACTGACGAAAGCTTTGCCCTATCGTCTGAGCAGATGTGGCTTGGCAGTGATTTCCTCGGCCGTGATGTTTTCTCACGGATGTTGTACGGTGCGCGGGTTACATTTAGTGTTGCATTTGCGATTGCTCTAATTGCCTTTTTTATTGGCTGTACCTTTGGTTTTCTGGCTGCTGTAAAACGCGGCTTGTTCGACTCGGTGCTGAGTCGAATTGTTGACGTTTTGATCTCCTTCCCAGCGATCATGGTCGCGCTAATTGTAATTTCGGGGCTCGGTTCATCCATTACCGTTTTGATTGTGACTGTGGCGCTGATTGATGCAACCCGAGTATTTAGGGTGGCTCGAGCACTGGGTATGGATATTGTGGTGCAAGATTACATAGAGGCGGCAACGGTGCGAGGTGAGAAGCTGGGCTGGATCATGTGGCATGAAATTCTGCCCAATGCGCTTGCCCCGTTAGCTGCCGAGTTCGGCATTCGTTTTACGTACGCCATATTGTTTATTTCCGCTCTGAGTTTTCTGGGGCTGGGAGTACAGCCACCACAAGCCGATCTGGGCGTTATGGTTAAAGAAAACATGCAGGGATTGTTGTATGAAACTTATACGCCACTCTATCCAGCTCTGTGCATAGCTATGGTGACATTGTCGGTTAATCTATTGGTCGATTGGTACTTGAAAACCACTGATGCAACGTTGCCGGATGAGCTATGAACACCTCTGCGAATGCCTCTTCTGAAGAATATGTTCTTAGCGTTGATGGTCTATGCGTCGGCGCGCAGGAACGTAGGGCTGGCCACGTATCAATCCTCCAGGACATCTCATTTTCTATTGCACCGGGAAAAGTCACTGCACTCATCGGCGAGTCCGGTTCCGGTAAAACTACAATTGCGCTGGCCTGTCTGGGTTACTCACGCGCGGGTTGTAACATCACGGCTGGCCGTGTGCAGCTTGGAAAGCAGGATATTCTGTCACTCACAACTTCTGAACGAAGAAAGTTGCGGGGGCGAGAAGTCGCCTACATCGCGCAAAGTGCTGCTGCCGCATTCAATTCGGCTCTGCGCATAAATCGGCAGGTAACAGAACCTGCGGTCCAGAATAAGTTACTCAGCCAACAGGATGCTGAGCGCAAAGCCCAGG
>JBLHWG010000011.1:0-31509 GCA_047629055.1 Halioglobus sp.
ATATTCCATAGCTTTTTGAAGCCATCGATATGAACATCGCCGTAGCCGTCGTTAAACGTTGCCGGGTTTCCAGCGGTGGCCACATTCTCATCAGTGAAGATAAAAGCCGGTGTATTCAGCTTGGTAACAAGGTCAAGGCCACACAAGAGTCGCATGTTGGCATCTGTACCAGCCATACCGACCCAACCCAGGCTTTCACCGACGTTCATTTCCACGATGTCTCCTTCACGCATCATGTCTAATACAAACGGCGTACCGTTGTAGGAAACAATTTTGGCCTTGGAATTTGCGATCTGAATGGCTGGCACGATGAATTGAGACAGTGAATCGTACACAGGTAATACATAGTTGATTGAAGGATCCGCCAGCAACGCGTTCTGTACAGCCGGTTGTGTTTTGGTTGCCCAATCATTCACCGGCACATTAATGTAGGTTGATGTGCAATCTGGGCAGTTGTCTTGTAAGTAACCGATGATGGCATCGCGGAGTGGTGCAGTAGGCGTGATTTCATTAGGCCCCAATACCAGAGCATTCACTTTCCCACCTGTTTGCACAATGGTCCAAGCCGCAATGATATTCCCAACTGTTACGTAATCGGTGTTTGCACCATTGTCCAAGAATTCTGGAACTTCCTGCGTGGATGCATCGTAGTTATGCGTAGCCGTCACTTTGACGCCGGCTGCACTCGCTTCCATAATTTGTGGCACAAGAAATTCCGGCGGCAACCCACCTTGCATATCAATCAGATCAAATTTCTCGGCTACCGCTGTGTTGATACCCTGAATCCAGCCGGCTGGATCCATCTGAGTTTCCCAGTCGCGTAATTCAAAACCAACGATGCCGGCAGCATCTACAAACCCTTGGCTGATGGCAGAATTGAAGGGGTTCGCATTGGTAAGCGGAATGACAAACATCTTCTTGTCAGCCATACATGCTTTGGCGTCGAATGCTTCTCCTGGTGCTTCAAACGTCGGTAACAGACTATGCTTTTCTATCAACGCTTTGGCTTCGTCCATACCTGCATGTGCATTAAATGCAACGGCACAGGCCGCCAAAGCGATCATGTTTAATACCTTCATATTAAATCCTCGTTTAGTAGTTGGTTATGTTTCTGCACTCTGCGTTACAGTGGAAAAATAAGATATAGCCTCATCTGTGTTCAGAAGATCAGCATATTTAGCGCTCATGTCGTACAGATTGGCATCGTGGGGCCCTTGTGCGCGATCTCCAACCGCATCGGATACCACCAAAGTCACAAAACCATTTGAGATGCTATCGATGCAAGTCGCTCTGACGCATCCGGATGTGGTGACCCCTGTCAGCAAAAGCGTATCTACTTTTAGCCATCTCAGAGTGGCATCTAGGGAGGTACCAAAAAATGCACTTGGATATTGTTTGGTGACCAATATGTCGTCCGCTTCCATGGATAAGCCATCTGCCAAACGCTGCGAATCAGTACCGGCATCGAAGCAACTCAAAGCGGGTACTTTGCTGTAGAAAGCACCGCCATCCAATCCACCCCGTTGATACTTTACTTCGGTGAAAACAACCGGAATACCCGCTTTACGAGCAGCGGCTGCAAGCTGGCTTGCATTATTCAGCGCTGATTGACAGCCTTCCCCACCAAACAGGGGGTAGGCCTCATCGAAATACGCCTGAGCAAAATCAATCAGTACTAAAGCTGGGCGGGTTCCCCATGATTGCGGACTGTGGTATTTAGCACGCGAATAGTTGTCGTCGAGATTTTCTGCCATGGATCAGGCCCCTTTGGCTTTTGCGTAATTCTGTCGAAATACCGGTGCTAAAGGTGGCGCAAAACCTGTCTCTTCCAAGCAGCGCTCCTTAAGCTCTTCAATGGACTCGAAACCACGATTGAACAGTTGCGGTCCGGATCGACCCGCGCTCAATTGTTCTCGTAGGCGAGCAGTTGCAGATTCGTTGAGTTGATCGTTATTAATGACGACCCCGTAGCGTTTAGCACCGTCTTGACTGACTAGACCGCGAGCAACATCGGACGCAACCAGTTGTGCATCACGTTTGTAGGGATCACCCCAACCACCGCCACCCCAAGTATTGAAGTGTAAAATGTCACCTGGCTGCACTTGGATCCTGTCGCACTTGGACGGGAGGTTCTCTTCCGTGCCATCAGTTCGAACCAGTCGTTTGGTTGAACGCATGCCCGGCTCCCCGCCATTAACACCCCAGGGATAAGTCAACCAACGATCATCATGTATGGAAAACTCCCCCGCTTCTAACATTTCATAGGCGATGGTAATTCCATTGCCACCGCGGTGTAGTCCGGCACCACCTGAATCGACGATGGTGGCGTATTCCCAAATGCGCAGTGGAAAGTAGGCTTCCAGAAATTCGTTGGGTACGTTGGTAAACGCAGGCCACAGTGAATGTCCATCCGGACCATCACCCGCGGGTCGGCCGGGTATGCCGCCAAATCCGATCTGGAATAATTGATACCACTTGCCATGTTTGTCAAACCCGGAATACATAAAGTGTGGGCTATCGGAAAAACCGGCGGCATTCAATACATCCGGTGCGCCTTGTCCTAGCAAGCCACCCATCAAGTCGAAAATACGACCAAGCATGTGAGTTCTGCAGCTCAGTGCCGCAGGTTTCTTAGGCTTGAGTATGCAACCGTCGGGTATATACACATCCAGTAGATCGTAAAAACCGTCGTTAAACAGTATTTGCGGATCAAACAGATTAATGGTGAAGGCACCGAAAAACATCTTGAACATTTCTTCGTTCAATAAAAAATTGATCGACGAGAATGACTGTGGGTCGGAGCCGGTAAAATCAAAGTAGGCGACCTCGCCGTCTCGCCACAAGGTACAAGCAATTTTGTACGGACCATTGCCCATTCCGTCATCATCAATCCAATCTTCGAAGTACGACTTCTGCTCCGGAATAATCATCTGAATGATGGCGCCCATGGCAAGCTTGTTACGATCGAGCATGTCATGCATAGCAGAGATGTAGTTGTCGACACCGAAGCGCACTATGTTTTCACGCACACGCCGCTCGGCCAGTCGAAGTGCCGCGATAATGGCGTAAAAATCCGACTTGTTCCATTCCGGCATCCGTGTGTTATGCAACAGGATGTTAAGAATTTCGCTGACGAGTTCACCGCCACGGTATATCTTGGTAGGAGGAATAATGATGCCCTCCTCGTAAATCATTTTGGCATCCGTAGGTAATGAACCAGGAACCTTGCCACCGACATCGGTCATATGGCCAAACATGGCAGCCCAACTAACCAGTCGGCCTTCATGAAAGATCGGCATCATTAACAACCAGTCATTCAAATGACTGACAGCACCGTTACACGAATAGGGGTCGTTAGTGATAAACACATCACCGTCTTCTATATCGCCATCGTAGCCTTGCATGAATCCATGCAGGAAGGAACCAAACTGCCCTACCACCATCTTGCCTTCTTCATTGGCAATCAGCGGAAATGCATCGTGTTGTTCGCGTATCCCCGGGGACATCGCGGTACGAAACAAAACAGCATCCATTTCGTTGCGCGCATTTCGAAGCGCATTTTCTACGATATCGAGCGTTATCGGATCGACTTCAACACGATTAAACGGAGTATTGTTGGATTGTATAATTGTTGCTGGCATTTTATTCTCCTGTTCCCTTATCGTGCGGCGAGACTAGCGTTAGGGTGGTTGGCGGGCCAGATAATAATGTTGCCTACCGCGTCGACTATCCCCACATGATCGGGCAAGATCACTGACGTACTATCCATTTCCATTACGATGGCTGGGCCTGTAATACGATTGTTGGGTTGTAGTTTTCCTCTGTCATAGATAAAACCCTCACACCAGACTCCATCCGAAAATATGCGGGTTGCCTGAATTTTCGCCGCCGAACAGTCCGCAGTACCAGTTTCTCGGTGTTGACTGACAAACGCTTTTTCTGCCCCCTGTACCACGGCACGCAGACCAACCAACTCATGTTCAGCATCCAATGCAAAGGTAAACAATTGCTCGTGCTCTGTATCGAACCGGCGAGCAACACCTGCAAGTCCTTCGTTAGCAAATTCTTCCGGCGTCATGTTGATGGTGAGTTTCATCCCCTGCCCTATATAACGTATATCAATCTCGTATAGAGTTTCTTGCTCGTTAGTGGCAACGCCTTCGGCAGAGAGTGATTCAGATGCATCCTGTTGCATGGAATTAAGCATGTCGCGAATTTTCGCGTCATCAGTTTCTGCAACCGGTGTCACATAGGTTTGACTCGATTCATTACGAAGACGCGTGGTTGCATCTCCGTAAGCACACAGCACACCCGGCCCGGGTGGAATAATAGCGGGCCATGAATTGATTAATCGCGCGAGAGAATTAACGTGTAACGGTCCCGCACCACCAAACCCGATTAAGGCAAAGTCCCTAGGGTCGTAGCCTTGCTCGACGGATACCAATCGCAACGCTCCACACATGTTCTCGTTGACAATTTTGATCACGCCTTCAGCAGCAGTTTCAAGCCCGATGCCGAGACCATCAGCGACTTTTTGTACAGCTGCAATAGCCGCAGGCTTTGAAATGTTCATATCACCACCGAGCTTTGCATCCGACGGTAAGTACCCAAGGACAACATTGGCGTCGGTGACTGTCGGTTCTTCACCGCCTTTACCGTATGCAGCCGGACCCGGATCAGCACCAGCGGACTGAGGGCCTACACGTAGAGCTTTAGTAAGCTCCGGCACATAAGCGATTGAACCGCCACCAGCACCCACTGTGCGAACATCAATGGAAGGTGCACGCACGGTGACATCGCCCACACGTGTTTCGCGACGTGTGCGAGCCACGGTATTCTGAATGAGTGCGACATCGGTAGATGTGCCACCCATATCAAACGTCAGTAAATCTTTAAAACCTGCCTGTTTGGCAACCCACAAAGCGCCCGATACGCCGCCAGCGGGCCCTGACATGAGTAGGTTGACAGGCTTGTCCATCGCCGATTGTGCCGACGAGAGCCCACCATCGGAGCGAAGAATTTGCAACATGACATCACTGCCCATGCGAGCTTTGAGTTCACTCTGAAGATTACTGATGTACGTTGAAACCACCGGACGTACATAGGAATTGACGACGGTGGTTTCCGTGCGTTCATATTCGTACATTTCCGGCATGATAGACGCTGATGTTGACACGGGAATATGCGGAGCAATTTCACGCGCTATTGCCGCTATACGTTCCTCGTGTACATCGTTGGCGTAACTATTGAACAGGGCGATGGTGAGTGCTTCAATGCCTTTGTTTAATAAAATTTTAAGCTCTGTGCGAATTGACGCTTCATCGAGCGATCTGAGAACCTCCCCTTTTGCACCAACGCGTTCGTTGGCCTCAATGGTGAATTCTAATGGTGCCAGTGGCAGAGTCTTGTTCCAGATAACCCAGCCACCCAATCCACCTGGCACATACGAACGAGCAATCTGCAACACATCTTTGTAGCCCTTAGTGGTCACTAAACCAACGACCGCACCTGCTTTGGTTAACACCGTGTTTGTCGCCACCGTGGTGCCGTGCATTACTTCTGAAATGCTATTGGCTTCAATGCCTGCCTCACGGCAAATTTTCTCTATTCCATTAAGCACACCTATGGAGCTATCCGCGGGAGTCGAAGGCACCTTAGCTGTATAGGTGCGTCCGTTTTTTTCATCGAGTAAGAGCAGGTCGGTAAACGTTCCACCTACATCTACACCTAATCGAAGGCCTGCAGTGCGTGGCCCGCTGGCTTGTCGACCTGGCGACTGTGAAGGCGATTGAGAGCCTTCCATGCGACTGAGACGAGCTTCAAACTCAGAAAGCTGCGCTTCGTAGCGTTTTATCAGATCATCAGTGCTAGACATGGTGTTTACCTGCTTGCGTTGCTGGCTGTTTTGTTTGAATCTTCATATGCCTTTACCACCTCCAAAGAGCCGCTGCCAGAACGAACGCTTGCGACGTTTTTTAGTTGATGAACTCGACGCTGCTTGCTCTGCAAGCGTAACCATGCGTTCCATCAAGCCGTTTTGATTGTCGATCACTGAATTGCGTTGATCCAACTCGTGCTCAAGCCGGACACTTGTGTTGGTTGAAGACGATATCTGCTGATTTAGAGTTTGCAGTTGCTCGCTAGACAACTCACCTTCCCGTACCGCGCGTGACAACAAACTCATGGCCTTGTCAGCGGCGTCAGTTAGTTGACCGGTTTGCTGCGCAACTTGCTGGTCGCGCATGTCGATAGCGCTAAAGGTACGTTCAAGAATGCTCGAGAGTTGTCCTACTTCGGCATCGCGTTCAGCCAGATTTTGCCTAGCGAAGGCAAGTGCTTCGATGGGTGCGTCGAAATCACCTTTACTCATGTCAAGCAGCGATGCATACCTAGCGAGTGCAGCACCTTGTTTTGTAATCAGACCTTCAAGCCGAAGGCGTTGAGTATCAGCGTCCGCCCTACGTTGCTCAAGACTAAATACTTCGTCTGCCAGCGCCGCTGCGTGCAGATCGTCCTGGACATCCACACCTTGTAATTTGTCTTCCAAACCATCGGGTACTTCATCCAGATGTACCCGAATAGCGCCACTGTTGTCTCGACGAATAGGAACCAAACCACAGGCAATGCCTTGCCGCAGAACCTTGCTACTCAGGTTCAGCGATTGCGCTGCGTCGTCTACTAACAAAAAATGATCAGCAGGCGGCTGTTGAGTATTTCCCGGCAATCTCGTCTGCCGCTTATGGTCTGGTTGTCATTAAATTATTCCTTTCTCTCGGTACTCCTTCTGAACGTCTTCAGAAAGATTGAGCAAGTCGTTAAAGACATAATCGTTGTGTTCACCCAGTGTCGGTCCCACATGATTGATTCTGCCGGGGGTGTCTGAGAGTTTTGGCGCAACATTTTGCATTTTGATGGTTCCGAAATCAGGGTGCTCTACATCGACGATGGCGTCCCGAGCTTTAAAATGTTCATCAGCCAGCATATCTTCTGCCTTGTATATCAATCCACAAGGCACGCCGTTATCGTTTAAAAGCGCCTCAAGATCCGTCAACGCAATGGTTTTGGTCCAATCGTTAATCATGCCGTCGAGCTCCGTCATATGCGTACCTCGAGCCGCGTGAGTAGCATAGCGCTCATCTTCAGCAAGCTCTGGCCGGTTCATGACCTCAGCCAGACGTTTGAATACCGTGTCCTGATTAGCCGCAATGAGCAGTAGCTTGTTATCGGCCGTATCGAATACATTCGACGGTGATACATTAGGCAATATAGCGCCGGTGCGTTCACGGACATATCCAGCCACATCGAATTCGGTGACTAAGCTTTCCATCATATTTAAAACAGCTTCGTATATCGCACTATCTACCACCTGACCTTTGCCGGTTCGCTCACGCGCGTGAACAGCCATCAATGCGCCCATGCAGGCATGCATGGCAGCCAATTCATCACCAATGGAAATGCCCATGCGGCTAGGTTGCGTGGAAGGATCACCTACTACATAGCGTAGCCCCCCCATGGCCTCACCAATAGCGCCGTATCCGGCTCTGGGGGCGTAGGGGCCGGTTTGGCCGTAGCCAGTGACTCTAACCATGATTAAACGTGGATTGATTTTCTTGAGCTCTTCATAACCAAGCTCCCAGCGCTCCATCGTACCGGGACGAAAATTCTCGATGAGAATATCTGTTGTTTTGACCAACTCGCGAACCATCTCCTGGCCTTCAGGAGTACGCAAGTTCAGCGTGATGCATTTTTTGTTACGCCCAACAACCGGCCACCACAGCGACTTACCGTGCGGTTTCTCACGTCCCCACTGGCGCATCGGATCACCGACGCCAGGTTGTTCGCACTTGATGACTTCGGCACCAAAGTCGGCCAGCAGTTGTCCGCAGAATGGTCCGGCTAGCAACTGGCCCATTTCCAAGACTCGTAGATCGATTAGCGGCCCTTCGGGTACCGTTTTTTCACTGTCTTGAGCCATAAAAGAGGTTTCCGATTTCGTGTTCTACAGGTTGATCAATTGATAATTACAACCCCATCTTATAAGATTCTGTACACGAATCAACACAAATCGAGCAGCCACTATGGCAAATAGCGTGGAAATCATCGAAGTATCGCCTCGCGATGGTATACAAAATGAGAAAAAACTACTGTCTCTGGATACCAAGCTGGAGCTGATAAATCGCGCTGTAAACGCCGGTGCAGCGCGAATAGAGGTCACCAGCTTTGTTAATCCTAGGCGCGTACCGCAAATGGCTGAAGCCGATGAAGTGTGTGCTGCCCTACCTCGCGACACCGGCTGCCAATATATTGGACTTGCGCTAAATCGGCGCGGTTTTGAACGGGCCTGCAATGCAGGACTCGACGAGGTTAACTTCGTGGTCGTGGCCACCGATATCTTCAGTGGCAAGAATCAGGGAACTGATACCGATACTGGTATTGCATTATTTAATGAATTGGCTCGCGAAACCCCTGCACCGGTAAGGGCTGGTGTCACCATAGGTGCAGCCTTTGGTTGTCCGTTTGAAGGCGAAGTGTCCATTAAACGATTGATGCATGTCGTAAGAGGCTGTATGCAAGCTAATCCATTCGAACTGGCGTTGGCAGATACCATCGGTGTTGCGACCCCACCCGATATTACCAATTGCATCGCTGCAATACGTGCAGAGTTTCCAGAAGTGCCTCTACGCTTGCATTTGCACAACACGCGTAACACCGGTTTGGCAAATGCCTGGGCTGGTGTGCAAGCCGGTGCTGCATCACTAGACTCAAGCTTTGGTGGCGTTGGCGGCTGCCCGTTCGCCCCTGCCGCAACGGGCAATGTACCCACCGAAGATCTTGTCTATATGTTGGAGCGTGCAGGTATTGACACGGGCGTTGATCTTGATGCAGCGATTAGCGCGGCAAAATTTATCGAAAGGGCTCTAGAAAAAAACGTACCCGGAATGATCATGAAAGCAGGCGTATTCCCACAAAAGGCTGTTACCGCTGCATGAATACCAATGCTGGGACTAAATCTGCGGCGTCCGAACAAGCTTATAACCAGATACGCCAAGATATCATCAGTGGCGTTCTCGAAGAACACGAAAGGCTTACCGAGCAAGCGCTGGCGGAAAGAATCGGTCTAAGTCGCACGCCTGTGCGTGAAGCTATAAAGCGTTTGATTCATGAAGGCTTTATTGAAAACGAAAGCGGCTATTCCACGCGCGTGGCGAGTTTTTCTGTGGATGAAGCGGAGCAGGTGTTTCAGCTTCGCACGATGCTGGAAGGTTATGCTATTCGCCGCGCTGCAACTATGGCCACACCTAAGCAGATATCAACGTTACGCAATTTGGCAACGCGAATGAGCGAGCTCACACCTCCAACATCGGCCGTTGAGTACAACGAAATCGCCCGCGCCAATGAACAATTCCATCGCACTATCGCGGACACAGCAAAATCGCAGAGGCTCACAGCGCTGATTTCGGTGGCCGTTGATGTTGGATTGGTGGCGAGAACTTATCGACTATATTCTGAGAAGGACTTACTGCGTAGCTGCCAACACCACCACGAAATGGTGGATGCCATAGAAGCCCGCTCATCGGAATGGGCCGAGAGTGTCATGACATCACACTTGCTGGCAGCTCAGGCCACGGCAGCTAGTACTCAGAGCCAAACGGCTGCAGACTCTTAGCTCATACAATCAGCAGTCCAACAATTGCCGCAATGGATTAGTTGCGCAAGATCATGACAAACACAGGAAAAACCGCATGAAAATCGTCCTAGGCAGCATGACATTTAGTGATCAGGTTGACGAGGCCACGGCAGGCGACATGGTGTCGATGTTTCGTGCCAAGGGCCATCACGAAGTGGATACCGCTTACGTTTACAATAAGGGCAAAACAGAAACCCTGTTGGGGGTCATGAATGAAAAGGGAGCGCTGGAAGGGATGGCACTGGCTGGCAAGGCAAACCCTCACGCCGGCAATGGATTAAGCGCCGAATCGGTCACGATGCAATTAACTGAATCTTTGGCTAGGGTCAAGCAGGATGCCTTCGATTTGTTCTATCTGCACCTGCCAGATCTGGACACGCCCATTAGCGAAACTTTGGCCTGCATCGACGAGCACTATCGAAATGGTAAATTTCTTCGCTTCGGACTTAGTAACTATGCGGCCTGGCAAGTGGCGGAGATTGCCGAGCTGTGCAAGCAAAATGATTGGATACAACCAACCGTTTATCAAGGCATGTACAACGCACTAACACGCGATGTTGAACGTGAGTTGTTCAACTGCCTCGCAAATTACAACATCAGTTTCTATGTTTACAACCCACTGGCAGGTGGCATGTTGAGCGGTAAGTATGCATCAGTGGATGCGCAGCCCGATAGCGGCCGTTTTGCAAGTTTTCCAGGGTACCAGGATCGCTACTGGAAGCCTGACATGTTCAGCGTTGTACAATCATTTGCAAAGGCCTGTGAGGCTGAATGTATCGCACCTGCAAGCGCGGCCCTACGATGGTTGGTTCATCACAGCGACATTTCGAATAACGATAACCATGCAATTATCCTTGGCTCAAGTACGGTTGGCCATCTAGAACAGAATCTTGTCGCGTGCGAGCAAGGCCCATTACCTGAGTCCATCATTCAATCGTTGGATGATGGTTGGGAACAGGTTCGACCTACGTGTATGAAGTATTTCAGGCCGTGATGGAGCTCCAGTGTTAAGGAGCAATCGTTAAGCGGTCATCAGCGATTGATGATCAACACTCAAGCCCATACAATTTGCACACATTGTCGCGTAGCAATTTGCGTTTTGGGCCTTCCCTTAGATTGAGCTTATTGATCTCACCCGTGGTGCGTTCAAAATCAAGGATAGGATAGTCAGTGCCGAAGATCACTTTGTCCTGACCATAACTATCGATGTAACGTTTGAGGGAGTCTGGCCAGTATTTTGGACTGTGTGCATCGGTACCGATGTACACGTTCTTATGCTTCCACGCCATGGCAATCATTTCATCGGCCCACGGAATGCCAACATGAATAGCCACCAGTTTTAGCTCTGGAAAGTGACAGGCAACCGGGTCGAGTGTGATTGGCCGTGCAACGCTTTGGCACGGGAAATCCGGAGAATAGATCATTGATTGCCCTACCTGTAACTGTATTGGGATATCAAGTTCCACACACTTGGCATAGAACGGATACCAGCGGGCGTTATTAGGGGCAAGTTCAAACCAATGCGGATACCCGTGAGCACCGATAAATCCCAGCTCTTTAACCGCATGCACCAACGCGCGTACCCCGCGCATTCCTTCGGTGGGATCGATGCCAGCCAAACCATGAAATCTATCAGGATGCTGTGCAACGGCATCAGCCACCATCTCATAAGGGAGCCGCCAGCAGGCTTGTGGGCCAACCGGTCCACAGCGATGAGCAATCAGGAATGCCTGCTCAACACCAGCAGAGTCCATTTTGCGAAGCATATCGTCAAGGGTGGTACCGCTGAACTGACCAGCATCACCGCGCATCTTATCAACATAGAAGTCTCTGCGATCATCGGGCCGCAGCGCTAGAGCTTCCTCTGTCCACAGATTGCAAACCGCATCGATGGCTTTTATCGGATCTGTCATTGGGTGGGTTCCTGATTAAGCCCAAGTTCTTTGGCGATGATATTACGTTGAATTTCATTGGAACCTTCACCAAAACTATACAGTCGCGAGTCGCGCCAGATACGGGCCATGTCACTTGAGTTGTCATAACCATTACTGGCTAGAATTTGCATGCCGTGTTGAGTGACGAACTGCAATGTCTCGGTGGCAACCACCTTGGCTTGAGCTGCTTGCCGTCGACAGTCAAGACCATTGGCAATACGATAGGCCAATTCACGAGCAAGTAAAACGGATTGATCCACTCGCATTTGCATATCAGCGAGTCGGTGAGCTATTATCTGAAAATTGCCGATTGAACGTCCAAACTGCACGCGTGTTTTTGCATGTTCCAGTGCAATATCAACTGCAAATTGCGCATAGCCCGAAACGCTAGCCGCCATACCTGCACGTGCAAAATGCAATGTACTCATCAAGTGAGAAAAGCCGCGATCAAATTCACCCATCATGGAAGCGTCTTCCACGAAAGTATTATCAAAATGCACATTGTAAGTGGGCAAACAATGGTTGCCCACTTTGTCTACTACCGTCATCTGAACACCCTCAGTGCCACGCGGCAGCAGAAACAAAGAAATGCCCACATTAGTCCCAGCCGTGCCTGAGGTTCTTGCGGCCACAATCACGTAGTCCGCTTGCTTTGCATCCGACACCCACGCTTTGCTTCCATTTAGCACAAATCCGCCATCAGTTCGCGTGGCCTTACAACTGATGGCCGAGGCATCACTACCCGCCCCATTCTCTGTTAGGGCTAGTGCAAACAACAACTCACCGCGAGTAATTTCAGGCAGTAACTTTTCGCGTTGCGCCTCAGAGCCGTAGGTGGCAACGGACATACCACCAAAGCCGATCGCGCGGTTGTAGAGAGATCCGAGCATCCAGGCATGATGCCCCAACGTGTATTGAATCAATGCAACCGTTTGCCAGTGGGCAGGGTTAGCCTGTACGTGCCCGTTGCCTGCTTCGTTAAACGGCAAGGCCAATAGCCCGGCATCGCCCAGCACGCGTAAAAGCGCATACGGTGGATTAGCCTCAGCATCCCGCTGGCGCTGCGCAGACATCGGCAGATGTTGTTCCACGAGCTTTTCTATCGAGCGTACAATCTCGCCCTGTTCTTCTATCTCGCCAAAGTGCACGTCTCCTCCTCACCGTTGAAACGGTCGCGTCAACTTGGTACTGCTCACGCCATTAGTATTTGACGTTTGAATCGATTTGTCCAACTATACCGTACCCTGTCGATATAGCGATGCCGCGACATGCCCATGAAGAACCTGTGTGAAATTGTTGATTTTCACGCGCGAACCCGCCCTACCCACCCGGCGCTCATTGGTCCAGATGCGTCCTTGAGCTATCAGTCGTTCGCGCAGCGGACACATCAATACGCTGCGGCCCTAGAAGACGACGGTGTACGACAAGGAGATTTGGTTGGGCTGGCCATGCGAGACACGAATGATCATATTGTGATGATCTTTGCGCTGATTCGATTGGGTGCCATTATGGTACCCATGGACTGGCGTTGGACAGCCACAGAAAAGCTTGCACTGATTAATCACTTTGATATAAATCTGTTGCTGGTTGATGAGCTAGACGATATACAAGCGCAAGCCCTCTATCAATGCTCTGTAGGTACGTTCAAGACGTGCATGATTGACAATACCTGGCTCAAATCAGCAGCTTCGATCACGCGCACACCGCCGGTCGTTGTAGCTGACAACCTACCTATGGTACTGTCTTTGTCATCAGGCACCACCAGTCGTCCATCAGGACCATTGGCTACGCATGCTCATTTTTTAGCACGCATACAAAATCAAATTACAACGCTGACCTTCAATCAGCATGATCGTTATATGCTAGCCACACCGCTATTTTTTGGTGGCGGTCGCGCTTTCGTTCTGACGCACCTGGTAATTGGTGCAACTGTTGTCTTGAATGCCCAGCCTTACAGCTCTTCAGATCTACTCAACGCTGTGACGCACTATAAAGTGGATTCATTATTTGTGGTGCCGACACTGTTGCGACGACTCCTACAAGAATCTGATGCTCAGTTGTCAAAATTAAAAAGATTGCGTGTACTGATCAGTTCTGGGTCGCCTCTGCATGCCTATGAACGGCAGGCAATACGACAACGCATAACACCTGGGTTTTTTGAGTATTACGCCTCCACAGAAGGCGGTGGAATTTCCGTGCTAAATCCGGTCGATCAATCTCGCTATCCGGATTCAGTGGGTCGAGCTGCCTATCAAGTCGACATTCAAATAGTGAATGAACAGCATGAACTAGCCGCCGTTGATGAAGTGGGTCAAGTACGCTATTGCGGCCCCGGAGTGGCCGAGAGCCTTTACAAAGACCCAGAGGCCACGGCTATAAGCTTTCTTGATCAATGGTTCTACCCCGGTGATCTTGGCCGTATGAATGAAGAAGGTTATCTGTTTCTACTAGGGCGTTCGAAAGACATCATCATCAGAGGTGGCGTCAATATATATCCTTTGGAAATTGAACGTGTTATAGGTTCTTATTCAAGCATTACTGAGGTTGCAGTTTTACCCATTGCAGCGGAAGAATTTGGTGAGGAAGTGGTGGCAGTAATCGTTTCGAGCAGTGATATTAGTGAGAAAGAGCTAGTCGAGTATTGTCGCGAGCGGCTTGCCCGATACAAAATTCCATCGAAATTTATATTCACCGATGAATTGCCGAAAAATTCTGCCGGCAAAGTTCTTAAGGCTGAACTTGCTCAACTACTTGCGTAATTTTGTTCAGAATTAATTGCAATATGATTGATTATCATTAGAATCGAGCTGTCTATTACCGCTTAATTGAGTACAGGAGTTTGTAAATATAAATTCAGTTGTTTGCGGAAATGCACACCAATTACTGACAACTTGGAGGATAAATATGTTCAGAAAAACCACACTAGCGATTGCTTTGGCTGTCTTTACCGTGGGAACTGCGAATGCGGAAACATTCGTTCGCATCGGTGGAGGACTGGCAGGCACGTACCCGGTTTTTGCAGCAAAACTTGCCGAACTTATCAACGAAAATATTCCGGATGTAAAAGCCAATGTCGTATCTGGCAACGTTGAGAAATCGCAAATTGGCGTACAAACAGGCGAACTCGATCTAAACATCGCACCTACATTCAATAGCAAGCAAATCTTTGACGGACAGGGTTCATTGGGCATACCCACACCCGATGTTCGTCACATCATTACACTCTATGGTTCAAGCATTCAACCCGTAGCAAAAAAAGGCGGTGTCACGTCATTGGCACAGTTGAAGGACGGAGCTAGTCGGGTTTGGATGGGCCAGAAAAGCGGATTCTTCTATCAAATACTCTCGCCTATGCTTGAAGCTTCGGGTACCAGTGTTGCTGAGATAAAAGACGCTGGTGGCGTGATCGAAGAGTACGGCTATTTGCAAGAAACCCAAGGGTTCCAGGATGGACGTCTTGATGCTGGCGTGTTTGCAGGCCCTGTACCCTACGGACTACTGCTGCAAATTGAAAAAACACCTGGCTTTCAATTGATAGGTATGGATGACGCATCGCTGGATAAGCTCGAAGAAATGATGCCGGGCATGGCGCGACGTGAAATTGCAGCAGGCTCATACGATGGTCAAACTGAAGCGGTTACAACGCCCTACTATGTTAACCATTTGGTTGCCAACGTTAATGCCGATCCAGATCTTATTTATAGTCTGACTAAACTGATGTATGAAAACTATAAGGAATTCCACGGTCTGTTTTCTGGTTCTGAGGAAATTGACAATCAAGATGTGTTAATCCACAACGTGCTTCCAGTTCATCCGGCAGCAGAGAAGTTTTTTGCTGAGGTGGGTGCGAAGTGATTCAAGATATCTTCGTTTAGCCTATAGGCCATGTAGCAACAGTGATAACTCATCTGCTGCATGGCCTGACCTTATGCAATAAACCACCCGACATCATTGAGTATCCATAGATGAAACAGCAGTTATCGGTTTCGGTACTCACATCTACCCGCACCGCAGTCCATCGACAATGGCTTGCCTGGTCGGTGGTTACTCTTTCGGTGTTTTTTATACTTATACACCTGTACGCCGGTTTATATAGTCCGCCGGACTCTATGCTGTTTCGGTCTATCCACACAACTACCGCACTTGCATTAGTACTATTAACAAAACCATTAGCGAACAGGCTGAGAGGGTTAGACTATTTTTATATCGCCGTTGTAGTGTGGGTGCAAATCTATTTTTTTATCGAACTAGAAACCTGGAACATCCGAACGGTTCTTTTTCGCCCTATCGATTATGTCACTTCTATCCTTTTCGTCTTCGTTGTACTTGAGGCTACGCGTCGAGTGGTTGGCAGCATTCTTACCGGCATCTGTGTGTTCTTTATGTTGCACGCGCTGTTTGCCAATTATTTTCCAGGAATATTTTACGGCCCCCCCACTTCCTTAAAGAATTTGCTACAAACGGTATTCCTAGATTCCAACGGAATCTTTGGCACCGCGATAGCCGTCATGGCAAATTTTGTAGTGCTGTTTATTTTGTTCGGCACCTTGCTTAATGCCTGTGGCGGTGGTGCCTTCTTTACTCGGATTGCGTTTGCCCTGTTTGGCCATCGTGTGGGTGGTCCTGCAAAGGCGGCAGTAGTGTCATCGGCCATGATGGGCAGTTTGTCGGGTAGTGCGATCGGTAATGTACTCACAACCGGCGTGTTTACCATCCCATTGATGATACGTCTTGGTTATAAACGTGCTTTCGCAGGAGGTGTGGAAGCAGCGGCCTCCAACGGTGGAATCATTATGCCGCCCGTCATGGGAGCGGTTGCCTTCATCATGGCTGAATTTGTTGATCGCCCCTATTTAGATATTGTTGTCGCTGCAATAATTCCGGCGCTCTTGTATTTTCTCGTCATTTTTATCTCGGTGCATACCGAGGCGCAAAAAAACGGCCTGCCCACTATAGACAAAAACAGGCTGCCCAGTGCCTGGAAAATATTCAAAACACAGGGCTATCTCGTACTGCCAATCATACTAATTATCGTGGCACTAATTGCGGGCAAGTCGATTGTGTATGTAGCGACCATGATTTGTGCGGTAACGTTTGTCATAGCTCTTTTGCAACCCAGAAATCGAATCACTCCCATCAAAGTGCTGGAAGTAGCTGAGCAGACGGCTCGTGCAACTGTTGGGTTATCAGCGGCGGCGGCCTCTGCTGGGATTCTTCTGGGTGCGATTTTTTCTGTCGGCTTAAGCTTTCAGATTGCCCAGGCGGCAGCCTCTGCAGCAGATGACAAACTGTGGCTACTGCTTTTGTTGTCTGCGCTTATGTCTTTAATTATGGGTATGGGCATGACCGCAGTTGCTATTTACCTAACGCTGGTAGCTACTATCATCCCGATTTTGAAACTAGCCGGTGTGCCCCCTATCGCCGCCCACTTCTTCGCGTTCTACTACGGCATCATATCGAACATCACGCCCCCTGTTGCACTCACGGCATTTGCCGCAGCCCCCATTGCTCGTGCAGGCCCCATGGAAGTGGGTGTGCAGGCTTCCCGTATGGGGATTGCCTGTTTTCTCTTACCAATACTGTTCGTGTACTCACCAGGACTGTTGTTTGAAGGCCCTTGGTACGAGATTATTCGCGCCACTTTCGTGGCCACCATAGGACTCGTATCCTTTGCCACTGCCGCTACCGGCTACGCGTACGCTCCAATGCCGCTGTGGCAGCGTGTGGGGGGCGTACTCGCACTTGTGCTTTGCATTACTCCAATTCCTGCGCCTAATATTGTGGGTCTACTGATAGCTGCTATCGTGTTTGCGTCTAACTATAAGAGCAGCAAAAATCTGT
The DNA here is from genome assembly GCA_047629055.1 of Halioglobus sp. Lineage (GTDB taxonomy): Bacteria > Pseudomonadota > Gammaproteobacteria > Granulosicoccales > Granulosicoccaceae > Granulosicoccus. Next base: position 17,464 of record JBLHWG010000011.1, read on the forward strand.
TACAAGATTCAAATACAGATAGTACGAACGCGATAGAAGCTGACGTTCAGAATATGGGAGAAGACGAAGCCGGTGAAGATGACATACTTGCATCGATTATGAATGATCCTCCAGGAGAAAAATCCCAGATGCGCAATCGCTACTACTGGATAAGCTGGACCGTTTTTGTACTGCTATTTGTGGCTATTGAAATCTGTAGTCAGCTTGCGTTGCAAGCTCGTTCGCCGCTAATTTGGGCGGGGGTAATGATGCTGTTGTCTATTGGGTTGGTTGTAGGAGTTGCGATGTCCTGGCGGCAGTTGCCTTTGGCTAGAGTGGATGAGGGATCTTAGGTTTTTTGCAGTTTACTCGTTTTGTAAGCCCACCATTGGTGGGCCGAGTGTCGAATACTTGGGTCCACAGTTAAGCTCAAGATTCAGACCATCAGCCCAATTGCGTAAAGATTTATTCACAAAGGGCCACTAACTATCGTATATACCCTGAGATCCCCGAACAAAACCTACGATTGTCTGAACTTCGAAGAGAAAAACGAGGTCAACTTCTTACGCCCCATCCGTGAATAAAACAAATGGGTTCGGGTTTTGCAAAGCTACTGTGATAGTTGCGTTACAAGATTCGCCCTAAATTGTTATTCTTAACTAGTAACTCCCCTGTAAGTCCACGAAGGAATTTTATCTGATGCAGCAGCACTACCGCCGTTCGTTCTCCAGTGCATTGGTATTTACACTCAGCGTGTTGTTGAGTGGCGCTTTGAGCGCAGACAGTCGGATAGTCAAACTGGATTCGCTTAATCCAACAGCTGAACATCGACAAGCGACTGCGGGCATCCTGCAGCTCATGCAACGGTATCACTACAGTCGAGTGCCAGTAGATGATGAGCTATCCGAACAGATATTTGATCGATTTCTTGACTCGCTAGATCCACAAAAGAGTTTCTTGCTGGCGAGTGACGTTGAAGAATTTACTCAGTTTCGACGTGAGTTTGATGATGCGCTTCGCAATGCGAGGTTGACTCCGGTCTTTGACATCTTTAAACGGTTTCGTGCAAGGGTTTCAGAACGAGCGCTTTTTGCGCGAGGGCTACTGACGCAAGAATTCGATTTCACTATCGATGAGTCCTATACCTTCAATCGCGAAGATGCGAGCTGGCCGCAGTCACGCAAAGCAGTAGATGAGCTTTGGCGTAAGCGGGTAAAAAACGATGCACTCAGCTTACGTTTAGCTGAACAATCCCGCGATGAGTGGGTGAAGACGCTGGAGGAACGATACGAGCGGATGGAGCGACGGGTTAGTCAGTTCTCTACAAACGATGTTTTTCAGATTTTTGTTAACGCCTACACCTTGTCTGTAGAGCCGCATACGAACTACTTCTCACCGCGCAGTTCAGAAAACTTCAAAATTAATATGAGCCTTTCCTTGGAAGGCATTGGCGCTGTGCTGCAAACAGAAGATGAATACACCGTGGTGCAACGTGTTATCGCCGGCGGGCCAGCTGCAATGAGTGAGCAATTGGGCAGCGACGATCGGATTGTCGGTGTTGGGGATGGCGAAAATGAGGAAATAGTTGATGTAGTGAGTTGGCCGTTGAGTGATGTTGTCGATCTTATTCGTGGACCAAAAGGTTCAACGATACGACTCAAGATTTTGCCCGCTAATGCGCCGGCTGGTGCTCCTCCCAGGGTTATTACGTTACTGCGCGACAAGATCAAACTCGAAGAGCAAGCAGCCAAAAGCTCGGTAGTAGACGTTTCAGGTGCGGGAAAGACGCGGCGTTTCGGAGTAATCGATCTGCCAACGTTTTATCTTGATGCAGCCGCAATGACTCAGGGACTAACTGATTTCCGTAGTACCACGCGTGACGTTCGGCGTCTGCTGGGCGAACTGACGACTGCCGATGGTGGGGTAGATGGGGTCATCATCGATCTGCGGGGCAACGGAGGTGGTTCTCTGCTTGAGGCCACACAATTGACCGGCCTGTTCATAAAATATGGACCCGTAGTTCAAATCAGGAATGCGAGTGGGCAAGTTGTTGCCGAAGAAGATACTGACCCAGCAGTGGTGTACGGTGGTCCGTTGGCAGTATTAGTTGATCGCAATAGTGCGTCCGCTTCAGAGATCTTTGCCGCGGCCATCCAGGACTATGGCCGTGGTGTAGTAGTCGGTGAGCCGACGTTTGGCAAAGGCACGGTACAGTCAGTGGCGCCACTTGATAGAGAAGGCAAGCTGGGACAGTTAAAAGTAACTATTGCCCAGTTTTTCCGGGTCAATGGTGAAGGTACCCAACACCGCGGTGTTATACCGGACGTATTGTTTCCCACCGCTTTGGATTCTGATGCGCAAGGTGAACGCGGGCTGGACAATGCGCTGCCGTGGGCCCAAGTTGCTGCCGCCAGCTATGATCCTTGGGTTGCAGGCAAAGCAAACTATAGCCATGTGCAGTTTCGGCACGAATCCCGTTACCGCGCCAATGATTCGTTTAAATTGCTAATCGAAGAACTTGAAGCCCAGCGTACTGCTCGAGCGCAGCGTGAAGTGTCTTTGGTGGAGAATGTCAGACAACAGGAGATTCTCGAGCGAGGTGCTGATCGTGAGGAACGCGAGGAGCTGTATCGTAGGGCGTTCGGCGCGTCTGGTAGAGATGGGGATGAAGAGGACAGTAAAGCGGACATTCCTGACATCATCCTGGAGGAAGCTGCAAATGTGCTTAGCGATATTATCGAATATCCACCCACTGCCAAACCCTAGCCACCTGTTCGAGGTGTGAGGGGCAACCGCATTGAAATTCCGACAGCCTGTTCAAATCGCCTGGCCGCGCCCATTAGGGATGCTTTGCCTCTTGGTTTGTCTATGATTTGCACGCCCCAAAAACACCCCTTCAAAGGTAAAAGATGTTGCGGATCAAGCCGTGTTCTCATTAGGAAGCCTCAGCAGCAAGAGTGCCGTTTTCGAATCTGGCGCACCGTATCAATAGTAGGATTTCATAAGTGACAGCCGCCGCAAGAAATGCAGTCATGCCGTTAATGTCGTGTGCAGGGCTAACCGTGTTGATGTCTGCAGCGACGATTCGCAGACCTTCGAGATCGCGTAGCACCTCGAGCCCTTCGCGCGCGCTGAATCCCCCCCAGGCCGGCGTGCAAACTCCAGGTGCGCACGATGGGTCGAAAACGTCCATGTCCCACGACAGGTAAACCGCACGATCAGATAGAGCTCCGCGCAACTCGGTCATCACATCATCATGCCCACGTTTGTGAAAATCTCGCATGGTAATGATGTTGTAGCCTAAAGCGCGTGTGTATTCGTAAACCCCAGGGCGCGTGGTCGTGCCACGCACGCCCACATGATAGGAATTGCCCGTGCGCACGCGTTGTTCTAAGGCGGCATGACTGAACTGGGTTGAAGCGTCATAGCGATGCTCGGAATTGACGAGAGAGGTATCAGTGTGACTGTCGATGTGCAGAATCGTTAGGTCGGGGTGTAGTCGTGCTGCGGCCCGAATCAGTGGCAGTGAGATGCTCCCATCGCCGCCAAAGCCCACAGGAACCGCCCCTTTGGAAGCTAAGTGAAAGGCAGCCTCTTCACCGGTTTTGGCGACCAGGAAGCCAATGCCCGATTTGTACACGAAGAATTGATCTGTGCATTAGCCATGTGTTCGTGGCGTAATAGGCAACTGTGTTGAAATTCCGGCAGCCTGTTCAAATCTTTTGGCTACGCTCAATAGTGATGTTTCGCCCCTCGGCTTACCCATGATTTGCACGCCCACTGGCAGCCCTTCGGACGTATATCCGCACGGAACGCTTATGTTCTGGAATTATAAAAATCCAATTGATGGAACAGCATACTACTTCCGATAAACTGATTAATAATTGCTGGGGGCGCCAAGCAACAGATCCCCTATTGCGTCCGGCTCAATTGAGCTTTGACCCCGGCAACCGATAAATTGGTCTGGGCGAACGAGTACCAATGCGGCGGACGTCCACCAGGCACGCCACACTAGACGTAGATATTGGCCTGATCTTCAGGCACAAGCCCATCGGCGACAGGGAGAACTTGCGAGCCAGCATAACGAATACCGCCGCACGAAGTTGCGCTGTAATCCGTGCTCGCCCGTATACCAAATGCCCAAACTATGCGCACCATCAGCGCCTACTAGTATCTCATTTAGCGATGAGACATGGGTTCAGATGATCTCTAGCGACACAGACTTAGGCGTTAGATCACTGCCATTCGTAGGCATGACGTCCATCGGACAAGCGGATATCACCAACACCAGATCGATCTCTGCACGTAGCGTAACTGCGTCGTTTTGCTTCGCAAGAGGGGCACGTATCTCTACGCTACCATCAGACGATATCGCTACATGCTCAAACAGATTAACTGGGTTGGGCACATTTGCACTTGGACGCATTAACCATACACCCCCCTTTAATGCGATAAGAACGTTGTCATGGCAGTTGGCATGTCGATTCGGGTGCCCGAGAAGTGTATAGCGTGCCTGATCACACGCCGAAAGCAAGAGGTCATGCACACCGGGGGATGTGTCCTCAACCAATGTGATCATTGCGCGGCGTTGGGGCGCAACATTTACTCTGTGTTAGACGAACAGCACACCTTGATACTCATAGGCAGTAACGGAAAAAGCACAATAAAAAAAATTTCTTAAAGGCTTCGAACGCTGCACGATTACCACTTTCAATTGTTACTTCAAAGCCCACCGAAAGCACCAACCGATGGCAAGCCTCTATCATTATTGTCCGTCCTTATCAGTTTATCGCTTATGCGAGTCATGCGCTAGACGTTGATCCGACTCGGTTACTAATGCATTACGCTGGATATTACATTTAAACTGTAATTGAGGCTTTCGCTTGTTCAGCTCTGCACATAATTCAGGCGACTTACCCTATTTACTCTTAGTTAACGCTTGTACGTTGATTATTAACCCGGCGGGTGAAACCGACTCTATCAAAGTACTCAAGGACGTCTATCGTAAAATTGCGTCCAATGTTGGTTCGATCTCGAAAATTTTGGACGTCAAACCCCTCAGGCGCGTTTTGCCTCGTCAATTCACGAGCAATACCAGCCATGTTTTCCAAAGCGACAGGATGAATAAAACGATTCTTTGCGACACGGACAATATAACCATACTGCGCCAATTGGGATAATTTATCGAGCAACAATGAGCGCTCAATACCAAGCTGAATAGCTAATTCTGATAGTGGTGGTGGTTGCATTAAATCGGGCTTCACCAGTTTAAGTACTAGAGACAGAATATGTTCATCATCCTTGTTGAGATTAGGTGTATGGTCCGTTATCTTTATCCGGGCACTGATACGCGCAAGACTACTTTTCCGCACTAAAGAATTGATGGCCTCTGCATAAAGTGTCCGTGAGAGTGTACTAGCCTGTAGTAATGCAGACGATTCAATACCTGTAACGCTTGGATTTTCACTATGAAACTGTTCAACCAGCATCAGGATTTCACGCATGGCAGTTCCGATCTGCTTTTGGCCGAATATCCGTTCTTCACCTAAGCGATCTACGCAACTCACCGCCTCGCAACAAACAAGCAAACTTACGAACTTTTCCTCCGTGAGGTTACGACCATGCCGGAACGTTCGGGCAGCTACTCCACCTGGACAGCACTTGATGGCGTCAATCAACGCAACGTCATGAGCGGGACTACTTAGCGCATTAATGACAGGTATGCGATTTTTCCTGAAACTCCTTTTACGGCTTGCATAGGGGTCTATAACCCTACCGCCACCCATCGTGCGCGATGCGCTTTGGTCCCTGAACACAAAGCGCTCGTTAAATAGCAAATGCAATGGTTCCCGAAGTACGAGTTGTGCCCAGGTTGAAACGCCAGGGTCAATGCTACGTTTACCATAGAGCGCAATGTGCCCGGTAGTGGCTGCAGCGCCTGCGTGCACATGTACTGGAGACCAGTGGCGAAGCGCTCGTAGCTCAGTATCAAGTAAGTGCAATTTCACATCAACACACGTAGACAGAACGATCTGCTCTGGAGCCGTTACCCAGAAGCCCTTTCCAACTTCTTTGGCATCAATATTGGAAAGATTCAACGCCGCGCGCTCACCACGCTCGGCAATAGTCGCAGGTCCACCATTGACGCGTAGGCCTCGTACACGAACCGTGCTCATGCCTGGTAACACAGTGACAGTATCCCCTTCTGCGATTGAGCCAGAAGCTACTGATCCGGTAACCACTGTGCCGGCACCAGGAATACTGAAAGCTCGATCAATCGCGAGTCTGAAATGGCCTTCTGCACAGGGGGTAGGCAGTCGTTTGGCTAGATCAAACAATATCCGGGTCAACTGTGCTGTACCTTGTTTTAATGGCGCACATACAGGAATAAAGGCGATGGGGTCTATAGCATGTCTTTGAAGCAACGCACTGACGTCTATCTGGATTTCTGCAACCGTTTTGTCTGCAGCCTTGTCAGTCCGCGTAATCGCCACGACGAAGTTTCTAATCCCTAGCAGACTCACGATAGCTACATGCTCTCGTGTTTGTGGCATAACACCATCGTCTGCGGCGACAACTAACAAAGCAACATCGACCGCGCCAACGCCGGACGCCATATTACGAATGAATTTTTGGTGTCCAGGAAGATCAATAAAACCAAGTATCTTAGCCATGTTCTGCGAGTCACACGTCGATGGGGCTGATAAAAAGGAAAATCCGGGTTCAATAGTTAATCCTCGACGTTTCTCCTCTGGCAAGCGATCTGTATCTGCGCCGCTTAGTGCTTGCACTAAGGTTGATTTGCCGTGATCGACATGACCAACAACGGCAATCAACATGCTGTGAATAACGTTTTTAGATTGTCAATAAACTCTGTAGGATTTTCGAGACACCGTAAATCCAGCCACAGCGCGCCCCCGTGCTTTCGCCCCAGCACAGGTATCGGTAGTTGCTGAAACGCCTGTGACAAAGCATCCAACGCGCTTCCCGTTGAACGTAATGGCTGCACCACCAGTGCACTACTAGGCAGTAATTCGACTGGTAAAGCACCGCTGCCTATCTGGCTACTGCAAGGCTTGATACTGACAGTCGCAAACGCCTTAGTAGCTTTCGCCACAGTGCCATAAACAGAATTGGCCGTAAGCTCTATCTCCTGTTCACACCGGGTTAGTAGGCGCAGCGTCGGTATACGCTCTTTCAAACGCTGCGGATCTGCGTATAGATGCAGCAGTGCTTCGAGTGCAGCGAGGGTCAACTTGTCACAGCGTAGTGCCCGCCTCATCGGATTACGCTTTATGCGCTCAATTAGTGAACGAGAGCCGACGATCAATCCGCATTGAGGACCACCCAGTAATTTGTCTCCACTGAACGTGACAAGCTGTGCACCGTCTGCAATGGCGTCAGCAACGGTTATCTCGCTGGGCAATCCAAACTGGGCCATATCAATCAGCGCGCCACTGCCTAGATCGTTAATGAAAAACGTACCGGTTTTTTTTGCTAATTCACCCAGTTCTTTGTCCGCCACTGCAGATGAATATCCCTCAATTCTATAATTACTGGTATGGACTCGCATGATTCCAATGGCCCCCTCGTTGATCGATGAAGCATAGTCATCGATATGGGTTCGGTTGGTCGTGCCAATTTCCAGCAATTTGCAACCGGCGCGTTTCATAATATCCGGGATTCTGAAACTGCCACCGATCTCAACCAGCTCACCCCTTGAGACGGCAACTGATCGCCGACTAGCCAGAGTATTCAATGTCAACAACACAGCTGCGGCATTGTTGTTGACAACCGTTGCTGCTTCGGCACCGGTTAAACGACATAGCCAATTTTCAACATGACTGTCTCGATCGCCTCGCTTTCGAGCGTTACCACTCGAATCAAGATCATATTCCAGGTTACATGCGCCACGTGCGATGTTGGCGATCGCCTCAATACATTCTTCGGGCATGGGCGCACGGCCCAGATTAGTGTGCAGAACAGTACCGGTCAGATTAAACACCGGTTTGAGCGATGGAGATAATAAATCGTTTAACCATATATTCGCGCGCTCGTGAATACAGGTCTCAATGCTCCGAGCTGAATCTGGCGAATGAACCACGGGTGAAGATCGTTGCGTTATCTCGTTTCGCAGTTCATCGGCAACGTAACGATATCCCTCAAGTGCAAGTGGACGTCCGCAGCGCTGTGCTAGTTGTTTACCGTCTGCACTAGAGAGCAGCTGGTCAATTGACGGAATGTCCCGTAGGGACACAGTGTTATCAGACACAGATAAGAATCAATTAATAGGGGTTTTCTCCAGATTACCTTAAACAAGGGTGCACTGGTAGCCTCCTCCAAATCCTCGGCTTGCTCACTTGGTACACACCACTAGCGCAACTCCCTTGAATAAAACACGACTAGTGCCAAGCCCCCGGTACTAGGCTATTGCACACACGAGCCCTGACAACGTCTTCGTTTTGCTGATTTTGCCTACGAATGCCAATCAATGTGGCTGCGGCCTGCGTCTCTTTCCAGAACCAGCTTCCCACTTGCATACTCGCATGGGTGCCTTTTGCTAGCGCTGCCTCCATATAGTAGGCTTTGATATCATCGGCGCAAAATCGCATCCTTAACAAATTTGACATCTGATCGTTAGGGTTGACTGCTGGCGTATCTGTATCGAAGCGCACGAGATAATCGGCAGCCTGGTCTATCGATAGATTGCTCAGCCCCACCATGCTTTTTCTACGGGCATTCTTTTTTTCCCATAACGGCAATAACAGCTTAATTTCTGTCGCGACAGAGGATGCACCTGACAAGTCGGGTGCACGCCATGAGGAATCGATAATAGATCCTGGATCTTCTTGATCAAAATCTTCCAGAATCACCGGGCCACTGTTTCGCTCGAGCAATTCAAACGCGCGCTTGAGGACGTTTTTCTGAAAGTCATTGCCGTTTACGCAGGCACCCAACGGGCGTCCGAGCTCAAATGGCACCCACAACGCACGCGGGGGTCGGATTTTTTCAATATGTAATCGAGTTAGACCAATGACAATAGTTGCTATGCCTTGTCGTTCGAGAAAAATTGCAAGCGCGCACACGGCACGCGTACAGTTTGGTCAAACGGGTAACAGAACAACCGTGTCAACATCTTCATCGATGAGCTTTTTTGCAAGCGTATTGGCTGACGGTTCCATCATTGCTGGATCAGTAGCTCCCATAAACGAATAGTGTGTTTTTGCGACGGCCCTGATATCCCCATTGGCCGCCATCTCGGTCAGCGCCATCCGAGGAAATATCGATTCAATATTGTCGAGCGCCGCCAGTCGATCAAAATTTACCGAAATGTGACTGACTAGAATATCGTCGTTTGCCACATGTTGAGAAAATTCACGATAACTGGCATCCCCTCCTCTGAAGGGTTTGTCACCTCGAGTGATTAGCCCGGCAGTCGAAACAATCGCGACTGTTCTGTCCTTCGATGAATGAGTCCGAACGAACGGTTGGTCATCAAATATTGGGCAATTCAGAGCTAATGCGCCCTCTCGGCCCGCTTTGTGTAGATCGGCGAGTCTAACCATAGTGGTGCACCTATATAAGTTGGCTGACTGTAGGGTTGGATCAGTCTAACTTAAGATAGAAAATCGAGTGTGGTAATATAGTCGATCGTTTTTCCACGACATTCTCGCTCAATTTGTACAGAATCAAAGCGGTTGAGGAGTCTGATGAGCAATTTATGACATTTTGTGGATTAAGGGAAGAGGATTGAGGCCCGGTGGCCCACACGGATTTCAAATCCGCTGAGATCGGCGTTTACCCGGCCTGGTAGGTTCAACTCCTACGCTCTTCCGCCATTGAGGCATCTAAAACTGTCAACAGCCAATAGCCACATCGCTTGCTGCCGGCAATCACTGGATGCCGTTGAGACAGCGCATTTTTTTACAGCTTGAGTTGCCCTCCCCCTTAACTTGCATATCGAAAGTTAGCATATTAGTATCATCCAGATACCAAAACTAGTAATACACTATAATTTTCACTCTCTGTGTAGTTGAGCATTTCATTCAGGTTACGCAGCGAATCACGCTTCACTCCACACGCAGAGGTAAAAAGGAATAATTCATGTCAATTACATTAAAAATAAATGGAGAGTCCCGCGAGATAAACGCCGATGCGGATACTCCCTTGCTGTGGGTCATCCGCGATGAACTTAATCTTACAGGCACAAAATTTGGTTGCGGTGTTGCTTCATGTGGAGCCTGCACCGTGCATATCAATGGGCAACCAACGCGTTCTTGTGTCATGCCTATCAGTGCGATAGGTGATAGTGAAGTAACCACCATCGATGTTATAGAAACACCACAGGCCAAGGCTGTGCAAGCTGCATGGCAAGAACTAGATGTCGTGCAGTGCGGTTATTGCCAGTCAGGGCAAATAATGTCGGCCATTGGTCTTTTATCTAGCAACGCTAAACCCAGTGATGACGACATCGATACGTACATGAGAGGCAATGCATGTCGTTGCGCTACTTATCATCGAATTCGCGCGGCCATCCATCGCGCATCTGACATCATGGAGGGCTAATCATGGACACTTCAAATACAATATCTATGAACAGACGTGGGTTTTTAAAAAGCACCGCTGTACTCGGTGGCTCAATGGTCATTGGGTTTAATTTCGCAGGCGCACTCGCCGCATCTACAGATACTGCCTCTGCAGGGTCAGTCGGGTTTAATCCGTTTGTCAAAATTGATTCCGACGGCACAGTAACGGTGTTGGTCAAGCATTTTGAAATGGGACAAGGTACAAGCACTGGTCTAACAACATTAGTGGCAGAAGAATTGGATGTCGCCTGGAATCAAGTCGAAGTTGAGTTCGCGCCGTCAAATGAGAAATATAAAAACCTGGCGTTTGGTGGACAAGGAACCGGGGGGTCAACAGCCATCGCGAATTCATTTATGCAATACCGCCAGGCAGGTGCCGCCGCTCGCGACATGCTAGTACGGGCCGCAGCAGCTGAATGGAATGTCGAACCTTCAACCGTTATGCTCGAGGACGGTCAACTCAGCAGCGGTGGAAATAAAAAAGGACAAATTGGTGATTTTGTACAACAAGCCGCAAAGCTTGAACCAGCAGCAGAACCTGCGCTAAAGGATGCTGCTAACTTCAAGTTGATCGGCAAAAACAAGCTTCCACGCAAAGACAGTGTTGCAAAGACTAACGGTACAGCCATGTTTGCCATGGATGTAAAAGTACCAAATATGGTTTATGTCACCATTTTACGCTCTCCGCTTTTTGGAGGCACATTATCGAGTTTTGATTTGGGAGATGCTGACAAGGTCACGGGTTTTGTTGATGCCAAGGCGCTGCCAGATAACTCAGGTGTGGCTATATACGCGGAATCTACTTGGGCCTCTATTAAAGCGAGACGCAAGATAAACGCAGAATGGAATAACTCGGCGGCCGATGTTCGTGGCGCTGCAGAGATGCTCAGTGAATACACTGACAAATTAAACGCAGATCCAAGCTACGATGCTACTGGCAAAGGTAACTTGGCCGAAACTGAAGCAGCAGCCAAAGCCGCGGTCAAATCTGTTTCGGCAGATTTTCATTTCCCTCTGCTTGCACATGCCCCCATGGAGCCTCTAAATTGCGTCATTGAACCCACTGAGGATGGTGGCGTTCGTTTGCACGATGGCTGCCAGTTCCCGATGATTACGCACCCAACACTGGCTGCCATCATGCAAATACCCATGGAAAAGGTAGAAATCAAAACCTACTACGCCGGTGGCTCATTTGGCAGACGGGCTAATGGAGCTTCTGACTATCATGTGCAAGCTGCACTGGCCTTTGTAGCGCTTGGCAAAACAAAAGCGGTGAAACTGGTTTGGACCCGAGAAGATGATTTGGCCGGTGGATTCTATCGCCCAATGTTTGCCCAACGTGCGCATATTGGTATTGGTGATGATGGGAAAATCTCTGCCTGGGGTCACCGCTCCGTAGCGCAGTCGATTTTTAAAGGCGGTCCAATGGAAGGTATGGCGGTACACAATGGTGTTGATCACTTTTCAGTTGAAGGTATCGTAGACACCCCTTACCAAGTCCCAATGGCACTGGGTCTTACGGACTATGAATCTCCAATGCCCGTGCTATGGTGGCGCTCTGTCGGTCATAGTCAATCCGGCTACACCATGGAAGTGCTAATGGACATGGCGGCAGAAGCTGCTGGCCAAGATCCGGTCGAGTTTCGACTTGCGCATCTGGATGAAACCGTCGAAGACCAGGCTCGCTTTGCAGGTGTACTCAAGTTGGCTGCAGAAAAATCTGGCTGGGATGGCAAACAGGTTGCAGGCAAAGGTCGCGGAGTCGCCGTGCATAAATCGTTTAGTACCTATGTTGCTGAAGTGATGGATATCTCTGTCAATGCCGATGGCGCGATATCCATTGATAAAGTTACCTGCGCGGTTGATTGTGGAATTGCTGTAAACCCGGATGTGATACGAGCACAAATGGAAGGCGGTATTGGTTATGGCTTAGGCGCGGTGATGCGTAATAAAATCACCCTCAAAGACGGTGTCGTCGAGCAAAGCAATTTCCCTACCTACGAACCCCTGCGTATAACCGATATGCCAGATGTTGAAGTACATATTGTGCAATCTGACAAAGCGCCTACGGGTGTCGGTGAACCTGGTCTGCCGCCTGCAGGTCCAGCACTGGCAAACGCAATCTATGCCGCTATTGGCAAGCGTATAACCACGCTGCCAATGACTGACAGTGGTATCAAGTTCGCTTAACGTAGGCTTTTGGGTTGTTTGCAGTATGAAATCAGCCATGCCCGAATCTACTTTTCAGGCATGGCTTTTACCAACCAGAATTTGTATGAAATATATTTTACTTTTATGCCTATTAATTTCTCTACCAGGACCTCTGCAGGCGACAAATGCCGAGAGAGAACAGCGCTGGATAGATCAAACAGTCGATTCAATATTTGATGGAGAAGCCGTTTTCCTCGAAGCTGAGGGGCATCGCTTTTTAAGTATTTATACAGAGTCGGAAACCGCGTCCTCCAAAGGCATGATAGTGCTGCACGGTACCGGGTTTCATCCTGATTGGGAACAGGTGGTGCAACCCGTCAGAGTGAGAATGACGGCACGCGGCTGGAATACCTTATCAATACAGCTCCCCTTGCTGGAAAAAAGTGCCGCTTATGAAGACTATGTTCCGCTATACCCGGAAGTGCCGCCACGCATGCGTGCTGCCACAGAGTATCTAATGGAACAAGGCGTTGACACTATCGTGGTCGTAGCACACAGTCAGGGTGCGACCATGGCTAGCTATTATCTTGCCCGTACTGAGCATGAGGTAAAGGCCTTCGTAGCCATAGGCATGAGCTCACAGTATACACAGGCAAAAATAAACAGCACAGCATCTCTGAAGCTCATTAATATTCCGGTTCTTGATATCTATGGCAGTAGAGACTTCCCAACCGTGCTACGAACAACAGAGACACGTCAGGAAGCATCTCAACATAACAAAGGTTACAAACAAATCGTCATAGATGAGGCTTATCATTTTTTTGATAACACTGATCATGAACATCAGCTGCTAGATACCATGTCTCAGTGGCTTGACGAGCAGCTATGACATTCCAATTTAGATCATTGCTGAATAAATGGCATACCCAATGCGATAGCACCGAATGGGTGCTCGGCATTGTGTATAAAACGGAAGGACCCTGCTATCGAAAGGCCGGCGCCATGATGTTCTTTAATGGTAAAGGTGAACAATTTGGATTGCTCAGCGGTGGTTGTCTCGAGGCAGACATTCACCAGCATGCCCGTAGAGTCATGCAAAGTGGGCGTGCAACAACGCTCTGTTACGACGGAAGTGATGAAGACGATATTTCATTTCAACTGGGTATCGGTTGTGGCGGTACGGTATATGTCGCGCTTCTACCCGTTACCCATGAAAATAATTATTTACAACTCAATGAAATTCACCAGCTTCTCGAACGGCGTAAGTCTGGAATATTTCAATTAAAAATTCCTGCCGAAAATGCCAAAATAGAGACCCGTTTACTTCCTG
>JBLHWG010000012.1:0-31024 GCA_047629055.1 Halioglobus sp.
TCAGTGATACGCGAATCGCTGAGCTAGCACGTCGCAATAGGGTTTTATTTTGTGTTGTTGATCGGCTCGATCTTAGCCAATTCATCACTCCGGCGATAGTTGATCGCGACCCGGTTGTGGTTGCCATTGGAACTGAAGGCACAGCGCCGGTACTCGCAAGGAAAATTAAATCACTGAACGAATCTGAACTTGCACCGAACCTGGGTAGCTTGGCGCGAGTCAGTGAGGCAAATAGAGAGGCTGCGCTTGCACTACCAACAGGCAAAGATCGACGAGAATGCTGGAAAATGTTTTTTAACAAAATAGGGCCTGAAGCGTTGGCAGCCAATGGTGTTGAAGGTGCGCAGGCGGCATTGCAAAATCTTTTTTCAGAGCATTTTACGCGTAGCCAGGAGGATGCACGAATAAGCATCGTAGGAGCCGGCCCTGGTGATCCTGAACTACTCACGCTGAAGGCTCGTCGACTCATTGCTGATGCTGATGTCATTGTCTATGACAGGCTGGTCGCTCCCTCAATACTAGAGCTAGCTCGACGCGAAGCTACGTTTGTTGATGTTGGTAAGGCGCCAGGGAACATTGGTTGGACACAGTCTGAAATAAACAGTGAATTGGTCTTGCGGGCTCAAAACGGGGCACATGTTGTTCGTCTGAAATCAGGTGATCCCTCAGTGTATGGAAGACTTGATGAGGAACTGTGCGCATTAGACGATGCCAATATTGCTTACGATATTGTTCCGGGCATCACCTCTGCACTCTCTGCAGCTGCCGCTGCCAAAGTCTCCCTAACCAAACGTCATCGGAATTCCAGTGTGCGGTTCATTACCGGTCAAGACATTGAGGGTTTTGCTGAACACGATTGGGAGTCACTATCCCAAACTGGCAACGTGTCCGTTTTGTACATGGGGCGCAGCGCATCACGATTTGTTCAAGCACGTTTGTTGCTACACGGAACGAATTCGAATATACCAATAACAATAGTCGAAAATGCCTCCCGTCCCGATCAGAGAATTCTGGCTACTAAATTGAGTACTTTGGTTCATACCATCGACGCAGAAGAACTTACTGGTCCATTAGTGATGTTAATAGGTCTTGAGCCGCGTGTAACTACTTCATCACGAGCGTTAGGCGATGAACTATCTCAATTAACTAAAGCAATTGCCTAGTAATGAGTGTGACCAATTTAAATAAAAACACTTCGTTAGCCAAGCTCTCAGTCGCCGGGACTGATGCCGTTTGGTTGATCAGCGCTAATGATTTACTGATGGGTGGTGTGGTGTACCTAACACCCACAATGGGTTGGAGTCGTGTGTTATTAGAGGCGTTCACCGTGCGTAAGAAAAGTGTGGCTCTTTCCCAATTGGCTAGTTTGGTTGCTGATCAATCGACGGTTATCGGTCATACGCTCGTCGAGGCCAGTCTGCACGCAGATGGGACTCTTAGCCTGTTACATTATCGTGACCGGATCCGCGAGGGTGGCCCTACCCGGGAGACCCTGCCAGCACTCCTCAACAATGCTCCCCCACCATTTAAAGCACACGAATTAAATACAGGAAAGCCATAAACAATGTATCGCTATGATGAGTTTGATTCTACATTTGTAAAACAAAGAGTACGTCAGTTCCGCGATCAGGTTGCTCGGCGATTAAGCGGTGCACTCAGCGAAGATGAATTCAAGCCTTTACGACTTCAAAACGGGCTGTATTTGCAATTACATGCTTACATGCTGCGTGTGGCTGTTCCCTACGGCACACTCAATAGCACCCAAATGCAGAAGCTTGCAGATATTGCCGAGCGCTGGGATCGGGGTTATGGCCACTTCACGACCCGGCAGAACATTCAATATAACTGGCCAACGTTGAGTGCAGTTCCAGACATTCTCGATGCATTAGCTAATGTTGGAATGCATGCTATACAGACCTCCGGAAACTGCATTCGCAATGTTACAGCTGATCATTTTGCCGGGGCTGCGGCCGACGAAGTTGCTGACCCCCGCCCTACCGCTGAGCTGTTACGTCAGTGGTCAACGGACCATCCAGAGTTTGCGTACTTGCCCAGAAAATTCAAAATAGCGGTGACTGGATCATCTAATGATCGTGCGGTCATTCGTGCCCATGATATCGGCCTGCGGATCAAATTAGATGATAGTGGACAACTCGCCTATGAAGTGATCGTCGGCGGAGGACTTGGTCGCACACCCGTTGTTGGAAAAGTCATTTGCTCTGCGCTCCCGAAAGCCCATCTACTGCCTTATATTGAAGCCATATTGCGCGTCTACAACTTGGCTGGCCGGCGTGATAACAAGTACAAAGCAAGAATAAAAATTCTGGTCAATTCGTTGGGCATTGACGCATTTCGACAAGCGGTGAACACAGAGTTCCAGGACCTAATGTCTCAAGATAAAGGTTTATCACTAGACCCTGCGGTGGAGGCACGCATCGAACAATACTTCTCTCCACCAGTATTTATGTCAATGGGCGTTGATGAAAAGGCTCTCTCTACCTTGCTTTCAGACGATGAAGAATTCTCGCGCTGGTATCGGCAAAATCTGTCACGCCATATCGATCCTAACTATTCCATTGTCACCATTTCTTTAAAAGCGCCAGGGGCGGTGCCTGGTGATGCAACTGCTGCACAAATGCGTGCAGTCGCACGTTTGGCTGAACGCTATGGACACGATGAAATTCGCGTCAGCCATGAACAGAATCTGGTGCTGCCTCACATACACAGATCTTATCTTAAGGCAGTTTATGAGGTGCTGCACCTCAATGAACTAGCCACACCTAATGTTGGGCTGATCACTGACAGTATCGCCTGTCCTGGTATGGACTACTGCGCTCTGGCAACCGCACGCTCCATACCCATTGCACAGGACATATCAACGCATTTTTCAGACCCCGCATACGCGGAAGCCATTGGCCCATTAAAGATAAAAATTTCAGGTTGTATCAATGCTTGTGCGCATCATCATATTGGCAATATCGGTATTTTAGGACTCGAAAAAGGTGGCCGGGAAAATTATCAATTCACTTTCGGCGGTGATCATACCGAGCACATGCAGTTGGGTGAAAGAGCAGGTCCGGGTATTGATGCTGAGCAAGTGGTCCCAGCCATCGAACGGGTGGTCAAGCTGTACCTAAATAATCGTGAAGGCTCAAAGGAGACTTTTCTAGACACGTGTCGTCGTCTGGGTACGAAGCCCTATGAAGAAGCGCTCTACAACACGAGTGTTGAATAGTTTTCGTGCAATCAGACCATAAGCATTTCAACTAGGAAGTATAACCATGCCTGTAGTAACCGTCGACGGATTCAGTGAAGATGGAGACATCAATTTCTTGCACGCTGAAGCTATTAAATCGACAGATTCAAACCTCGCGATTGATTTACAAGCAGATACCAACCTGGCATCGTTTAGTGAGCACCTTCATCGCATTCACACCTTACGAATAACCTTCCCCAGTGTGGCTGATGGCCGTGGATTTAGTCTTGCACAGCAACTACGACATCTTGGCTACAAGGGTCGGATTCGTTCTAAAGGTCCCATTATCAGTGACCAGTTCCGCTATGCCTTAGCCTGTGGATTTGATGAAGTTGAGATAGATCAAGCTACTGCGTCTCGACAACCCGTAGAGCATTGGCTGGATTCCGAAGGGCTTAGCTACCGGGACAAATTAGAGAGCTCGCCCCAACCGATTGTTGTCCAGGATAACGTGCATCGTGTGGAAGTCACTGATGTTCATCATTATACGGATGGTCTTTTTCGCTTTCGCGTAACACGTCCTGAGAGTTTTCGATTCAACGCAGGCGAATTTTTGATGCTCGGTATTGAAATCGATAACGTCGCTATTTATCGAGCCTATTCGATTTGCAGCGCAAGCTACGATGAATACTTGGAATTCTATTCAGTCAAAATACCCCAAGGCGACTTCACACGCCGATTGAAATGGGTTCGGCCAGGTGACACCTTATTAGTTAAGAAAAAAACAACAGGCTCATTGGTACCTGCAGCAGTGTTACCTGGAAGGCGATTATTCTTACACTCGACCGGCACAGGCATTGCGCCTTTTATATCTCTGATTCAGGAACCTGCTCTATACGAACAGTTCGAGACCATTATTCTGACGCATACCTGTCGCTATGAAGCAGAGCTTGCCTATGGGCGTGAGCAAGTAGAATTAACACTAACGAGCTCCTTAGTGCAAAGCGAGGCCTCACAGCAGCTACTTTATATCGGCTCAACCACTCGAGAGTCGACTGATAGTAATGCTCGAATCACAGATCAAGTTAAATCAACTGCCTTGTATCAAAAACTCGGTATTGATGCATTCAATAAAGAAACTGATCGTGTCTTGGTGTGTGGGTCAAAATCTTTCAATACCGATATGAAGCAGATATTTTTGTGCCTTGGAGCAACTCACGGATCGATGAGTAACCCAGGGACATTTGTTTGGGAACGCGCATTTGCGGAATGATCCATGGGGGCCGTCACACAATAAACTAGGTACACTGCCTATTCGGCAAGCTGTGAACCCTGGAATTCAAAGGACTCCTGCACGTAAGGTGGTAAGCTCCGACAATATCTGAGTCTACAATCCAGTTTTTTATCGGTGGCGTACAGGCATCATACTTTTACGTTCATTTACCTCTACCAACACCTCGGTGTGGGATATCCCCGTGCAACAATTAAGTCTAGACGGACAGCGTGCCGTCGCCGATTTGTCCCAACGCTACAATCTGAGCCGCGAAGCGGTTGAGCATATGCTCATTTCGGTAAACAATGGTTCTGGCTCTATGGCGCAGTTCAACAGCCCTGAGCTGGGTGGTTCTGGTCAATGGATGCGTGGGGGCATGACCATGGTGGGAGACATGTTCAATAATGGATTAAAAACGACCGTAGATAACTTGTGTAATGAGCTCAGCAATTTACTGGCAAACACGCAAGTATTTCCAGTGATTCCAGCAGGTACGCCTGGCAGCTCACAGTGGTGGCCTGAGAATTTAGGTTCCCCTTTCAGCAGTGGCGCCCAAAACTCAACTCGGTACGCTGTTTTTCCAAATCGGCTAGCAGTAGAAGTCGATGGCCAAGTGACGGTGTATGACACGCTAGATCACAACATAGGTGGCGTCAGTCAGCAACAGGGTGGCGATACCTCGCTCTCATTCAGCAGCCAATATGGCACGATCTCAATAAGTAGCCTGCCAATTACCAGTGGCGGCAATATAACACCGCCAGTGAATAACAATTTTGCGACACCTGACATGTTACAAAATCCGCAAGCAGCGCCCTCTTGGCATAATGAAGCGAGCAAAGCCTCAGCTGGTGATGAATCAAGCGGTGTAATTCTGGCATTGATTGAAAAACTTGGACAGTTGCATGAAGCGGGTGTGCTGGACAACGAAGAGTTCAAGACGAAGAAGCAGGAATTACTCGCAAGGCTCTGACGTAAGTTCTACGCATGATGGCGGTATCTACCGCCATCATTCCCGCTGACATGCATGATCAGCCGTTGAAGTGCGCTTCGCGCTTTTCAATAAATGCAGCCATACCCTCTTTTTGGTCTTCTGTTCCAAACAGGGAATGAAATACTCGACGTTCAAATAGCAAACCTTCGCTTAGCGAAGTTTCCAGCGCTCTGTCCACTGCTTCGCGCGCAATCATCGCTGTTGTTTTGGAGTAGGAGGCGATCTGTGTGGCTGCTTTTTTGGACTCGTCAAGCAATGACTCATCTGGATAGATGCGTGCGACAATGCCAGCCTCTTTGGCCTCATCAGCGTCCATCATACGCCCCGTCAGAATCATATCCATCGCTTTGCTTTTGCCTACTAGTCGCGTCAATCGTTGCGATCCGCCCATACCAGGAATGACACCCAGTTTTATTTCCGGCTGGCCAAAGCGCGCGGACTGTGAACAATAGATCATGTCGCACATCATGGCCAACTCGCAACCACCTCCCAGTGCGTAGCCCGATACCGCTGCAATCTTGGGCGTTCTAAGCTGTGCAATGGACTCCCATCCTGCCAGCATATCTGTGACAAAGGTATCGGGGTAGATGCGATCTTGCATTTCACTGATATCTGCGCCGGCAGCAAAGGCTTTACTTGAACCGGTAAGAACGAAACAGCCGACATCGGGATCCTTATCGAGTGGAATCATCGCATTGGTCAACTCACGAAGTACCTGTGAATTAAGTGCATTCAGCGCCTTTGGTCGATCTATCGTGACGATCACAACCCGTCCATCGCGCTCTATATGGACGCACTCGTTTGTGGATTGTTCAGTCATTTGATCGTCCTCGTGAGCTAGCGGCCAATGAGGGTAGCATCGCAGAAAAGTCCCTACCGTGTCCTTCACGTTCAACGAACTTTTCGTAAAGTTCGCAGGCGTTGAGTCCCATCGGCGTACTCGCATCCACTTGCTCTGCAGCGCTCTGGCTAAGGCGTAAATCCTTGAGCATGAGCTCGGCTGCAAACCCTGGTTTGTAGTCATTGTCGGCTGGGCTTTCGGGGCCCACACCTGGAACTGGGCAGTAGGTGTTAACCGACCAACACGAGCCTGAGGACGTTGACATGACTTCAAATAATCGGTCTGCATCTAGCCCTAGTTTTTCACCTAGAGCAAATGCTTCACACGTACCGATCATTGAAATACCCAGCAACATGTTATTGCATATTTTAGCCGCCTGACCAGCCCCACCCTTGCCGCAATGCACGATACGTTTACCCATGATGTCCAATAATGGTTTTACTTGTTCGAATGCCTCTGCCCTGCCACCGACCATAAATGTCAATGTGCCTGCCTTAGCACCACCAATCCCGCCTGAAACCGGCGCATCGATAGATAACAAATCGGCATCTGCCGCACGACTGTGTGCTAACGTGGCGCTAGTCATATCGACTGTCGAGCAGTCGAGAAATAACGCTCCAGACTTGCCTAACGGCACAATGTCGGCGTAAACACTCTCTAGTATTCTTCCATCAGGCAGCATGGTTATTACTGCATCCATACCACTGGCAGCCTCAGACACTTGAGTTACGCAAGTCACGCCTTCCACCTTCACGTTAGCGGTGTCGTACCCAAACACTTCGTGGCCTGCCCTGGCTAGATTGGCGGCCATTGGTGCCCCCATATTGCCTAACCCTATGAATCCTATTTTCATCTACTAACCCTTACTTATGAATTGAAAACCAGATCGCCCTCGGGCGCGTCGTTTCTAAATTGAGTAATTATTTCTTGAGGAACCTGCGATATTGATGCGTGTTTCCAGCTTGGTTTACGATCTCTGTCAATTAGTGCAGCGCGCACACCTTCAAGAAAATCGCCGTGCTCCATGGAACGCGACACGACACGGTACTCTCGGTTGAGTGCATTCCTGATGCCAGGTGTCGAGCGAGCCTGACGAACGAGATCGAAGGCAAGCAACAGTGACAATGGCGATGATCGGCCAATCTTTTTTGCTGCTGACTGCGCCCACTTTTGTTCGAGCTGTTCGAGCTTGTCTATTACCAGGGACAGTGTCTCGTCTCCAAATACACTATTGATACCAACTGCTCTGTCTGCAAGAACTGAAGGTTCGGCGCTCTGCTGAAATCGTTCGATAACGTTTACATCACCAGATTCGATAAGTGCCTCTTTAAGCGCGTGTAGACGCTCACTGGGCACGTAGTAGTCTGCGAACCCGGCAAATAGTGCATCACTTGCACTCAACCGCTCACCCGTAAGCGCTAGAAACTCACCCAAATGACCACCTGAGCGCGATAAAAGATGGGTAGTCCCAACATCGGGTACGAGTCCAATAGAGCATTCAGGCAGGGCAAGTGAGCTGCGCTCGGTAACGATCCGATGTGATCCGTGAGCCGAAATTCCGATGCCACCGCCCATCGTAATGCCGTCCATGACAGCTACAAAAGGCTTCGGGTAGTCGTTAATCAGTACATTTAAGCGATACTCATCACTCCAGAATTGTCGCCCACTTTCGAAATCTCCTGCCATACCTTGCTGGTAGAGCATGGTGACATCTCCACCGGAGCAGAATGCTTTGTCCCCTTGTGCGTCAATCAATATCAGCGTGACCTTGTCATTCGTCTGCCAGTCTATAAGGGCAGCCTCAATCGTCAACGACATTTCGTGCGATAAGGCGTTCAACGCGCTTGGGCGATTCAGGGTTAAGCGACCGACTTGTCCTTCGACCCTTACCACGACATCGATGACCAGCGAACCACCGCCATTATCGCTTTTGTTATCTTGCGGGCTCATCAGCTGTATTCAGACATCAAGACCCGAGCTGTTAGCAATCTCATGATTTCGTTGGTTCCTTCCAGAATTTGATGAACTCTAATGTCACGCACAATTTTCTCGATTCCGTAGTCCTCAAGATACCCATAACCACCGTGCAACTGCAATGCTTCATTTGCGACGTCGAAACAATGATCAGTTACAAAGCGTTTGGCCATTGCGCAGAACTTACCGGCGTCTGGCGCTTGCTGATCAAGTTTCCAGGCCGCCTTGTACAAGAAGCTCCTCGAAGCCTGGAGGTTGATTTCCATGTCCGCCAGTTTAAACTGCAAAGCTTGCAACTGATTCAGCGGAGCACCGAAAGCCTTTCGTTCAGATGTGTACACAACACTCTTATCCAGAGCTTTCTGCGCGGCACCAAGCGAACACGCTGAAATGTTGAGTCGCCCACCGTCTAGCCCTGACATGGCGTAACGAAAACCTTTGCCTTCTTCGCCTAGCAACTGACTTTTGGGTATCTGGCAGTCATCAAACTGTACCTGAGCGGTTGGCTGTGAGCGCCATCCCATCTTCCTCTCAGGCGCCCCGAAACTCAAACCGTCTGTACCATCTTCCACAACTACTGCAGAAATTCCTGATGCGCCTTCACCACCTGTGCGGCACATGACCAAGTACAGGTCAGAATAGCCACCTCCGGAGATAAATGCCTTGGTACCGTTAATTTTCCAAGTGTCACCTACCGCCTCTGCCCGGGTTAGAAGCGCTGCAGCGTCGGAACCGGATCCAGGCTCAGTCAGGCAGTAAGAGGCTATTTTTTCGTAGCTGCACATAGAGGGCAGCAAGCGCTCACGCATTTCACCTGACCCATAGCGATCAATCATCCAGGCGCACATGTTATGTATCGAGATGAACGATGCTACCGACGGGCACGACTTAGACAATGCCTCGAAAATGAGTGCCGCATCGAGTCGTGAAAGATTTGAACCACCGAATTCCTCCGACACGTAGATGCCACCAAAGCCCAACTCACCGACCTTGCGCAAAAGCTCTTTTGGGATGGAGCCTTCATGCTCCCAGCGCGCAGCATGCGGCGCTATCTCTGCCTCACCGAAGCTGAGCGCCATGTCTTGAATGGCACGCTGTTCCTCAGTTAGTTCGAAATTCATGCGGTTCACTCCTATACATTGTTGATCGATTGACTAAAGGCACGTGGCTAACGATTGTGTGGCGTCTTATCCCACACCGGAATGCCCGCATCACCTCAACAAGCTGTGAGCCGAATGGCTCTACCACTTATGATACTGCCTTTGAGCGTTGGTTTGATACCCAATCTGCTTACGTTTTACGTGGGTGTGGAGATTGGGCAATAGCTGGTATAAGCTGCCATACATTTGCTAATGACGTACTGGCACGCAAGCGCATCGTTTGAGCGGCATGCTTATACTGCCAAGGTTGCGCTGCTGAAAGCAGGCTTTACGCCCCCAAGTGCAAGCGGTGAATACCACTTCGGGCGGACTGCTCCTCGTAGAACTAAGTCAAATTTCTAGTGTCACAGTTATAGAAATGGTTATTTGTAGTTTTGAATGATTATCAATATTGTCAGCTGCCTGTAAGGAAAGTGCTTATATGAGTAACTTGAATCGTCGTAAATTCCTATCATTTCTGAGCGTAAGCACCACCATACCGACACTTGCGATCTTCAGCCAAAGTACAGCGTTCGCCACCGATTTTCCCATGGTGGACGAAATGTCGGTGCAGGCAGTTGCATTAAAATATCTGTCTTTATCCGAAACTGATAGTCACTCTTGCAGTACTTGTGCATTGTTTCAAGGAGATGCTGATGCAAAAATAGGAACGTGTCCATTGTTCAATGGTAGTCGCGTTAGCGCAAATGCTGTGTGTGTTGCATGGGCTCCTAAAGGCTAGCGATGATTCCACTGTAAAGGTTCAGTCACTAGCATTCCCAGTTCTATGTAATCGAATCTTGATTTGTATCAATTCTGCTGTCATTCCAGCCTTAAAAATTTCTCTGCCTTTGTCATTAAATAGAACATCATCGGTGATGGTGTTAGCCGGTATTGATAATCAGTTGCTACCCGATCAATCAGAGCAAGATCGTTTGTTTACTATGCTGGGCAAATAGCAGTGTCTGGTTAACCGTGCTTACGTTCTTTGGGCTAGGCCTGTTGTTAGCATTCATACCGTGTGCCCTACCCATGATCCCAATTCTATCCAGTCTGATCGTTGGCCAAGGTGAGTCCATGAACACGGGCAAAGCCTTTCGCCTATCGCTGGTGTATGTGCTGGTTATGGCTAGCACCTATGCCGTTGTTGGGATTATCGTGGGACTGTCTGGATACGACGTACAGGCGTTTCTACAAAACCCATGAGTACTGTCTGCGATTGCGGTGCTTTTCGTCATTTTGTCACTGTCGATGTTTGGCTTTTATGAGCTTCAGATGCCCGCCAGTCTACAAACGCGATTAACTCAATGGTCCAATAAAAAAGGCGGTGGACAGGTATCGGGGGGTAGCAGCCATGCGTTTTATATCCACGTTAATTGTCGGGCCGTGTGTTACGGCTCCATTGGCTGGCGCCCTGATCTACATTGCTAAAACGGGCGATGCGTTCATAGGTGGTATCGCTCTGTTCTCTCTAGGCCTAGGAATGGGTGTACCACTCTTGTTGATTGGCACCTCGGCTGGTAAGTTTGTGCCAAAGGCGGGTGTTTGGATGAACGCTACAAAACAGGTATTTGGCATTTTGATGCTGGTGATGGCGGTCTATATGATCTCACGCATAGTGCCCACGGCTGTTTCCATGGGCTTGTACGGCATCTTGGCCATCATGAGTGGCGTCCACCTAGGAGCTACCGACAGTGTCAATCATGATAGTACCGGGTGGCACCGGTTTGGCAAAGGTGCAGGAATCGTCGTTACCGTTTATGGATTAGCACTTCTGCTCGGAGCCTTAGCGAACGGTAGTAGCTATACGGCACCACTCAAGTCTTTCATGTCATTGGCGAGTGCCCCAATCAGTGGAGAGCCGGCACACGGCATTTGTGTCAGCAACTCATTAAAATTGGCCAATGAGGCTCTGCCGAGTGATAACTCGCAGCCAAGTAGGATCGAGTGATTCTACGGTGGCGTTACCTAGGCTTTACCTTCAAGCCCATCGGCTGCGGTGCTACTGCCTGGTATCTTCATTTCAAATACGTTATCAACTACACAATAGTCGTAGTAGCCGAGTCGTGCGATGGGTTTGATTTTCGGGATGTCGATTTTGCCGTCGCTGGTAAGTACGTCATCATTAACATGAATTCTAACTACCTCAGCAAACACAACGTCGACATTACCCACTGGGCTGTTACCTTTTAAACGCTGCGTTGATAGATACTTACATTCAAAATGACATGGCGATTCGGCTACACGTAGTCCGGGGGCATCAATGCACGCAACTCCTGTAACGCCTGCTTCCTTGAATTCATCTATTTCAGGTGAAAACGCCTGAGCTGATCGATTAACTGCTTCGCGCAACTCCCATGTAGCCATGTTCCAAACAAACCAGCCGGTTTCTTCGGCATTTATGACGGTGTCCTTTCGGCGTCCATCTGGATAGCCATTAGCTGCGAACATGACCATGGGTGGGTCAAACGTTAAATTTTGCCATTGGCTGTATGGCGCCAGATTATTAATTCCATTGCTTGATACCGTGGATAACCAGCCGATAGGCCTTGGCACAGTACAACTTTTAAATGGATCGTATTGAACGGGTCGTTTATCATGTCGAGGGTCGTAGTGCATTGCGTTAACCTATATGTATATCTTGCGCTTTCGGAATTTTCTAGCAACTCTAGTTTTTGATTGAATCCAGACCACGTTCCGAAAACGATTTATCCTATTGAGCAGATTGACAGGATGATTCGACTCTATCCAAACCCAAAGTATCAAGGTCATTGAATTGATGCATAAATCCATCGATGGGTGCAGAAGCAATGACCGCATTGTGCGTATGTAAAAGCACGGGCTGTCGCAGTTGACGATTCCAAGGACGAAAGCTACCCGGATAGCCTTTGTATAAATCCAATGTAGTTTCCGATGCCGCTATGTAGTCATAGATTGGGGGGAAACTAAAGGATCGTGTTTTAACGACAGCTGTTATGATACTTCGAGCTGCCGCCCATCCGGCAAATTCGGTATCTGACATTTTTTCACCTGTCAATTTCTCAAATCGCTGATTCAACTGCGGTGCACCGTAGCGTTCCCAGCTCCAATGCCAGGCGGCAGGCTCAAGCCCTTGCGCCCCTACAACCAATGCAGGTTTTTGCGTTTGATAAGGAATATAGCGAGAAAACTCTCCCGGTTGATCAGCCACAAAAACAACATCGTGTGATCTGCCTGAAGTCAGCAGGATAATGTTGTGCTTATCTCGTATGCGTGGATCATTGCTCAGGACAAATTGCTTGGAATCCACAATTTTAAGTCCGAATTTTTTTGCCGATTTTTTGAACGAGATTGCAACTTCTGCATCACGATCTTCCTCCCCTTCCAGTACTAGAATTTTGTCCCATTGCATTTTTTTTAGATACTGTGAAAGCGCATCATTAAGCATCGCGTCGCTAGGGATGGTATGGAACAAATTTCCACCGCAAAACATGAGGCGCAGTTGATCATTTTGGTGGCGTGCGTTGTAGAACAATACGGGTTCATCGGAATATCGCCCCACAACTGCCGTTAATGTCTCGAGCGGTAAGTCCAGAATAAAAAAAGCAATACCGCCCGTAATCGCCTCATCTATGGAATCAAGAAGACTTTTGCTGGACGTCTCAGATATTGGAGCCATCACGAATTTCGCACCCAGCGATCGGCCCAAAACTCGAGACTCTTTCAACGCTAGCTGCACACCGTTTAAGGGCCTTTTCGGCACCTGAAGCTCCATACCTGCATAAGCTCTTCTCGATATATACCCGTCATCATTGCTGAGCGAAACGTACCCTATTGGAAATTCAATAACGGTTTTACTTACACTAGCAGTACTGTAAAAGAGAACTAATACCAGACAAAAAACCGAGACTAGGTTAATGGTCATCTACCAAGATCCCATAGGGCACACGCCCTACCACGACTGACTTGATGACGCGTAAAGAGCTTAGATCGATAATTGAGATATCGTCGGAAAGGCCGTTTGCAACATATAAAGTATCTTCAGAGTTATTAAGTGCCAGACCCCAAGCACGTTTACCCACCAACAGGTAGCTAAGAACTTTTCGCGACGGCACATCAACGACCGCCACATGGTTTGCACGGCCTAACGCTACGTAGGCTCTTCGCCCATCACGTGTGATAAGTACATCTACAGGTGTCACTTGCTCCTTTCGGAATCCTGTGGGTAGAAACGCAATATCGCCAACTAACTCTAGTGTCGCCACATCGATTATATTGACAATTCCAGCCAACTCTGCAGACACCCAAAGCTCACTTTCATCTGGCGTCAATGCAAACCTCCTTGGTCGAGTGTCCACTAGTATATCAGCAATAATTTCGCCTGCTTCTACATCAATAACATGCACCATGTCAGCTGCTTCTGAGGCTACAAAAACGAGCTTGCCATCTGCTGTGGCTTGAACTCCCTCCGGTTCCTCGCCTGTCTCGAACTCCGCTAGTAACTCACCAGTAGTAATATCGAATAGTGTTGCAGTTGCATCTTCTTCGTTAGAGACATACAAGTGAATTCCATTGGGATGCAAATCGAACGTTTCAGGCTCCTCTACATTCATAATTCGTCCGGCTAATGCCAATGTGTCCAGGTCATAAATGGCAATGATGGAGTCATCAGCACAACCTACGAGAAATTGAGTACGGTCCTGTGTAAAGTGCATACCCCTGGGTCTAGCGCAGGTATCAATAGTTTTTATCACCTCCCCGTCTAATGACAAGACGCTTATGGTGTTAGATTTTTCATTGCTAACTAGAACCTGGTTTGTATTTCGAGCATATGTATTAGTCGGCAGGGCGAGCGCTGACGTCATCACCAAGGCCGCTATGCCTACCATTCTTTCCTTTGCAAACTGCACTCTTAACACCACCTTTAGTCACTAGCAATAAAATATTCTGTAGGAAGAGAAGACTACTGAAATGCTGCTGTTCACGCAAACCGGTTGATGACTTAACAGCCAAAAAATAAAACTTACTAATGTCATTGAGACAATTTGTCCAACAAGAGCACTATGGCCCGCTAAAGAGCAGATCCTCTCTTACCTTTAAACCTATCGTGTAAGAATTTTCATGGCTGTTGAATAGTTATGTTGTGAGAGCATATAGTTAGGCGCTTGAATTGGAGTCGGTTCCGATGTGATCGGCCCGAATATTCGGCTTACGACGTGCAGCTATATCCATAGACTGCCCATAGCCACAACTGGGGAATGTTTGAATGGTATATCGAAAAAGGTCCACTACCCTTGCCGGGGTAGGTTTACTGATTGGCGCAATGACTTGCGGCATTTCAGTTGCGGAGGAAACGAGTAATACGACCAACTACGGCGATTTGAACAACGTGTCTCAAGACATGTTGAATCGAGCAGATGGCGACGGCAATAATTTTCTGCATACCAACGGAAACTACGCCCAAACTCGCTACTACCCATCAAAACAGATCAATGTCGACAACGTGAGAGATCTACGACCAGAATGGATCTTCCAGACAGAGATCGTAGAATCACTGGAAACCACGCCAATTGTGGTCAACGGAATCATGTATATCACGACGTCGTTCAATCACGCTTACGCTCTAGATGCTAGGACTGGTGAAGAGATCTGGCATTACAAGCATAAGATGGGACCAATCACTACCTATTGCTGCGGCCCAAATAATCGCGGAGTTGCAGTCTCTGGTGACAGAGTATTCATGGGCACTCTGGATGCAAAAATGGTGGCGCTAGACTCAAAAACCGGTAAACTACTGTGGGAAACTGAGCTGGCAGACGCAGAGCTGGGCTATTCAGAAACAATGGCTCCAACCGTTGTCGACAACATGGTGTTAATCGGAACCAATGGCGGTGAATACGGCATTAGAGGTTTCGTCAAGGCACTTGATACAGAATCTGGTGAGATTCTCTGGACATTCCACACCACAGCGGAAGACTCGGTTGGCGTATGGGCCAAAAACGATGCCACTGGCCGAGATATGCATCGAGACATAGCAGCCGAAAAAGCTGCTTTAGCTACTATGGGTGACCCCTATGCAACTCTTGGAGGCGGTGTTTGGCAGAATCCTGCAGTTGATCTTGACACCCGCACTATTTACTTTGTGGTAGGCAATCCGTCACCTGACCTCGACGGCAGCTTACGCCCTGGAGATAACCTCTATACCAATTCACTGGTTGCGGTGAATCTGGACACTGGTGAGTATGAATGTCACTTCCAATACATAGCTCATGATGTTTGGGACCTTGATGCTGTAAGTCCCCCTGTTCTCATCAATGTCATGGATAATTCCGGTCAATCCATCCCAGGCGTGCTACATGCCGGTAAAACTGGACACGTTTATATTCACGATCGG
This sequence comes from Halioglobus sp., assembly GCA_047629055.1. Lineage (GTDB taxonomy): Bacteria > Pseudomonadota > Gammaproteobacteria > Granulosicoccales > Granulosicoccaceae > Granulosicoccus. The sequence continues at coordinate 15,788 of JBLHWG010000012.1, forward strand.
TCTGACTGCAGTTTGATCCGATTTTCTGAAGCCATGGTGCCTCAGGAAAACATGTGGGTATTACCGACTGCTGAAGGCGCTCGAATGTTGCCTGGCGCTAACGGAGGCGTTGAGTGGTCTCCTATGGCTGTCGACGAAAATCTCGGCTTAACCTATGCGATCAACCTGCATCAGCCTATGACTTACCATGTAGAAAGCTCGCCATACCCTGAAGGTAAATTATGGCTTGGTGGTGCATTCAAGGTGATTCCTGCTGAAGAGCAATGGGGCAACATCTCGGCTGTAGATTACAACACCGGAAAAATTCGCTGGAAGGTGAAAACCGAACAGCCTATGATTGGCGGCATATTAGCTACAGCGGGCGGTCTTGTATTCGCTGGTGAAGGTAACGGAGAATTCAAAGCCTATGATTCCGAAACCGGTTCACAATTGTGGCGATTCCAGGCTGGTGCAGGTGTAAACGCTCCACCAGCATCGTACTCAGTAGACGGTAGGCAGTACATAGTTGTCGGTGCAGGTGGAAATACACAACTTAACTACAAGCGCGGAAACAATATTATCGCGTTTGCTTTACCAGACTAAAACACTACGTTTTGTCTAAACAGCGATACCTGTCAGCAGCTAGCGCTGGCAGGTATCGCGATATATACCCTAATTACCAATTCGTCCGCTCACCGATCTTCTGAACTTATTTAAATCAATGAAAGCAATTCTTGGGTTAGTACTGGCACTGTTTACTATGTCGGCAATGAGCGCTGACAGCCCACTTACCAAAGTAATAGCGAGTTGCGAGGGGTGCCACGGCGCAAATAGTGTCCCTGTTGCGACAAATATCCCTATTTTATCGGGTCAACAATATTATTACCTGTATGTTCAGTTGAAGGACTACAAGGCAGGTAGGCGCGAAAACGCGATCATGACGCCTATGACGCAAAATCTTAGCAAGGCAGATATGAAAGCTCTAGCTGAATATTTTTCAACTAAACCTTGGCCAAACGTAGATTCTTTTCCTAACAGCGAGCTTGCTGACATGGGCAACAGCGCGTTAGATGCGGGTCAGTGCTCTCAGTGCCACAGTAAGTATAAAGGCGATAGTAGAATCCCAAGAGTGGCTGGTCAGCAACTCGACTATATGATACAAACGATGTCCGACTTCAAAAACAAAGTACGGCTGAATTCTCCTGCGAAAGGGTCGTTATTCAGTTCATTCTCGGATGAGGATCTGGTAGCTATGTCCCATTACCTTTCCGGGCTCCAATAAACAACCGGTTACTAGCAGTCACCTTATATACGGGGACGCTTTTAACTTATTTAACGCTAAGCAGAACATCGCGAACGGACTTAGTGCTGGCGAGCGCTAGAGGTGTATCCCCGTTGTTATCCGGCGAATTCGGGTTGGCACCTGTTTCTAATAAAAGGTGAACAATTTCATGATGTCCACGCTCTGCGGCAATGTGCATAGCGCTTTTACCTCGATTATCAATTAGGTGCGGATCAGCCCCGACCGATAATAAGTAATTTGCTACTGCAATTCCATCGACCGCCGGCACATCGTTTGCGTGACCAGCGGCCCACATTAATACTGTCAGGTCGTTGCCGTAGCGCGTGTTTGCATCTGGCTTTTCCATGCTCTCCCATAATCGCTGCACAATGTTGAGATAACCGCGAGCAGATGCATACACCATGGCAGTTTTTCCGGTGACATCAATAGTCATGGTATCGGCGCCAGCTTCTAGTAACATGTCGACTATGCGCAAATTACCACTATAGGCAGCGACAATGAGTGCAGAAAGTGCTTTACCGTCGCTCAAATTAGCATCGATGCCTATGTTCAGCAGTTGTTTTACAGATTTATACCGGTTGTGCGCTGCTGCCATTATCAACGCATTACTACCCAGCAGATTTTGAGCATGAGGATCACTTCCACGCGTGTGTAGCAGCTCAGATACCTTTCGATGGCCTTTTCTTGCGCTAAGCATAAACGCGGTATTGCCGGCACGATCCTTCGCTTTAACGGAGGCACCAGATTCAAGCAATTGCGTAACCAGTGTCAAACAACCGAGATCAGCAGCATCGAACAAATAGAAATTCACCTCACGTTCGGTGATATTTGACTGGTTCGACTTCCACTTAATGCTCACATCATCACAAGCAGCGTCCTCAGTAGCAGGCCTAGCTCCCGCCTGAAGAGACGGGGAGCCAACAAGTCCTAGAAGAATGACAAAAACACATTTTTTAACGAACAATAAATTCACCTTCAAAACCCTCTGGGCGTAGCCTATCTACGTAATAGTTGTAGCTTCCAGGCCGAACCAATATGAAGTAAATATCTACCTCGGACTCGCCTTCAAGTGTGATCTCTTTGAGTTCACTAATGGGCAATTCAATATCTTCGATAACCACTTTTTCAAGCCATGCGTTGTCAAATAACTCTGGGATAACAAACGTATATTCGTCGCGTCCGTCTCCTTGAATGCGCCACCGGTAGTAAACTCCAGTTTCCAACACATATCGCTTCTCGGAGAAGCCTTCGGCGGCGTCGATAAGCAATGGTTCAAGGCGCAGTGCGCGCAACGTAAGATTGCCCTCAGCAGATACAGTAGCTGCCAACGTGAGTGACAATAAAAGGCTGGCTATGAATTTTCTATACACTTATTTATTGATACCTTTCGTTTGTTATTTGCGCGAAAGTCTCGGCAAACAAAGTAGGTACCAAGAGTATAACCAGATTAAACCAATCATTATCGGCTAAGTACACAGAACACCTCAGCATTCTGTAAATCACTTTGTCACATAGAGCTCATTGCTCCACAACATTCTTGATGCGAACGCTGTGATTCCTCCAGTAAAGGCGGGATATGGCTGCCAGAACATACGCGTACGCTGAGCATCGCTCAGGGATTTTAAAGAGCACTCACCCTGGTACCCCAACACAGCTCTATCAGCCTCTTTCTATATCTACGATTTACTGCGGATATGCCGTGACCTCAAAGGTAACAGTGTTGTCTTCAAAGGTTTTAAACAGCCTCGTTTGCGCACCAGGGAACGCCGAATAACATGGCGAGACCAGTGGCCCAGTGATCACTAACTTATTGGTAATTTGACAGGGACAGAACGTTGGCTTGCACTCACCGGACACCGCAAGAAATATAATGGTTCGATTGCCTGTAACGATGGACGCGTGACGCTGCAAGCAGGCTCAGCAATAGGACATCGGGTAACGAAAGGGCATCCGAGCGGTGGGTTCAACGGGCTTGGTAAATCGCCTTCAAGAAGAATCTGCTTGCGAGTGTTACGCAAGCTTGGATCGGGTAGCGGAATAGCGGATAACAAGGCTTGCGTGTAAGGATGCTGAGGTTGACTAAAAATGCGTTCGGCAGGCCCTTGTTCAACCACGATACCCAAATACATCACAGCAACGCGATCGGCAATATGTCTCACTACACTCAGATCGTGAGCGATGAACAAATAGCTTAAACCTAGTTCACGCTGCAGTTTCATGAGTAAATTTAGTATCTGGCTTTGAATAGATACATCCAATGCACTAACAGGTTCATCGCAAACAACTAGCTTCGGTGATAAAGCCAGTGCGCGCGCAATAACCACTCGTTGACGTTGTCCACCGGAAAGTGCACCGGGTCTTCGCTGGCTTAGCTCCTGATTCAATCCGACAAGCTCCAACAATTCATTAACGCGCTTTATGATATCTATTCGACTATATCCATTGATCTGCAACGGTTCGGCAATAGACTGGGCAACCGTTTGCCGCGGGTTCAATGCAGATACAGGATCTTGAAAGACAACTTGTAATTCGCGCCAGAGCTTACGCCTTTCTTGAGTATTCAGAGCCGCTAGATTTCGTCCCTGAAACTCGATAGTGCCTGATGTCACTGGAGCCAGCCCCAGAATCGCATTGCCTGTGGTTGTTTTTCCACAGCCCGATTCACCGACCAGCGCGAGTGTCTCATTCGGTTCTATGGTGAACGACACGCCGTCAACAGCCTTGACCAGAACACGTTTGCCACCCAGCCCTGCAGTGCGAACCGGGAAGTGAACCTCAAGATCACTGACTTGCAGCAACGCGCTCAAGTGATATGACTCAACGCATGATGACAAGCAACTCGGTGGCCTTTCCCTGAGAGTTCAGGACTTGTACTACACGTCTTGTCTGCTCGATCACAACGCGGACGAAAACGACAACCGCTTGGCCAGTCAGACGGACTCGGGACATTGCCACTAATAGCAAAGAGTTCTTTCTTAGGCGGATCATCCAGTTGCGGAATTGTTTTTAACAGCATGCTGGTATAGGGATGTTTTGGCCTTGCGAAGATTTCAAACACATCACCCTGCTCCACTATTCTGCCACCGTACATGACGCAGACCTTATCAGCGCGTTCGGCCACCACACCCATATCATGTGTAATTAGCAGCATCGCAGTTCCCACCTCTGTCGCTAAATCGGACATAAGCGCAAGAATTTGCGCTTGTATGGTCACATCCAATGCGGTGGTTGGTTCATCGGCGATCAGTAAGCGCGGTCGCGAAATCAAGGCCGCCGCGATCATGACACGTTGGCACATGCCACCCGACAATTCGGTGGGTAATTGCATGGCACGACGTTGTGGCTCCGGAATTCCTACACGTTCGAGCATCGCAACGGCTTGCCGTGCCGCTTCCTTTGGTGATGCATGTGCGTGCACAATTAGACTCTCTGCCACTTGCGCACCGACAGGTGCAAGCGGATTTAATGATGACACAGGTTCTTGGAAGATCATGGCTAGATCGGAACCTCGCAAGGATCGCATCTGGCTTTGAGAAAGAGTGGCCAGATCTACTCCATCGAATTGGATATTGCCTCGGTAGAGATCCAGGCCATCTGCTAACAAGCCCATGATTGAAAGGGCTGTGAGCGATTTACCTGAGCCACTTTCGCCAACCAGCGCAACCACCTCTCCTTCAGCCACAGCCAGTGAAACCCCGTCTACCAACGATAGATCTCCGGCGCGTATAGCTAGATCTTCAATGACTAACAGACTCATGGAGCAGCTACTGCGGCAGCCCAGGGGCTATTCGGATGTACAGCGCCGACGTTGGGTGCACCGTCTCGCCCCGCCTGAACGATAGACGGGATGGCAAACTGCACTGGGTATAAGAGATCTTCTGTTATCTGCACCGGATACTCTGCAGAAATGGCAGTGGCCGTATCCGTTGTGGCTAAACGGTTGACCAGTATTGTGGGTGTACTAGCATCAATGCGCGGTTCATGGACAGCCTGCTCGGGCGACGATTTCCGGTCAATAATGGCTGACAACAGTTGCAGTACGGCTGGAAAAATCTGTCGACCACCGGCAGCACCAATAGCGATGTCAGGTTTGCCATCGAATGTGGTGATGACAGGTGACATATTGGCCAGCGGTTTTGCCCCGCCGCGTATTGAGTTCGGTTGCTGCGGACGTGGATCAAACCACATCATGCCGTTGTTGAGTAGTAGGTCAAGATCAGGGACAACAACCTTCGATCCGAAACGTGACAATAAGGTGTTTGTCAGTGACACCATATTGCCTTGCGCATCGATAACCGACAGGTGACTAGTACAGTCTCCAGCGGCAGCTGCATGCCCCATCTCTCTGAGTCTTGACTCATAAGAACGTCGAATAGCTCGTGCATAGACCAACGCGTTGTGCGAAGCAGCGCTTTTAGACAGGTCCTCTGTCGCTAAATCATTAAAAGCCGCTAACAGACTGGGGCCACCCGAAAGACCGGGAATAGTATGTATTTGTCGATCACGGTAAGGGGTTTGTAAAGATTTTTGCCAGACAGGTTCATATTGCGCAAAGTCCTTTGCACCGATTTTAGAACCTGCCTCTTGTAGATACTTGAGCATGACATCAGCTATTTGCCCTTCATAAAAATCCTGCGAACCGTACTCTGCCAGACGATGCAACATTGCCGCTTTGCCAGGCATCGGTAGAAATTGCACGTTAGGATCTTCAGGATCATTGACATGCCGCGCGGGGTTTAGGAATAAATTTGCGGCCGACGTATGACGTGAAAGCCCTGGTGTATCAATCGTCAACGCCAGTTGGGCAAACCAGTCGATACGCATGCCGCGCTGTGCGAGCGCTGTGGCTGGCGCAAGCGCTGCTTCCCAGGATAAAGTCCCATGCCGTTTCAAGGCGCTAGCAAGGCCAGCAACGGCTCCAGGCACGCAGATCGACATCGGTCCGATCAAGTTGCGATCCTCCTCAACCGCAGGCCAATTAAACCAATCGCCATCTTCACCACCCACCAACGGGTAATCCGAAATATCGGCGTTAAGTGGTGCACGCAGATTAAAATCCAGAGTCTCTACATCGCCGGTAGCTGATGCGTGAAGCAGATACCCTCCTCCGCCTAACCCACTCAACCACGGCTCGACAACCGAGAGTGCTAGAGCTGTAGCAACTGCGGCGTCCATCGCATTGCCACCCACCGCCAATATCGAAGCGCCCACCCTGGCCGCCTCTTTATTCTGGGATGCGACAATACCACCACTGCTTTCCACTTGAGGTTTGGACACTACCCAGGCATGTCCAGTGTCGTCGCCAGTAGTGCGCTTGTGATGTTGTTGGCTGGAGACGCTATTCAACGCTTATATTCCTGTTGTTTATTGGCGTGTCTTCATCCAAGGAAATGTTCGAGGCATTCGCCAAGGTCTTATGATGTTCAGCGATTTGCCCACAGCTCGTACACCAGATTAACTCATCATCTACTATTAGCCGCATGAGTCTTTCAAGCATTTCAACACGTGCTGCACGCCCACAAATCCAGTCATGTACAGTCAGCATGTACAGTCCGCCATCGCGCGCCTGCGCAGCTGCGTCGTTGATCCATTGACGCTCTACTTCAGCATCGGGTCGAGGTGGTTTATCGCCAGCGCCTAGAAACTTGAAAAATATCGCATCATCATTGTCCCAGCGAACCGGGACTTCAGTAACGCCTTCAATGCTGTAGGGAACATCATTGCCCATCAGGGAACTATCCCAGAGATCATTGCGTTTAAGTTCGTTGAGCATATAGGGCGTCATCTCCCAGGCTGGTGAACGGAAGCCTAACGGGCGTTGTCCGGTCTGAGTGACGAAGACCTCTATGGATGCCTCCAAGGCTTCTGTGAAGCGACTCTCGGACGTATCGGCAACCAATTCATGAAAGTAGCCATGAAGCGCTACTTCGTGACCACGCTCAATCAGTCCTGGCAACAGCGAAGGGTTTTCCTGAGCAATGATTGCGGGAACGAAAAAACTGCCTTTGATGTGCAAACGATCAAGCATAGCCACCATGCGCGGCAAACCCCTCCGCAATCCATACTGTCTATGTTCCCTTGCAGCCAAGGTATTGGGCAGCGTGTCGCGATGCTGCCACAGCCACGGTGCGTAGGCATCAACGTCAACCGAGAAACAGGCCGCTGACCGCTTGCCTGCAGGCCAACGATAAGCTGTCTGATTCCATATCATAGTGGGTGTTTCTTATCCTGAAAGACATCCATAGTGCCAGCCGAGTTGCCGCCATCAACCGCAAGTGATGTACCTGTGATGTTTTTTGCTGCATTGGATGCTAGAAAAAGTGCTGACTGCCCTACATCTTCGGCGGCCGTCTGAATACCCAGTGGAATTGCCGCCATCACGCGATCTACATGTTCCTGAGTTAGAGCTGACACGGTACTCCCAGTAGCAAAACCAGGCTCCAGTATGTTAACGCGAATGCCAAACTCTGCCATTTCCAGCGCAAAACCTTTGGTCATTCGATCCAAGGCTGTCTTAGACATACAATAAGTGACCGCTGTGCGACGCATTTTACGAGCGGCTCCCGACGATATATTGATAACGTTTCCGCGCACACCTGCGTCGATCATTTGTAGGCAGAAACCTCGCATGAGTACAAATGGGGCACGCACATTGACCGACATGATCTGATCCCAATCAGCAACGCTCATGTCGAGCAAAAAGGATGAGGGATAGATGGCTGCATTGTTAATCACCACATCAGGTGCACCCCACTTAGCTTTAACCTCGTTAAGAAGTTTTTGTAAGCCCTCGTCCTTGGTTAAGTCAGCCTCCACCACAAAACCGTTCTCGTTAGCGATACTGAGAGTATCGATGTTTTGATCGGTCAGACACACCTGTGCACCTGAGTCAAGAAAAGCCTTCACCAGAGCCTTACCCATAATTCCGGCCGCACCAGTAATGACTACGCGCTTGTCGTGAAATTCATTGCCAAAGTTCATTTATTTACCTGTTCCTATCTGTTCGCTTAAGCGATCTCCAATTAGATTCGCTGACAGCACTAACATGAATAATGCAAGACCAGGGAAAGTGGCAATCCACCATGCCGAGGCCACGTAATTCCGACCGGTTGCTAGCATCGACCCCCAACTTGCCGTCGGTGGCTGCACACCCAGCCCAAGAAAAGACAGCCCTGCCTCGAAGAGCACCATAAGGCCAAATTCGAGAGTGGCTACCACCAACAGTGGTCCTGCGATATTGGGCAAAATATGCTTGATCATTACGTGTGGAATTGATGCGCCCATTGCGCGTGCAAGTGTTACGAATGGCCTATTCGTAAGTACCAGCGTCTGACCATAAGCGACACGTGCGTAACGAGGCCAACGTGTCAAAGCCAGCACCAGAATAACGTTAATGAATCCAGGACCCAGAACGGCCACAGTAAGAATAGCAAGAAGAATTGCCGGTACAGAAAGAAAGATATCAACCAGCCGCATCAATATCGTTTCCACGGGCCCACGCAGGTAAGCAGCCAACATACCGACGAATACGCCAACAACACCCGATAGCAATACCGACAGGAAGGCCACCATTATTGATACGCGGGCACCATAGATCAAGCGGCTGAGAACATCACGTCCCAGTTCATCAGATCCTAACCAGAAGAGATGTCCGCGTGCTTCAAAACCAGGAGCTTTTAAGCGACCGAGAAGATTTTGCCGATCCGGATCTATCGGTACTAACCATGGGGCAAACAGTGCACACAGAACAAGCAGCGTTAGTAAAAAACCAGGCCACCAGGACCAGTTTATTCGGGGAGCTTGCCATGTGTACTTATCCATCAAGCTGAGTCATCCAGACGCACTCGAGGATCAACCACGGAGTACAGAATATCAGCCGCCAAATTGGCAGCGATGGTTACAAATGCACCGATAAGTACAACCGCTTGCACGACGAGAAAATCGCGAGCAGCGATGCTCTGTACCGTTAACAAACCAAGCCCTGGCCATGCAAATACGGTTTCCACGATAACAGCACCAGCCAGAAGCTGAGAAATTTCAAGGGCGGTGATCGAGATAATCGGAATGATCGAGTTACGCAACAGGTGGCGATGTACCAGACGGACGGTACCGACACCGCGCGCACGCGCTGAGCGCACATAGTCACGGCCTAGCTCGTCAATGAGCGCTGAACGCACAATGCGTGCATAGGTGGCTAGTGATAGCAAACCCAGCGCAACTGAGGGCATAACCAGATGCGCCAGCGTTCCGGTTCCAGACGATGGTAGCCATTTAAGCCAGACACCGAAGACTAGAATCATCATGATTCCACTCCAGAATGTTGGCATGGATTGGCAAGCTAGCACCAAGCCCATAATCCAGCGTGACAACGCTCGGCCACGAGTAAGAGCCATGATGAGGCCCAGAGGCAAGCCTATCGCCAACGCGACTGTTAACGCACCCGCTGCCAGCTGCAAAGTGTGCGGTATACGGCTAACGATGATGTCTATAACAGGTGCGTTCTGGACGAAGGAATCTCCCAGATCAAAACGCATAATATCTTTAAGAAACTCCAGATATTGAACCCACGCGGAACGATCCAAACCCAAGGTGGATCGCATAGCGTCGATATCTGCTTGGGTGGCGGTTTCCGGTAGCAACAACGCTACCGGATCTCCCGCTAACCGCTGGATAAAAAACACCAACGTTACTACACCCAATGCTGCTACCAGTGCCTGTCCAACGCGATGAAGCAGGAACCGGATCATTGCTTAGTCAGACCATTGCATTCGATTTAAAAACATACTTTCATTGGCCGTAGGCTCGAATGCCAGCTTATTAGAAGCGCCGTAAAGCACAGCCGCCTGGTACAAAGGAATTATTAAATAGTTTTCACGGACAATCTGATGGACTTGGTTATACGCATCTTGTCGAATCTCAGTGTCTAGTGACACTCTTGCAGTATTGAGCAAAGTGTCCAGCTCAGGCATGTTGATACGAGACCAGTTGCTGTCGGAGTGCAGTAGTGGGTAAGCAATGCCATCAGCATCCTGACAGGCACAAGACCATCGTCCAAAGTTCAGCTCTGCATTATCTTCAGGGGCTGAACGCACAATGCCCAAATACGTTGGCATGTCGGTGACGGAGATTGCCACATTAAAACCCGCATCGTTGAGCATCTGTTGTATCGCCTGAACAATACGTTGGTCGAACACCGGTGCTGTTGCAAAGGTTGCCGGCGTGGCTGCAAGCTCCGCATTGGCAGATGTTATTTTCTTTGCTTCATCAAGGTCATAAACAAATGGCTCAATGCCTTCAGAATAACCAAAATGAGCAGGGCTTGATAATTGCGCCATGGGAATTTCGCCTGCACCTAACAAACCTTCGGTAATGCCAACAATATCGATAGCAAGACTGGCAGCTTTTCGCATGTTTGGATCGTTAAACGGAGGTTTGTCAAGATTAAGACCAAGAAATGCGACTCGCTCGGTTGGAGCGGACAGCGCACTAACGTCTGAGGAGCCCTTCAGCTGCATGGCGGCGTCACTGTTGATGCTGACAACCAGATCGGCAGTACCTGCCTGCAGATCGGCAATTCGTGTCGCTGCATCGGGTACAGCACGGAAGGTTGCCTTCTCGAATGGACCAACTTGTCCCCAATACGCGTCATTTCGTGACAGCGTTACTGAGATTCCGCGTTTCCACTCTTCAAACTTATACGGTCCCGACCCTACGGGTGCACTATTGAATGCATCTTTATCCGAGGCTTCTATCACATGTTGCGGAACAATGGACAGTTTCACAAGCTGCGCCATTAACGCTGGATAAGGACCTTTAGTTGTCAGTTTAACCGTGGTCTCATCTATAGCTTCAGCATCTATAATCTGGTTGAATTGACCGAGTTGTGGTGAGCCGAATTCTTTATTGGTGATGCGCTTGACCGAAAAAACAACGTCGTCCGCTGTCAATTTTTCTCCATCATGAAAGCTGATGTCGGCACGTAACGTTAGTGTCAGCTCTGTATCACTGGTGTTTTCCCAAGCAGTCGCGATTTGCCCGACGATTTTGCCATCATTGTCACGCGTGAATAGATTATCAAAAATGTTGCGATAGACGTAGTAGCTGTCAGGATTCCACTGTCTGTGAGGATCCAATGAAGCTGGCTCTCCTGCCAGATCAATGGTGAGTTCCTTTGCGACAACGGGCATGGCAAGGATGCCAAGAGTCAACCCGGTAAGTAAAGCCTTAAACATAGGTTTCATAGTTCTCTCTTAAAATTGGCAGCGTCTGTTTGACGTTGGCGTGAGTAGCGTTCGCTACGGTGGGTAAGGGGTGCTTCGCTGAGTAATAATTTGCGCAAGAAAAATGACTCTTGGGCGTCAATTAGACGCAATCGCAGGGCGGTAATGGTTTGGGTATCTCCAACCAATGCTGCTTCTACCAGTGCCAGAGCATCGGTTCGATCGACTAGGCATGCGCTCTGTTCGTCTTCCAGAAATCGGGTTATGCGGGCCGAGTGGTGCCACAACATTCTTAGATGACGAGCAGTTAATGGGTTGATAGCACCTAGGAGCAGGCTGTCTATACGCTCAACGTAGTGAACTAGCGTCTGCACCGCTCCTCGATCTTGAGATTGACTTAATGCGGCAGCAACGGCCCCCAATTCAGTGAGTTCCTGACGCATACTGTTTGTCAGCCGGATGGTCGACAATCCGGGCTCGGCAATTCGTCTTGCATCGAGCACCTGCCCGATCAGGGCACCAGTTATTGGAAGAACCTGCCAACCTTGACGCGCCTGGGGCGTCGCCCAACCATCGTAGCCAAGGCGCATCAGCCCTGCCCTCGTGGCCGCTCGCGTGAGCCCGAAGCGTTCCATGACATCGACTTCAGTGACTGTTGCGCCCGGTAATAGCTCACACCAAATGACAGCATCCAACAGGCGATCTTCAGCAAAGCGAGCCTTAGCTCCCGAGGCAAGAGTCTGACCGTGGTTTTCACCCACTCGAAGCACTGGTGACGCAGGATCGTACATTGAGATATCACAGTATGGTTTCAGACATGTTAAAGCAGCGGTTTGAACATTTCAATGGTTTAATTAGCGAACTCTGATGGCCCTCCCAATGCTGCCTCTGGTCTCACGTGCAGCAGATATCCAGATCAGGATTGTCAAGTCGTTCCGATAGGTCGCAAGAGAAGTGAACACCACCGTGTAGTGCGTTTAGCAAAGGTTGGATGTAAGGTGGAAGGACGCTAACGCATCTGACTCAGACAAGACAAAACCCATGAGCACTACAAGCGCCTCGCCTGCTTCAGCGCCATTGGCCCCGTTCAGAAATCCCGTGTTTCGATCTCTTTGGATCGCTACACTAATTTCCAATCTTGGGGGGCTTATTCAGGCTGTGGCTGCGGGTTGGACGATGACAACCTTGACAGATTCCCAGTCAATGGTAGCGCTGGTTACGGCCTCAACGTCTTTACCGATTGTGGGCTTGTCACTATTTGCAGGCGTCTTGGCGGATAACTATGACAGACGTCGAATCATGCTCATTGCACGAATTCTGATGTTAATAGCGTCTATCGGATTGACCCTCACCACCTACTTCAATCTACTAACCCCGTGGACACTGCTTACTTTTACATTCCTAATTGGTTGTGGAGGCGCGCTAAACAACCCTTCCTGGCAAGCATCTGTTGGCGACATCGTACCGCGTGAGCAAGTGCCAGCGGCGGTGATGGCTAATGGTATGTCATTTAATATAATGCGCAGCATAGGCCCAGCGTTAGGCGGGTTGATTATCGTCGCCGCAGGAGCGGCTGCGGCCTTTGCGATGAATACGATGAGCTACGTGGCACTTATCATTGCTCTATCTCTCTGGCGAAGACCGGTTCCTGGCCCCTCACTTCCACGAGAGCGATTCGCTAGCGCCACTAATGCAGGATTTCAGTATGTAAGTCTGTCACCCAACCTGCTTAGCATCATTCTGCGCGGCTGTTTATTTGGCCTAACAGCTGTTGCTGTGCAGGCATTGCTGCCACTGATCGCGCGCGATTTATTGGGTGGTAGTGCATCAACCTATGGTTTGCTGTTGGGTTTCTTTGGTTTGGGGGCAGTCTGTGGTGCTTTGAGCAATTCGAAAATTCGGGCGAAGTTCGACAACGAGACGATCATTCGCACGACATTTGTCGGTACCGCCATCGGAACCGTGTTGCTGTCAACAGGACATGGAATGATCGTCGCTGGAACTGCTCTTATGTTGTGCGGAGCATGTTGGGTTACAACCAACGCTTTACTCAATGTATCACTACAACTCTCTACGCCGCGCTGGGTAGTTGGACGTGCCTTATCCTTATATATGATGGGCAATGCAGCAGGTATGGTTCTAGGTAGTTGGGTGTGGGGACTTTTGGCTGAGGCTTATGGCTTGCAGATCGCCTTAGTTACATCTGCTGTCACCGTTATCTTAGGAGCGCTTGCAGGCTACAAATTGCCAATGCCTGAATTCAATCGTCTCAATCTGGATCCGCTCAACCAGTTTATTGAACCTACGTTAGCTGTTCAGCTCAAGCCCCAGACCGGGCCAATTTTAATAACCGTCGACTTCGATATTGGCGAAGATGACATTCCAGCGTTTCTGGAGGCGATGACGCTGAGGAGACGAATTCGTATACGCGACGGCGCACGGCGATGGTCATTGCTACGAGATCTGGAGCAGCCGAATATCTGGACAGAGAAATTCTATGTGGCCACCTGGGTTGAATATATACGCCATAACCAGCGGCGAACTATCTCAGATTCAGGCGTAACCGTCATGTTGCACAATTTGCATCGAGGTGCTGAGCCTCCACGAGTGCGCCGAATGATTGAACGACAGACCGTCCCTAAGGAGGCAGACCCTTATATAAAGGATGTATATATGGAATTGCGCTGACTTCCCTGCGGCTTACGCAGACCATTGATGTTTTCTAGTTGACGATACGCAGCTTCCCACCACAACAAGCCACGCCAACCCCCGTCGTAGACGGAAAACTCAAAGGCAAATTACGCATTACCCGCATAGCGAGAAAAGCAAAACACTCAGCCTCGATCGCATCACCTCGCCAACCAATATCATCGGCATCCACGGTGTTAACAGCGGCGCGTATCTGTATCGCTTTCACCAGAGACGCGTTGTGTCGACCACCACCACAAAGCACAAGTGTATCTGGTCGCTGTGGTAGGAGATCCAGCGCTTTACCAACGGCACTTGCCGAGAATGCGGTTAATAGCGCCGCGCCATCTTGCAGATTCAAACCGTCTGCCATGGAGGCTGCAAAATCAAACCGGTCTAGTGATTTCGGATACTTGGCCGATAGGTATGAATGCTTTAGTAAATCGGCCAAACGTGCTTCGTCCACATGCCCTGTTGCTGCCAGTTTTCCATCAACATCCATTCTCTCGGACGTATGTTGTCCCACCCAATCATTAACAGGTGCATTTGCAGGGCCTGTATCAAAAGCAATTAAATGCGCATCGCCATCCCACCAAGTCAGGTTGGCTACACCACCTAGGTTAAGCACAGCCGTGTTGTCACCTAACTCTGAACTAGTAGCTGCATGTTGAAGCAATGCCTGATGATAAACAGGTGCAAGCGGTGCACCCTGCCCACCTGCTGCAACATCAGCTGATCGAAAGTCCCACGCTACAGGGATACCCAAAATTTCTGACATGAGCAGACCATCACCTAATTGACGGGTACGCCCGGGTACTCCATTTTTTGGAGGCTGGTGAAGTACACTTTGACCGTGAAGCCCGATGACGCTGATTTCATTAGCACCGATACCAGTGCGCTTCAGCACATTCGCCACAGCTTTTGCCTGTTGCTCAGTGATAAGTTTTTCAGCCTCTGCAAATATCGTAGGTTCGGGGCCATTAAATTGCCAAGCCAGCGCAGCCTGTAAGGTGTTTTTTAGTATATCGATAACACCGCTGTCGTAGG
>JBLHWG010000013.1:0-30550 GCA_047629055.1 Halioglobus sp.
TATGACCCTATAAAAGCATTGTCAGAAATTAGCTCCAAGGTTAATCAAGTCCGCGGAGATTTACCTCCAGAGGCAGAGATACCTGTCATCAATGTCGAGTCTGCAGATAGTACAGTCGCATCCGCTTACCTGAGTTTTACCTCTGACATTCTCGAGCCCAATCAAGTAACCGATTTCATCGCTCGAGTCGTTCAACCCAGGCTCGCAGCACGCGATGGCGTTCAGCGCGCTGAAGTGCTGGGTGGGCGTAATTTTGCGATGCGTATCTGGCTTGACCCCACTCTACTGGCGGCGCACAACATCACGCCATTACAGGTACGGCAGGCGCTTGCTGCAAACAACTACTTATCGGCCTTAGGCAAAACCAAAGGCGCACTGGTTGAAATTAATCTTGCAGCCAACACAGATCTTTCCACTGTTGAAGAATTTGAAAATCTAGTTCTGAAATCACAAACAGGTGCTCTCATTCGAGTTAAAGACATTGGAACCGTTAAGCTTGGCGCCGATATAAGCGACGTAGAAGTGCGCTATAACGGCGACAAAGCGATATTCATGGGCATATGGCCTTTACCTAACGCTAACACGCTGGATGTTATCCAAGGTGTTCGTGAAGAGTTAGAGGATATCAAACGCACATTACCCTCGGGTATGACCGCAGCCGTGGCTTACGATGCCTCAGAATATATCGCAAGCTCTATTCGTGAAGTCGTTACCACGCTGGTGGAAACGCTCGTTATCGTCATGCTGGTCATTTTTCTTTTCATGGGGTCATTGCGCTCCGTCATAGTGCCGATCATGGCCATTCCAATCTCACTGATTGGATCTATCTTCCTTATTCAGATGTTTGGCTTCAGCATTAACTTGTTAACACTGCTGGCTATTGTTCTATCCGTCGGGCTCGTCGTTGACGATGCCATCGTTGTTGTAGAAAACGTTGAACGGCATATCAGCGAAGGCAAGTCGAGAATCGAGGCCGCACTACTCGGCGCGAGAGAACTCGTTGGCCCTGTCATCGCGATGACGGCAACACTAGTCGCGGTCTATCTTCCTATCGGGTTGCAAGGCGGACTGACGGGGTCCCTATTCCGAGAATTTGCTTTCACTCTGGCAGGTGCTGTCACAATTTCCGGTATTGTCGCGCTGACTCTCTCTCCCATGATGTCGGCAAAATTGCTGAGTGAAGGCGGCAAAGAAAGTCGCTTTCAGAGAAAAGTTAACAGCACGTTTGATTCTGTTCGCGAAAGCTATTCGAAATTACTCTATGGCACATTGAGAGCTCGGCCTGCCGTCTTTATCGTGTGGATTGTCATCTCATTACTGTGCGTCCCGATGTTCATCATGTCTGCCAAGGAACTCGCCCCTACGGAAGATCAAGGCATCCTGTTTGGCATAGTGAATGGCTCGGGCAATGCGACCATAGAAGCTGCCTCACGCTATGCAGCTGAGGCAGATGCAGCATTCAACAGCGTTGAAGAAACTGAATTTACGTTTCAGCTAACCTTCCCTTCATCGGGTTTTGGCGGCATGGTTTTAAAAGACTGGAGCGAACGGGAACGATCAGTTTTTGACATAAAACCTGAGATTGCGCAGAAACTGAACAACATTGCAGGTATAAACATGTTCCCGGTTACACCGCCCGCATTACCTGGTGGTGGCGACTTCCCAGTGGAATTTGTTATTGCATCGACTGCAGAACCGGAAGCCATTCTTGAGTTTGCTCAGCAAATACAGCTCAAAGCGATGCGCTCCGGACTGTTTGCCTTCCCTCCCATCATTGATACAAAAATCGATAAAGCACAATCAGAGATTGTTTTCGACAGAGACAGAGTCGCTGATTTGGGGCTAACTATGCAGCAGGTCGGTGCAGATATTGGAACCCTTCTGGGTGGTGGATTTGTAAACCGTTTCAATATAGAGGGGCGAAGCTATCGAGTTATCCCTCAAGCGCTTCGATCAGAACGATTGAACCCTGATCAATTGCAGGAGTTATACGTAACCGGACCTAATGGAAACATGATTCAGTTGGGCTCCATTGCATCCATTGAACACAGCACTGTTCCACGGGCATTGAATAGATTTCAACAACTCAATGCCGTAAAGCTTAGCGGCGTCTCTATCAAGCCACTGTCTGAAGCCTTGGCATTTCTGGAAGAAACTGCAGCCGAGATTCTACCCTCAGGCTACACAGTCGACTACACCGGAGAGTCTCGCCAACTCGCACTCGAGGGCAATAAATTCCTTCCGGCATTTGCACTCGCAGTCGTGCTGATCTATCTCACTCTGGCGGCGCAGTTCAATAGTTTCCGAGATCCGTTTGTGATTCTCGCAGGATCAGTGCCCTTGGCAATGTTTGGCGCTCTAATTTTCACGTTCTTGCGAATGCCAAGTCCCGAGCTACCGCACTGGACCAATTCGTTTACCACGACCCTGAATATATATTCTCAAGTGGGCTTGGTTACCCTCATTGGGCTCGTTGCTAAGAACGGCATCCTAGTTGTTGAATTCGCCAAGCAAATGCAGCAGTTGGGTATGAGCAAGCTGGCCGCTATTAAAGCTGCATCAACAACACGATTCAGACCCATCCTGATGACCACCTTTGCAACCGTTGCCGGTCACTTCCCGCTAACTCTGGTCAGTGGCCCTGGTGCTGAAGCAAGAAACTCAATTGGTCTTGTATTAGTAGGGGGTATGGCAATAGGTACGGTGTTTACGTTGTTCGTAATACCGTCCATCTACATGCTTATTGCGAAGGATCTAGGCGGGGAACTAGAGAAAATTGAACAACCTGACAATAGCTAAAAGAAGATCGTTTAGATCCGATCAGCAAAATCGAACAATCCCGTGTAATAGCCTTCAGCTAGCGCCCCATTCTCCAACGTTACGCTGAATCTCAACTCGATATCAGGGAGGGCACCAGTGAACTCAAAGGTGCCACCGATAACTCTAAAGTTTTCGTTGGATTCAATATCACCACTTTCGTTCGAATCGACACCAACGTACGCGCTATCGAAATAGGCATTGCCAGCCAACACACCGCCACCCGCACCAAAGGGTGAAAAACTATACGTCCCAAAAGAAAACGCTTCACCTGGACTATAGAGCTCAACATAAATCGTAGCTGATGCGCCCCCAGGCACGAGCAGGCTGTGTATTACTCCATCTATCTCGGTAGGAGCAATTAGAAATTTTCCATTGGTAATCGTGAAATCAACATTGTAGTGGTCGCCGCCTGTACCCCAAATATCTCCAAGCGCAGATTTAAGCGAGAATTGGCGCTCACCCAATTTCAGGTGACTATCACCTTCGGGTCCAATCGCATTGCCAGTGACAGGAATCGCTTCAGCGTTTTGTAGAGCAGCATTATCCTGATTCAGAGCGGGAAGCGAATCTTCTATCAACCCGACGGGATCAGAGCTAGCACAACCAGACGCCAACACGGATGACATGCAGGTCCACAGTGCAAATTTAAGCAATTGACTCATTAGTAAAAAGCTCGTTCTTGGAGATTATAGGAAAAAATCGAAACTATAAAACCGCCCTCCTAGTACTTGTAGTTAACTTTACGCAAAACGTCCAGCTACCTAAGCGTGCGGTAACCAAAAAACACGCGATTCATGGCGGTTATCAGGCACATTGCGGAAAACACCCATGCAATTTGAGCGAAATATGTCGCAAACAGACACATCAGCGCAAAACACAGAATTGTTTCGGTTCCCTCCGCCAGACCATTCAAATAATACATACCCTTGTATTCAAAATCAGGACTTACAACAGCATGCTTATCGGCGAATGTTGCAAATGCCAAAAAGCTGGCGCCAGTACCAACAAAGCTAGCGATAAGAAAAGCTGCGGGCAATGCGTTTTGAGCTGGATCTGCCAAGGCAAATCCTAACGGAAATAACGCATAGAAAATAAAGTCCAAAGTGATGTCAAGAAAACCACCCGCATCACTAGGTGAGCTCAGTCTCGCAAGCTCACCGTCGATTCCATCAGCTATCCGATTTAAAAGCAGGAAGATCAACCCAATATAGGGGTGATCAAACGCAATAAGAAGGATACACACAAGACCAAAGATGAAGCCGATAACCGTAACTGCGTCAGCTTTTACTCCTTGCTGATGTAAAACGGTTGCAGCGACTCGCAATGGTTTCTTAGTAACTGGAACAATATATTTGTCCAACATAGAGAACGATTAGATCGGTTGGGCTGTAAGGCTATCGACGGATGTGCAGGGCTCACCGATGGTTAACACTCTGGCTTCCGGCGGGATATCGGCGACATCATGAGTCACTAGTAAAACTGGAAGCTCCACAGCGGCCTGCCAGGTAAATCGCCTAATTTGCTCCCGCAACGCAGTATCAAGACCAGAAAAAGGCTCATCGAGCAACAATGCCTGTGGATCTGACAGCAGTGTGCGCACAAGGCTGACTCTAGCTCGCTGCCCACCGGACAAAGTCGCAGGGTCACGGTGTTCCATGCCCGCCAGCCCAGCATCTACCAGGCTCTGCCGAACACGATCCTTTCTGGATTGCCTCGAACCGCCACGAAGGCCAAAATGCAGATTGTCTCCAACACTCATGTGAGGAAACAAATAGTCCTGTTGTAGCATCAAACCAAAGCGTCGATTCTCTGTGGACACATGGCTAAGCAGCTGATCTCCCAACCATACATCTCCGGAAGCTCTGATTCGATCATCAGACGTCCCTGTTAGCCAGCTTAAGATGCTCGATTTACCACTACCGCTAGGCCCCATTAGCGCAAGCACAGAGCCAGGCTCAATCGTGAAACTCAAATTCTCGACCAAACACTGCCCCGTGGGCAAGTACAGGTTCAAATTTTCTACGCGCAATGGAAGCATGCTTATAAGGCAACCGGTACTGTGGTATTTGCGGTGGCACGTGTTTGTAACCTGATTAGTCTCCATCGAGGGTAGAGTAAAGCCAGAGCAAACGCCACCAGAGGTAACAAGCTCTGAAGAACAGCCAAAGCAGCAATCACTCGACGATCAACTCCGCCGAAGCTTGTAACCAGCTCAGTTGCCAGAGTCTGATGACGCCCAGCACCCAACAATAAGGTTGGCAGATACTGGGCAACACTCACCGCGACGGCGACAGCAGCTGCCTGACATAAGGGCCTGCGAAGCATGGGCAGACGTATTTTCCACAAAACTTTCCAATAGCCTGCGCCTAATGAATGCGCCGCATGACCCCACAGTGGATCGAGCTCACGCCAGGCGACAGCTAAAATAAGCACGACGTAAGGCAGCGCATAAAGCCAATGCGTATAGACCACCGTGCTCCAGAGACCATCAATCCCACACCATAATGCGACTGCTTGCCAACCGAACAACAAGCTTACTTGAGGTATTAGGAGTGGCAGGAACCACATGCCATCCAGCTTTGGTGCAATTCTGTGCCGTTCAAGCTCCAACCAAATTATGGCGCTGCCTATGGCTAAAGCCATTACCGTTAAAGCAATACTTAATGTTGTCCAGGCCGGCTGGAATAGCACGTCCCCACGGCTTGTCCAATTCTGAATCGTCCATTCGCTTGGCATGGCATCAGGAAACCGCCACCGCCGTGTGAAACTCCACACCAGCAGTAACAGTAAGGAAGCAATACACGTAAATAACAGACCCAGCACCACCCCCTTACCAGCAAAACGAAAGAAACCGAAGCCCTTGCCTCTGGCACCACTACGACGACGAGCGACTGCGACCTTACCAATCCCTTTCTCGAGCAACCAAACAATGAAAAAACACGCCACAACCATCGCAGCTAATAATATGGCTCCGCCACTAGCTGCAGCTCGTGAATCAGGGTCGTTAACCAAAGCCATGAGCATGACGGATAACGTTGGGGGGCTGCCAGGGCCCAGCAACAGCGCTGTATCAACTACTGTCAAATTAAACGCAAGGATAATGAGCAGGGTCAGCCGTATGCGTGGATAGAGTCTAGGAAGGATTAGACGACTCCAACAACGAGCCGGCGAATACCCTAGCGTCCTTCCAATACGCAAGGAAGCATCGACGTTGAGTGCAGACAACTGTGCGGCAGCGGCCAATAACAAAAAAGGCGTTTCCTTTATCACCAGGCCAATGATGAGCGACCAACCACCAGCATCGGGAACCACCCAGTCAGTGGGCGGACGAGTGAGCCCTGTTAACTCAGGTGAAACCAGCCGCACCAACGCACCACTTGGGGAAATGAGGAACAGTAAACCCACGGCAATAGCTGCATGAGGAACAGCTAAGACAGGTGCTAAAGAGGCACCAAGCAGTCGCCACAATCGCGTGTCATGCACACAAACGAGCGTCAGCAATGTAGTTGCCAACACGAGCACGGTAGCTACAACCCCAGTTCGTAGACTCAACGCCAATGCCGATGAAAAACGAGGATCAGAAACGACTGCATCAAACCCACTGCCTGACGCAATTGAACTGATCAGACCAAACGCGGGCAAGACAGTGCCCATAACGCCGAGGATTATCGGCAGCAGAAAAAGGACCACTAGAACGTACATGAGTCCGAACAAAACCGTGCGTTTCACGATAGGGGATTCAATCTGGAGCTTTGCACAATGTGACACGCATGCGTCCAGATGCATTCATGAAATACTATTGTCCGTATCGTTCCAGCCATGTAACTTCAAGAGCATTCGCCCAGGAAGCATGAGGCTCAGGAAGCGTCGACCCAGACCCAATCGGCAAGGCCCAAACACCAAGATCAATTTTCTTGAACAGCGCCTGATCAGACTCATCCAGAGTAGATACCGCTAGTACCGTGGGTTCACCCCAGAATTCTGGATCAGCCTTACGCGCTTGCGCCTCTGGAGAAATCAAAAAATCAGCAGTTACCATTGCTGCAGCTTTCGCAGAAGCATTCCAGGGAATGGTTACAAAATGCGTATTGCCTATCGTGCCATTGTCAAACACGTATGTTCGAACCGTGTCTGGCAGTTGGCCACCTTTAACGGCTGCAGTGGCTTCGTTAGGATTGAATGAAATAGCAATATCGTTTTCGCCATCATCCAGAAGCTGACGAGTCATCTCACCACTGGTTGGCCAACTTTTTCCGGACCCGCGTAACAATGGATGTAATGCGTCCAGATACTCCCACAACGAGGCGGTTACAGCTTCAAAATCAGCATCCTCAACTGGATTGGCCATTGCGCTGGCTGCTTGCCCTGAGCTGGCATTAAGCTCGATCAAAAGTTGTTTGACGAACGTTGTTCCATGGAACGCCGGTGGAGCCGGGTAAGTAAAGCGACCACCGTCTCTGACAAATTCCAATAGTGCAGCTGCAGATCGAGGAGGCTCTGCAACAACGACAGTGTCGTAAATGAAAACCAATTGCGCACCACCCCAAGGCGACTCAAGTCCTTCAACAGGCACAGAAAAATCGGCCTTTACAGACGGTGAGTCTTGGACGAACTTGGCATTTGGCAATGCTGTTGCAAACGAGCCCCAGGTAAGTTCCTGGCGCTTCATTGCGGCAAAATTTTCACCATTGACCCACATCAGATCAACGTTGCCATTTTCATTTCGCCCAACCAGCTTCGCAGCTTCTAGTTGGCCAACAATTTCTGCAATATCGCCTACTTTGACGTGTTCCAGCGTTATGCCATAATCTGCGTTTAAGCGCTTGCCTGCCCAAGCAAGATAGCTGTTAATTCGCTCGCTACCGCCCCAGGCATTAAAATACACAGTCTGACCCTTTGCTTCAGTCAGGACGTCACTCCAGGCTGAATCGGGTTCGACAGCCTGTGCCTGAAAACTGGCAAACAGCACGACGCTGCCAATAAGCGACAGAAACTGCTTTCGATTGATACTCATACTTTGGGTAGTACTCCGATGTAGGAAGGCTCTATCGCTCTCCTCAAGCAATGCAAATCAAAAAATGTTAACAGACGAAAAACCTCGTGTTTCTTAAGTCTTCAACATTACGATAAGGTTCCTTCCCGAACCCAATTAGACCACGCGTATCGTAAGCTATGTATGAGAGTATTCAAGTTGCAGGCGCCATTTCGAATATTTCAACCATAATGGCACGGCAGTGGCATGCAATCTAGTACACCGGCAAGGTTATATCAATTGGGCTGTTACACTGAAATGGTTCCACTAAGTTGGCACTACCCGTCAGCAAACGGGTCAAATCAAGAGAGATTACGACTAGATGACCAGACAAAATAAACAGCGCTATGATGAGACTTCATTTGCCATCAAAACGGCCAGTTTAATCGCCTACCTTTTGCTGGGTTTGTTTACGACATCGTCCGTACTAGCAGCGACCTCAGAAAACAACGCCGATGAATCGGTGACAACGACCTGGAGCATGGCCGAATTTGGCGAGCCCCTTTTCGACGAGAGCATGACTCATTGGCCGTATGTCAATCCGGATGCGCCCGTTGGTGGCTCCATTGTTCTAGGCGCATTTGGTAGCTTTGATAGCTTGAACTCATACATTCTGAAAGGTGAATATCCCCGCAGCCTAGGTCTTGTTAGTGACTCTCTGATGATCGGTTCTGCTGATGAGCTTGCCTCCGCTTACGGATTGCTAGCAGCATCAGCCGAAATTCCAGAAGACAAGTCCTGGATCATTTTCAATATGCGCCCAGAGGCTACTTTCAATGACGGCTCGCCCATCACCGCTGCCGACATTGCGTTCTCGTTGCAGACCATCAAGGAACACGGCCGTCCCTTTCTAAAATCTTTTTACGATGAAATTGAAAGCTCACAGATCATCAATGACCACACAATAAAATTCACTTTTACAACCAGCAACAACATGAAGCCTCTAATGAAAGTGGCTGGTCTCTCACCATTGTCTGTTGAATACTGGAAAGACAAAGACATCACCAAGACCTATCTGACTCCCCAACCTTCCAGCAGTGCCTACTACATATCAAAAGTGGACGCCGGTCGTTCCATCACTTATAAGCGGGTTGAAAATTATTGGGGTAAAGAGCTTGCAGTCAACAAAGGCCTGAACAACCTTGACACTATTCGCTACGATTACTACCGGGATCTCGAAGTCATGCTCGAAGCGTTCAAGGCAGGTGACATAGATTTCCGCGCTGAGAACAGTTCAAAACGCTGGGCAACTGCCTACAACACAGATGCAGTAGAAAATGGTGACATTATTCTTGCCACACCAGCAGATAATACTCCGCAAGCCATTCAGGCTTACTTCTTCAACCTGCGCAGAGTTCCTTTTGATGATCACAATGTGAGACAGGCAATTAATTTGCTGTACGATTTCGAAACCATCAAGCGCACTATTCTTTACAACCAATACGACAGAATAAACAGCTATTTCCCCAACTCGGAATACGGCGCGGCAGGCAAACCAACTGATGAGGAACGTGCAGTACTACAACCGTTTCGAAATCAATTGGCGGCAGAGGTTCTGGATGAAGCGTTTGTATCCCCTATCAGTGATGGCAGTGGACGAAATCGCAAACAACTCAGAGAAGCGCTAACACTATTCAATACCTCTGGCTGGCAACTGGAGAACGGCAAACTAATGAAGGGTGGCAAACAGATGGCATTGGAGCTACTGCTTGTGCAACCCGATGGCCAACGCGTTGCAGCCCCATTTCTGCAGAATCTCAAAAAAGCGGGTATAGATATAACGGTGCGAATCGTTGATAGCGCGCAATACCAGGTACGTGTTGATGATTTCGATTTCGATTTGATTTCAGCTCGGCTTAATTTTTTCCCACCACCAGGACCTGAGCTTCGCTCTTACTACGGTAGTGCTGCCGCCGATGAGAGAGGCTCTGCCAATATGGCCGGTATCAAGAACCCAGTGGCAGATCAGTTAATTGAACTTATTATTGCAGCTGAGTCTTTAGAAAAATTGCAAGTCATAAATCGCTCACTCGACCGAGTCTTGCTGTGGAACCATTACGTAATACCGCAGTTTTATAATTCTCAGCATCGATTCGCTCATTGGGATCGATTTGGAAAACCTGACGTTCAGCCTAAATACATCGGCTCTGGCTTTCCAACGGGATGGTGGATGGATGCGGAGCTAGACAGTAAGCTCGATTTAAAACGTTAGTGCTATAAACCTGCTCCTCAGCAATGCTGGCTTACATCCTCAGACGACTGTTGTTGATAATCCCGACATTGTTGGGAATCATGGTCATCAACTTCACGGTTATTCAGTTTGCGCCTGGAGGCCCTGTCGAACAGGTGTTGGCTGAGATGCGTGGCAATGCTACGGATTCTACAGCTGCATTTTCCGGACAAGCGGGCGACATAAAAGATACGGGGCAAAGCGCTGGCTTACAGACCGGTACCACCTCCACCTATCGAGGCGCCCAGGGACTTGACCCTGCCATCATCAAGGAAATTGAGCAGCAGTTCGGCTTTGATAAACCAGTGCATGAGCGATTTCTATCCATGCTCGCGGATTATGCCCGATTCGATTTTGGCAGTAGCTATTTTAGAGACGAAACCGTTTTCAACCTTATTCTGGACAAGATGCCGGTTTCTATAAGCCTTGGACTTTGGACAACCCTGTTCGTCTATCTTATTTCCATACCGCTAGGTATAAAGAAAGCCGTGAAAGACGGCTCACGCTTCGACGTGTGGAGTAGTACTGCCATTGTCATTGGCTATGCCATCCCTGGATTTTTATTCGCAATTCTGTTGATCATCGTGTTTGCCGGTGGTCGCTACTTCGATTTCTTTCCGTTGCGTGGTCTCACCTCATCGAATTGGGACCAACTGGATTGGCCAGCCCAAGTTCTTGATTACCTATGGCACATCACGCTGCCTGTCACTGCCATGGTCATTAGTGGGTTTGCCAGTTTGACGATGCTCACAAAGAATTCGTTTCTTGACCAAATAGGCATGCAATACGTTCAGACCGCTCGAGCTAAAGGCCTGAATGAGCAGCAGGTTCTTTATGGACATGTGTTCAGAAATGCCATGCTCATAGTGATTGCAGGCTTTCCTAGCGCTTTTATTTCCATCCTGTTTACAGGCTCCATTCTCATTGAGGTTATCTTTTCTTTGGATGGCTTGGGATTACTCGGCTGGGAGGCCACGATAAACCGGGACTACCCTGTGGTTTTTGCAACACTGTATTTCTTTACGTTGTTAGGCTTAGTGTTGCAACTGATTGGCGATGTTATGTACCACCTGATCGATCCCAGGATCGATTTTGAAAGCCGGAACATTTAGTCGCACCATGGCAAACACATACCTGAGCCGTGAGGTTTACAAATGCCTCTAAGCCCAATCAATCGACGCAGACTCTCAAACTTCAAACGTAATCGGCGTGGGTATTGGGCACTCTGGATATTTCTGGTCATTTATTCACTGTCACTAGGTTCTGAATTCATTGCCAATGATCAACCACTGGCAGTGAAGTACGACAAGCAATGGTATTTCCCCGTATTCAAGTCCTACTCCGAATCTACCTTTGGCGGTGACTTGGGTTTTGATGCTGACTATTCGGACTCCTACCTCACAGATCTAATTGACGAAAAAGGGAAAATCTACTGGCCTCTAGTGCCTTTTTCCTACGACACTATTGATTTTAATCTAGACAGCAGCCCACCTAGCTCGCCTTCAGCCAGACACTGGCTGGGCACTGATGATCAAGGTCGTGATGTCTTCGCTCGCATGATTTATGGATTCAGAATATCCGTCAGCTTTGGATTGCTATTAACGCTGTTCAGCACGATTATCGGTGTCTCTGCAGGTGCCGTTCAAGGCTATTTCGGTGGCTTGCTTGATCTTCTAGCTCAGCGCTTTATCGAAATATGGCAGGGTTTACCGGTTCTGTATCTTCTTATCATCATGGCAAGTGTCATACAGCCTGGGTTTATTTCACTACTTGTCTTAATGACACTGTTTGGCTGGACCTCGTTAGTCGGAGTGGTACGAGCAGAGTTTCTGCGCGCCAGGAACTTTGAATACGTGCGTGCTGCCAAGGCATTGGGTGTTGGCGACATCACCATCATGATTCGACACACGCTTCCCAACGCCATGGTGGCAACGGTGACCTTCCTGCCGTTCATACTCAGCGGGTCGGTTACTACATTGACGGGGCTAGACTTTCTAGGACTCGGTCTACCACCTGGCTCAGCATCACTGGGAGAGATGCTTAAACAGGGCCGCGATAATCTGCACGCTCCGTGGCTAGGCCTAACTGCGTTCCTGATTCTTGCCCTCATGTTAAGCCTGCTAGTTTTTATCGGCGAAGCTGTGCGTGATGCTCTTGATCCACGTAAGACTTTTTCTGAGCATCCTGATAATGTCTGAGCGTCTACTCACCATCGAAAACCTCGATGTGTCCTTCGGACAAGGTGATCACAAAAGTGACGCTGTTCGTTCTGTTAACGTCACCATCGATAGAGGCCAGACAGTTGCACTGGTGGGCGAAAGCGGATCTGGCAAGTCCGTTACCGCATTATCAGTGATGCAACTATTGCCCTATCCGATGGCGCACCACCCCAAAGGCAGCATACGGTATCGGCAACAAGAACTAGTGGGCGCGGGCCCTACCGTCATGCAATCGGTTCGTGGCAATCAGATCAGCATGATCTTCCAGGAGCCTATGACATCGTTGAATCCTCTACACACTATCGATAGACAAATCAGCGAATCATTGAAGCTCCACAAGGGCTTGTCCGGAAAAGCGTTGCGCGCGCGCGTGCTTGAGTTACTGGACCTTGTCGGCATTCGAAATGCACAATCACGAATCAAGGCCTATCCGCATGAGTTGTCGGGTGGCCAACGACAGCGCGTTATGATAGCTATGGCACTTGCCAATGAGCCAGATTTGCTCATCGCTGACGAACCCACTACCGCACTGGACGTAACCATACAGGCGCAAATTCTTGATTTATTGGTTGAGCTTCAGCAAAAAATGGGAATGGCATTGTTGCTAATTACACACGATCTGGGCATCGTTAGAAAAATGGCTGATATCATTCATGTCATGACCAATGGCCAGGTGGTTGAGACTGGCAATACCGAACAAGTCTTTAACCATCCGCAACATAGTTATACCCAACATTTGCTCGCAGCCGAGCCCGCCTCCTTGCCAGTGAGAGACTCACAAAAACAACCGTTGGTGCTTACGGCGAGCAACATCCACGTTCGCTTCCCTATCAAACGCGGATTTTTAGGACGAGTCAAACATCACGTTGAGGCTTGCAACGATATTAGCCTCGCTCTCAAAGCAGGGAGAACTCTAGGCGTCGTCGGCGAATCGGGTTCTGGAAAAACTACATTGGGTTTGGCTTTACTGCGACTGATAAAAAGTGAAGGCGAAATTATATTCAAAGATATTTCCCTTCACGACAAGCAGCAAAATGAGTTACGTAAATTACGGAAATCCATTCAAATCGTTTTCCAGGACCCCTATGGAAGCTTAAGCCCACGCCTGTCTATTTTGCAAATAGTCGAAGAAGGGCTAAAAGTTCATCAACCTGAACTCACAACGACTGATAGGATTGACCAAGTCAGCCAGGTACTTAAAGAGGTAGGGCTTGATGAAAGTTGCTTAAACCGGTTTCCCCACGAATTTTCTGGAGGACAGCGACAGCGTATCGCTATCGCCCGGGCGATGGTCCTTAAACCTTCCCTGGTTATTCTAGACGAACCTACATCCGCTCTGGACATGTCCGTTCAAGCACAAATCGTCGAATTGCTGCAAGATCTTCAGGCCCGCTATCAATTGGCCTACTTGTTTATCAGCCACGATTTAAAAGTGGTCCGCGCCTTAAGCGACGAAATTATTGTTATGCAAGATGGGAAAATCGTAGAGAGCGGATCAGCGTATACTGTGTTGAACAACCCGAAAAAAACGTATACCCGCGAACTCATGCGGGCAGCCTTCGAAATCGCCACAGAGTAGTCCAGGCTAGTCTCCATGCAAAGTATCATTCTGTGCACTATCAATGCGCGCTACATTCACGCCTCACTAGGGCTGCGGTATCTGTACGCCAATATGGGCGACCTGCAACCGCAGACAAAACTCCAGGAATTCACACTCGAGCAGCGCGCGGAAGATATTGTAGAGCTGCTAATAACACCCTCTGTCAAAATCATAGGTTTTGGTGTTTATATCTGGAACGTCACACTAACCACCGAAGTAGTGCGATTGCTAAAGGTCATCCGGCCTGACATCTCCATAGTCATCGGCGGCCCGGAAGTCAGTTACGAACTGGATGATCAACCTATTGGCAGAATTGTTGATTTCACCATCACGGGAGCTGCCGATATTCGTTTTGGCGAACTGTGTGAGGAAATTCTCAGTGAGCAGAATCCTGGAAGAACAGTCTCATCCCTACCTATTAAGCTGGACGAGCTGCAATCACCCTATCCCCATTACAGCGACAATGATATAGCCCACCGTGTGGTGTACGTTGAAGCCTCGCGCGGCTGCCCGTTCAAATGTGAATTTTGTTTATCATCACTGGACAAAACAGCGGTGGCGTTTGATCTGCCAATATTTCTGAATCACATGCAAGACTTGATTGATCGCGGCGCCCGCCAGTTCAAGTTTGTCGATCGCACATTCAATTTAAAAGCAGACACCAGCAAACAAATTCTGGAGTTTTTTCTTGAACACATCGATAAAGATTTGTTTTTGCATTTCGAACTCATCCCCGATCGTCTGCCGGAAATCCTGCTAGAGCTTCTACCGCGTTTTCCAGCAAACTCTTTGCAATTTGAAATTGGTATTCAATCCTTTAACGCTGATGTCCAAAAGCGTATAAGCAGAAAACAACAGCATGAGCGAACGTGTGCAAATCTACAGTGGATTCGTCATAACACTGAAGCTCATATACACGCTGATCTAATTTTTGGTTTACCGGGTGAGACACTTGAGAGTTTCGGTCAAGGTTTTGATCTGCTGTACTCGCTGGAACCTCAAGAGATACAGGTTGGCATTTTGAAACGACTTCGAGGCACGCCCATCTCTCGGCATACTCTCGAATTCGACATGCGTTACCAAACAACGCCTCCTTATCGTATATTGGCTAACCGCGATGCAAACTTTGATACGGTGCAGCGTATGGTCAGATTTGCACGTTATTGGGATTTGGTGGGTAACTCCGGGCGTTTTCCAAAAGGCCTGCCTATGCTTCTGGGCGATCAACCGTTCAACCGGTTTATGGCTCTCACTGACTGGTTGTTTGCAACTACCACACAAACACACAAGATTGCACTGAGCCGGCTATTTACGATGCTTCATGAATTCATGACCAGCGTTTTGGACATTGATCCTGAGTTGGTAGAAAGCGCCTTATCGAACGACTACAAACATAATCGTCTGAAAGGCTTTCCAAAATTCAAACAGAACGCTACACCTAGTCAGATTTTGCAGAATCAAAAATCAGGTGCGCAGCGACAGCATAGGCATATCACTAATTAGGGTTCAGGCAGCGTCTTAAATATTCTCGGTAGCATCGAATGAATAGACCTGATTGCGCCCGTTGGATTTGGCTATGTATAGTGCATTATCTGAACGTTTTATAACTGCTTTGATACTCGGTGATTTAATATTTTCCTCCGTTATTCCAACACTTGCAGTTAGAATTCCGTTAGTGGTGAATTCGTGCTTAATGTGCAACGCCTCGATGGCAGCACGCATGTGCTCACCTGCAATAGCAGCGCCTTCAACACCGACTTCTGGTAGGATAACAAGAAACTCTTCGCCGCCGTAGCGAAAAACTCTATCAGCACGACGAACTATATTTTTTAAGGCTTTGGCCACTTTGACCAAAGCGTCATCACCCATCTGGTGGCCATAGTTATCGTTGTATTTCTTAAAATAGTCTACGTCTATAAGCGCAACTGCGTACGGGCAGCGATAGCGGCGGGTACGTTCAGTCATTTTCTCAAACTCTTCGTCCATGCTGCGTCGGTTTCCAATATCAAGCATAGGATCAACGCTAGCCAAGTCCATTAGCCGAAGGTTGACGTCAACCAACTCTTGCGTACGCTCAGTCACAGTGACTTCAAGATTTGCCTTCTGGAATTCCAGCTCTTCAGCATGCGCGCGGAGAAAATCTGACTGGGTGGCCACGCCTACAAGTTTGCCTTTGTTGTCGACAATCACCACACGACGGATACGTTTAGCGTTAGCAAGTTCTACGGCTTCGTTGCAACTAGCATCCACGTTGAGTGTGAAGACCTGCGGAGACATCGTATCGCGAAGAACCTTAGTTGTGTCACCGTTCAGCAATTGTGATGCAAGGCGTGTCATATCTCGCTCGGTTATGACAGCAATCGGGCGGTCGTGCTCGACTACAACAATGCAAGACAAACGTGACTGGCTCATCAGCGCTGCAACTTTGCAGAGCGGTGTATCCGGCCCAACCGTTGCCACTTTTGCCGTCATATAATCCCTTATTGGCAAACTGCTCACATGCTCGTCACTTTCTGTCTTATATAATACGATTTAGCGGCAGCTGGAGCAGATAGTGAACAGTTTTTTGTTTATTCCGTCTGCATAAGTGGTCTGAATTCGAATTTCAGCATCCTGAACAGACGAGGAACCATCTCTTTTGTTGTGTTATGTGTACTTGCAATATTGCATAGAAAAAAGTCCTCATACGGACTAGAAGTGTTGCAAACCTTTGAGCAGGCAGGGTTGTCGATTAATGAAGGCACTTTATACCCCCTACTCAACCGAATGTATAAAAACGGCTGGCTGACATCCGAGTGGGTAACACCCTTTGACGGAGGGCATCCTCATTAACATTATCAGCTCAAGTTAAGCAAGCAGAACTTAAGGTAGCCGAGAACGGAACAGCATACCGTTATGCTATTGGCTCATCGCGTACCAAAATTGATGTTTTGTCGTCGGTTGCAGATGCCGAACTTGAAATTCGAATTAAGCCATACAAAGCGACGATATCTGACGACAGCTACTAGGGAGTCTTTCCTTGATCCGCTATAGAAAACATGATGTCGATCATGTTGGCTGAGTTGTTTTTGCATTCGTCTACGCGTATTACACAATCACCAGGCATAAGCGTGTCATCAACCAAGGCCCGGATCAACGGATTGATTTGAGCAGCTGTTGTGCCTTCGTTTGCCGCAATGTCAGAACCTAATTCATAGCCGTAGATAATCTGTTTTTATTAGTTTGGGTCAACAAAAATATCTCGAAAATAGAAAATAATCGCTGCGCGTTTCCACTCACCTGAGTAAGGCACATCCGCACCATGAAATGAGCTTGTCAGGATGGCTTTAGTGATAACTCGTGGCATCGCGTTCTACTCGCAATGGCTCTGAGGCAGGAATGATTTACCCATCGGTTGAGCGTCATACCTAGAAAATTTCTGAGACACTTTCATCGCCACTGAAGAAAATTTCTTCAGTTAAAAATAAATCATCACAAGACGACGTCATAATCAATGTCAGGTGCTCGCGCAACTCGTGTCCTTGGCCTGTGACCTCGGTTTCTATCAGCGCATCTTCCTGGTGGATAAGGGTTATGATTCTCTCAAAGCTATTTACATAAACATCACGCAAATCAATGATTTTGTGTATATTTTTTAACCCCGCTGGTAACGTAATTTGCTCTAACGCGTCCTCCAGATGCTGATCCGTCAGATCAAGGTTCTTGTGATATTCGTCTAGATCGTGCTCACTGTGCGTAAAAAGGTAATCCTTAAAGTTCAATTCCATGGATAGCAGATTGGATTGAACTTCGTTGGCAAGACTGCTATCGCGCGCCATATCTCGGTAAGTAACAACATCTGCGGATAGCCGCTTCACACCATCAGCGCACCTCCAGCTACAACGATCAGCAACCCCAGCAACACAGAGAAAGATAGGCTGATTTGAAGCTTTAGTGGTATGCGATTCAGCATCATGGTAGTAAATTTCCCAGATGCAATCCATTGAATCTATATGTACATGTTGATCAGGGACTGGAAGTGGCGGCGAATCAAACGATAGTTTTTAGGCAAAATGCGTAACGAAGCACCGTAACCACTCATGTGCTAATAAGTATCGACTGATGAGTAGGTTTATGGAGCCACGGCGCGTAACAGGGAGAATTGTCAGACATTTCTGTGCACACACAGAGTGTATGAGTTGTTAAAATTACGTTGTGCCGTGTCCGCGTGAACGTGGCTCGGTTCGTTATCCAGATGATCAGCGCTATCACATGTCACCCGAAACCATTTATCGAACGCTCTATATTGAGGGCCCTGGAGCCCTCATAAAAAGGAGCTATTGTCGTGTTTACGGTCCAAACGGGCGATGAGGAGCTCAAAGCATGCCAGTCAAAAAGCGGGACAAGACAACCTCCCCCCTCGTCATGCTGATCAAAGTTAACGACAAGACAACCAAAAGGGTCATCTATGCTTTATTGACATCCTCCCTTGCATGAAGAAAAAAGATTCCTGCGACGTTCAGGCTATTTCATAAAACAAGTGAAGAAATTACCAGCAGAGCTTTTCATGTCACTCACGGGAGATCGCGATACAAAGTCGGCAGACCATAAACGATTTTCCCTAGAAACTATTCAATGGCTACATTCTTCCTGTCTGCAAAGAATGAAGTTTCGCACGTGAGCCGCCGCGATTGCCGAAGCGCCAACCAGAGTCGCTAGGCGTTCGTAGAACTCACCCAGTAGAACATGACCCAAAAATGCTGTGAGAAATAAAATCATAACGCCCATCAAACCGAGTAGAGCCACAAACGGTTTTCTATGTCGCTTGCATCCCAATGTTAATGAAAACAGACTTAAAGGAATGATTAACCATATTAGTAGCTTATGAAAACCTTCTTGGCCAAATATGGAGGTGCTCAAGGCAGGAAAGACTCCCAGTAACAATGGCAGACAGAGACAATGAACAGCGCAGATTGCCGAGGTTGATATTGCCCATTGATCCACATTGGAAATGATCTTGGAGAGAGGGGACATTGGAGTGTTCCTAAAATTTAATGTAATGTTATAACGTATCGTATATAATTTGTAAAATATTGCTTTTAGGTAAACCGATGATGAGGAAACTAGTATCAGTAAATCAGTGTTCAGCACATTAAAACGGAACATTCAAAACGTGGGATTCGAGTTAGCCAGTCCTCAGTTGGAAATCAGTTGCCTATGTGGAGACTGCGCCAACGGTGTCTCTGGCCAACGAGAAGGAGATACCTGCTGACTCCAACCACTAGGCACTGAACTCCCAAAACCCGTTGTATATCCCGATGACCCAAACGCGTCCATCCCTTGTGCTTGGTTGAATATAAAAAGTGCGGCCCCTGCCACGATGATTCCGGCAATAGTGGCCATTGCTATTTTAATCACACTATACGGCCGCTCTCCTCGCACTTTCCCCGTTCGACCATTGACAACAAACCGGTAGGTTTTATCACGAAATTGAAAAGCTGCTGTCCAAAGTGGTAACAACACGTGTTTGAACGTGGTGTCACTGTGATGTGTCTTTAGCGACGCAATCCTCTGCTTATCACCGCCTATCGCTCGACGCACATCACCCCGAATGACCTTGTCCATGGATACCTGAGCGATGTTAAAACCTTCATCGAGATCCACTTGATAAACCTCGCTACTAAAACCCGCCAAATAGCCCTCGGTATACGGAATGAGATTCTCAAGATCCCAGGGGGCTAGCCAGTCAGTGATCTGTCTGGGCAGGGTTTTGGTGGCACCAACAAGAACATCATCAAAATGCCGAGAAGTTCTTCCACTGGCCGAATACCAACGAGTCTTGGGAACCCTGCGCGTGCGTGTCACACGACGCCCTTTTTCTGTGGTGGTGTAGCGTTGGGTGACATAGTAAATCTCTCCTCGCTGGCCGTGGTAAGACGTTGTGGTGTCGCTATCGTAAGTCCAATAAGGCATGTAAACCCCATTGAGCTTCGCATCACTTCGGGCATATGTTTTCAGAGCATTAGGTGCAAACCAGCGTTTATTCAGCCATGATTTATACGCGTCCCGAGCCGTGTCCGCCGTTATTTTAAATGGCAGCAGGCCCTTGGGTTTTAACGGCTTTGACTGGCTGGTCCCGGTGACAACTGCCGTTCCACAAAACGGACAATCTCCTGAGTGTATGTGCGCATCCAAAGCAAACTGTGCAGCGCAATTAGGACAACTGATAATGTTGCTGACAAGGTCCACCTGCGCTGAATTTAGCAAACGACGCAAAGCTGCATGAAAATCCAGTTCACGCAGTCGCTCAGTAGCCGTATCGATAGCGTTTAAATGGCCACAGTAGGGACATTCGAGCGATCGGGTACCAATGGCATAGTGAAGTGCGGCCCCACACTGTGCACAAGGGAAGCGCTTTTCGGTTAACGCTCTTGTCGTAGCCTCACCGATTGCACGCGCCTCAGACGTCTTGTCCGCCCAGTCATACTTTTCAACTGGCCCAGCTTTACGAGCCTGACTAGCCATTCGTTCTTGCAATTGGGTTTGCAGACGCTCACTCAAGCTCATTGCTCGTTACTAATCCTAAAAATTTGTAGAGCAATAAGCGGCCATGAAATCACAGCCACAAACAAAGTCATACTTTGGGGATGGGAGGAGGTGTCAGCGGAGCTGCTCCCCAAATCTCATTGAATGAATCAACGCTATTTGCACTCTGCCACTGATCCATATCGGGAGACCACACAAGTGATTCAGGTTTCAAGGAACCACTTGCCACGTGCTGCTTCAGTAACTCTACGGTAAAAGGGCCACGTGCAACACCATCAACGACAACGTGATAAACGGTGGCAGCCAGACCCGGAATCGGTGGAGGCGAACCTACAGAGCGTTGCATTTTGTTATTCATATTATTAGCTATAGCGAGACCAATCCCCATACCGATCCCATCGGAGGCTCCACCACCTGGGTTTTGTGCAGCAGCTTCCATAGAGGCGCCAGACTGATATTGAAGATAACGATCTAGGTTCCCAGTGATGCCCATGCTGGTGCGCTTGTCCAACGCTTCAGATACCTTGGGTGGAAGCGAGATGTTTTCTACCAGAATACGAGTGAGTTCAAGACCATACTCTCCAAACTCAGGGGCTATTCGAGTTGTTAGAAAACCACCCAACTGATCATAGTTAGCCGCCATGTCCAGTACCGGAATATTGGAGCCACCAATGATGGTCGCAAAACGCGAAGTAATCAGATTTCGTAACTGCGAGCTAATTTCATCGGTGGTGAACACACCTTCGGTACCAACAATTTCGCGAATGAACAGCGGTGCATCCGTTATTCGTACACCATAGGTTCCAAACGCCCGAATTCTTAGGCCGCCGAATTCGCTGTCTCGCAGCATCAACGGTTGTTTTGTTCCCCACTTTAAATCAGTGAAACGTCTGGCATTGCAAAAATAAACTTCAGCCTTGAACGGGCTTTCAAAACCATAGTGCCAATTTTGTAAAGTCGTCAGAATCGGTAAGTTTTTGGTTGCCAACTCATACGTACCAGGCCCAAGCACATCGGCTACTTCGCCCTCGTTGACAAAAACCGCAAACTGGGCTTCTCGAACAATAAGCTTTGCACCGTATTTGATCTCGTTTCCATAGCGCTCAAAGCGAGACACCATGGTATTGCTGGAGTCATCAGTCCATTCAATGATGTCAACAAATTCACTAAAGAGCCTGCTAAACAACCCCATTACTAAACTCCCGCAACCGGGGCTGAACTTGTCCGGGCAGAAGCTGCTTTTAGCGTCTCTTTCAACTCAGCTTCCATCGACTCCAATTGCTTTTCAGCTTCAGCCCTTTGGCGTTTGCCTTCATCAGCAATTTGCAGACTCTCTTCAACTGTCGCAATCAGGTTTTCATTGGCACGTCTTACAGCATTAACATCAAATACACCACGTTCAAGCTCTTCACGCACGGTTTTGTTGGCAGTACGAAGATTCTCAGAATTTCTCTCTAGCAATTCGTTGGTAAGGTCACTTGCTGCTTTAACGCTCTTAGCAGCTTCCGCAGATCGAAAGATAGTCACTGCCTGCGCTAACTGTTGACGCCATAAAGGTACCGTATTGACCAAAGTAGAATTGATCTTGTTTACCAGGCCTTTATCATTTTCCTGAATCAAACGAATGCTGGGCAAACCTTGCATAGCAACCTGACGAGTTAGTCGAAGATCATGAATCCGGCGTTCCAGATCGTCTCGACCACTACGCAGATCACGTAACTCTTGTGCTTGAAGTACATCATCTGCCACAGCTGCTGTTGCTTCGGCAGCCGGAACCATCACGTCATCTATGTGCTTTAGCTTTTGCTCACCAGCAACAATATAAGCCTCAAGGTTATGGAAGTAATCCAGGTTGGCGCTGTACAACTTGTCTAACGATTTTATATCTCGTAGTAATAGCGTCTTGTGCTTCTCGAGGTCATCGGTGACAGCATCTACTTGGCGACGCACTCCTTCGTACTGTTGAATGAATTTGGCAACCGGCGTGATACCACCAAAAATGCGTCGAATAAGCCGCATGAAAAATCCCGGCTGATTATTGGGGGCGAAATTTTCGACTTCAAACCCACGCAGAACGCTAACCATATCGTTTAACGATCGACCCGCAGAACCCAGGTCCTTATTACGCACACCTTCCAGCATGTTGTCGGAAATGGACGTTAGCTCTTGCTGTGCTTTGCTACCAAAGAAAATGACGGAGTTACTATCTGTAAGGTCTATTTCTTTCATCAAGCGATCGATCATTTGACGCTCTGGAACGTCAACTTTCTCGTAAGGCACGATGTCGTGCTTCAAATCAGGTAGTAGTTCAGTGCCAGGCAGTACATCCACCTCGTTTACTACATCAGTCTTTGTTTCGCTCATGGGTACTTTTCCTCATGTAAATTTGTATTGGCACTTGTGAACAACGGGTGCATTAATAAACAGTCACCACATATTTAGTTCAGGTAACGCCTTCTTTTTCTAATTGCATCTGGAGCACTTCAATATTCACATCCAGATCAGACAAGTTGTTTTCTTTTAGCTTTATTTGCTGCTCGGTTATGACAGTTTCTATCGTTGTCAGCACACGGCGAAAGTTATCTTCAAGCGCATGGGCTTCACCTTCCGTATGAGTTCTTGCATAGCCTTCCGTGACTTGCTGCGCGCCGTCCAGATACACCTTTAAGAACTTTCTAGCTCGACGAGCATCAACAGGGTCACTTTCGATGGTATCCAGAATACCTCGCGCATCTTTGACGATTCGGCGTAAGCGATCTTTGAACTCAACGTTTTTGATCTTGCGGCTGGATTGTTCGATGCTCTCCAAACGACCTTCGGCTTCATCTAGTAGCTCCAAAAGTTCTTCAGTGGTAATGCCGACAGCTGCTATCTCTGGATCTTTACGAGCTGGATCAAAATCGTAATACAAGTAGCACCCCAATAGCGCCGCTGCAGCGTACAACACACTTTCGAACAGCGAGTGTCGAGCTCCAGATCCTAACAAGGCGACGACAAACACACCAGCCGTTACAAGGCCAGCGCCGATCATACGATATTGAATAGTGCTAGCACGACGTCGCAAACGCCGTTTCCGTGCTTCATTGTCAAGACGGATGCCTTTTCGAATTAGGGTGGCTGCAGAAACAAACAAAATAAAACCGGCAGCCTGAGCCAATGCCGTCACCGGTTGCCCGTCTTGTAAAGATCCGAATGCTGCAGGCAATAGAGGTAATGCCAGGAAATAAAGCAGCAGTCCACGCCAGAGAACCTTGGGTTTAGTGTCAGAGTTAATACGGGTGGCAGATGACATAATTAAGTAAATAGCGCCTGACAGGAAACCATACCCACAGTCGCCAGCAGGATAATGAACCCAATTACACGTTGAATAGGTTTTGGCATGCTCGATTAATCAATTAGTTACGCTTCATTAGATAGACCCGCTCATCGAGCGTTTCAAGACCTCTATCGGCAAGATTGCCGAGCCGATGTGCACCACTGTAGTGCTCTAGTTCGCAGATATCAAAGGCTTCACTTAGTAATTTGCGAACGTTTTCATCTGACACAGAAAACGGGGGTCCCTTCATTTTGCCCTGATCGTAAGAAATCACCAGGAGAAGGGCTCTAGAGTCGGGTCTCATTACAGCGGCCATATGCGACGAGTACGTTGCCCGTAAACGCTCATCCATGGCAATCATGGCCGCTCGGTCGTAATACGCACCGCATTGCCCCAGGTGATCCGGTGTCAGATTAAAGAAATCACCCGCCCAAATTTCGATTGCAGCAGCCGAGTTCTTGCTCGAGTAAATCTCAAACCCGTCACGCTCACCAACCGCGTATTCAAGCTCGTTATCAACAAAAAAAGCCTCAGCTGCTTTGGCACTGAGATCCACACCCAATACCGGATGCCCTTGGTCGGCAATCCACAGCATGTCCGTTGATTTTCCACACAAAGGCACAAACACCTTAGCACCCTGTGACAACTCCAATGATGGCCAATGGCCAACCATACGTTTGTTGACATTTTTTTGATGAAAACCAATTCGGTTCTCAGACCAGGCCTTAAGCCAGTGTGAAGCTTCCATATAATCACCCGTCGTGGAGTTACTACTTTACGTTCGTCACAGCCTGCTGGAAGTCAGCTGCGGCTGCCATTCCCGCCAACCTTTAAGCATGGGGAAGTACAACCCAACACGGATAGGACGATTCTCTATTCTGGCTATGATATCAGCATAGCGATTAAGCTGATCGCTATAGCGGCTTTGCTCTGAGTCCAAAAACGCGTCTAGCTGACCACCACTGTGATCGCCTGTCTTGAAATCAATAATCCACCGTGTACCTTCGTCATCGACAAAAGTTCGGTCTATGACCACTTTGTATACGCCCAGGGCGGGATCTGCGGCATCCAAAGGCACGCTCAGGGCCCACTCCGATCTAGCATCAACGTGCGAGGCAAGTACCCACTGCCCTCTTTCGTCGTTTAACGCATTTTCGACACCGTGCACCACTCTGTCCGCGGCGGTGGAAATTCGATGTGCTGCAACGCCTAAATTACGCAATTGTCGCTCAATGATGACGCGATCATTACCTGTATCAAACTTTGATGCAGGCCGTTGGGAGTCAGATGCAAGCCCCTGCAGATGCAGGTGTACGACGGTCCCAATATCCCGTGCCTCTCGGCCAGCCCATGAAAATTCAAGCTTGTCGTCTGGACTTTTTTCGTTCTGTTCACGCGAATTCCATTCAAATACTTTGGCGAGTGGAAACTGACCATCAATGGGCAAGCGCTCTAGTCGTGGGTGTAACGGCTGATCTTCGATCTCAAATGCAATCTGTTGCTTAGTACCCTCAAGATCAGTCAGCTGTGCGTTAGAAGCTGTTCTATCGGTTGCAGACGCAGCAGATGTTTTGAAGTCGGGCTCTAGCAGTGGCCAAAGAGGCTTTAGCAACGAAGAAGTTATTGGGGCCCGCAATTCACCGCTGGCACTGTGAGCACTTCTCGCAATCAGATGCAAATGATGCTTGGCGCGCGTACAGGCAACATAAAGCAGACGTAGCTTCTCTTGCTCATCACATCGCTCGCGGGCTTTCCTCACCAGTCGATTAATCTTGTCCCGTTGACCATACTGCAAACCGGATTGCTCAAACGGTGCCAGTAACAGCTGAGGCTTGCCATCCAAAGTGCTCTCAAACCAGTTCAACATCTGCGTGCTATCGGCTCTTGTTTGCCGGTCCAGCGCGGGGAGAATGACAGTGTCGAACTCTAAACCCTTCGCCTTGTGTAAGGTCATTACCTGAATCTGGCATTTAGTGTCTTCAGAATTTTGAGCATAAAGCGATTTCATGACATCGTTTAAAACGCTTTTCTGCCACAGCCTGCCCTCTGCTTCCAAGGCAACCAACCGTCTAATCGCTCTCTCTGCAGCACTGGCGTCAACATCATCACGACAAACAACCGGACCACCAAGTTGTAACCATACAGATTCCACCCAAGGCATAAGAGCACCACGGGAAACGTGCTTCATGGCGGGTCCAATAATGGCGACAAATCGCCTCGCTCTTAATTGTCCATCCTGGCTCAGAGTGGTGATACGTTCTGTATCCCCGAGCAAATCCATGACCGAAACTCTCCCAGCATCTAGCATAAGTGCATGCAGATCGTTTAGCGTTAAGCCCACAAAAGGTGCTCGCAGCAAGGACAACCAATGCAGGCGATCATGCGGATAGCGCAAGGCCAGGCACAAAGACAATAAATCCCTGACAACGGGTCGATCACCCACCAGATCCATATCTATCGATTGATAGGCAAGCCCATGCAACCTTAAGGCTGCAAATATTTCTGCCGCCTGACCACGAGCTCTGACCAGAATGGCGACACGATGCTCAGGGTCAGATTTAATAGCCTCTCCCGCCAATCTAGCAACAAGTGTGGACTCAACTGTTTTGTCTTTATCGATGAGCGGATGAATATTCACCGAACCTTCGTTTGTCAAATGAGCCACGGACATCGAATACGGCACAGCTCCACTGTCAGGATTGGCACGCTTGGGGAATATCGTTAAAAAGCTATTGTTTATCCAGTCAATAACTTTAGGGGCGGCACGAAAATTCACTGTCAACGTCAAGGAATCTAGAGTCACAGGACCAATACCATGCTCACGGGCTTGACCAAACAAAGCCACATCGCCTTCGCGGAAACGATATATCGACTGCATGGGATCACCCACCGCGAAAAAAGTACGCCCATCTCCGGGGTCCCAGCCACGAACCAACTGGCTAAACAATCGAAACTGAGTTTGCGAAGTGTCCTGAAACTCATCGACAAGCACATGCTTTAGCGACAGGTCCATGGACAAGGCTAAATCAGTGGGAGAATCATCGGGGCCTAGAGCCCACTGAGCGCGTTCTGAGAGCTCTGCAAAATCAACAACGCCACGTTCGCTGAAAACCACTTGAAGCTCAAGTAACAAATGTGGCAAAACACTCAGAAGCTCAGATAGCAAATCCCATTGATCATCCTGGTAACGCGGGTACGGCAAACTACAGACTTCAACTAATGCTTCAACAAATTCTGGAGCGTTCCGTACCGACTCCAGAATCTCCAACATCTCCCGCTTATGATCCTCAAGCATAGCTGGAGGGACACCGCGTTTTTTAGCATCACCCTTGGCCGGAAAACCAATGGTTTTGGTAACGCTCTTGCGGACATCACCCTGCTTAGTTAGCAACGCGGCGCCGATACCATCCCATCCGTTCAAATCGCTTTTGCTATGCCCTGGAAGAGATCCGATATCAAGCCACGGTTGCATTTCGAAAGGTATCTCGTCGAGATCACCACCGACATCTTCCAACATAAATCCACAGGCCACTTGCAGACGCTGCGGAAGAACATCATTCAAGCTGTAAGGCAGACAGGCATGTAAGTTAGCTAGCCGTGACTCCACCAGCTCAGTCAACATCCCTTCCAAGACATCTCGTAATGCGTCATGGTCATCGACCGCATACACATGTCGTTTCCATTGATCACGGTTGGCCAATAAATTGGCCAACAACGATTGTGCCTGTTCCAAACGATTGCCCAACTGCAGCAAGACGCGTTGCATTAACTCTATATTTTCATCGATAAATCGCGAGGCTACATCGCGGTAAAGGCTACCTGCATCCTCAACGACACCCGTTGGTGCGCCAAGAGCTGATGTAACGGGTAAGCGGTGCGCCAGTTGGGTTGCCAAAGCATCGATAGTGCGCAAATTTAGTCGTTGTGGATTTTTTATAAGTTGCCAATCACGCTCCTTATCACGCTCTAGCACAGTCAAGGCGAGTGAGTGCCCTTCTGCCTCATAGTCATTCACAGGCTGAGAACCGTTAGCAACACTCACAAGGGTCGCAACCACTCGTTGCCTCATTTCACTGGCAGCCTTACGGGTAAACGTGATGGCCAGAATTTCTTCAGGCTCGTCAACGGTTGCCAACAAAGTCAGAACGCGGCGGGTAAGCAGCTCGGTTTTGCCAGAACCTGCGGGGGCTTGAACAATGAATGAAGTTTGCGGATCAAGAGCTCTTGCTCGCACGTCTGCATCAATTGGAGATCCCATTACGAACCTCCAGCACTTGTATGAGCGCTGAGAGTTGTGGCTATCACCTCATGCTCGGATTGTTCTTCCTCATTGTGGCCTAACTGCTCATCACCAATTCTGCACAATGACGTTAATTCGCAATGCGTACAGGCGCCTTTCATGGGACTGACTGTTGCCAACCCTTGCCGCACCTCACCAGCAACGGCATCCAGGGCCTCCTTCCAATGAAGTCGCCAATCATGCCAGCTACCCAGCTCTCGCTCCGTTGCTTGACCATTGCGTGATTTGATAACCGTGGTTTTGACTTTGGGCATCATGTCCATCTCACTGGTGACACCCTTGAACTTGCATTGATTGCGCGCAACTTGCGCAAAAGTTGCACCTTTAATATCCTCATTTGTCAGAACATATAAAGGTAACTGTGGGTTAGAAATGCGATTATCTGCCCACGAATTTACTGAATTGGACACACCGGTTTTATAGTCAACAACCACCAGATCGTCTCCAACCTTGTCAATACGATCGAGCATGACAGACATTATGATACCTCCGTGCTCAATCGTCTGCTTTTGTTCCAGGCTAACGACCTCAAACGTGGGCCTTATCACCTCTTGAGTTTTAAACCATTCTCTGAGTAATTCAAGTAGTCGAGCCCGCTCCAATTCGACCAATGGTACTGGCACCTCGCACTTATCAATCGCTGCATCAATTGTCCGTAGCAGCACTTCCGTAAATTCTTCTTCACTAAACGCCAGAAGCTGATTCTGTGTCTGTACTTCCTGCCAGAAGAACTCCAGCACTCGATGTAATAACGTGCCGTGTTGGCGTGGATCCAGACCCAAACCTGCCTCCTCCAGAGGGCGTATCGACAAACGATGTAGAGCAAACGATTTAAACGGGCAAAGCGCCTGATTTTCAAAAAGCCTAGCACCTCCCTTTACTTCACTTCCAGATGGCAAAGCCGGCCCGTGATTATCCTGAA
Source organism: Halioglobus sp. (assembly GCA_047629055.1). Taxonomy (GTDB): domain Bacteria; phylum Pseudomonadota; class Gammaproteobacteria; order Granulosicoccales; family Granulosicoccaceae; genus Granulosicoccus. The sequence goes on from JBLHWG010000013.1 coordinate 28,965, forward strand.
TGCTATCCAGCCGTAAAGCCTGCCTGAGTTCTTCTATGGGGTTTTTCAGAGGCATGATTTTTTGCAGATTAATCAGCCTCAAATCACTCAGCTCGTAATTTTTGTCACTCACGGCGACGGCTGGCACGCTGGCGGCGTCAAGTTCCTTTCCATCCCGACTGGTTGCACGACTCGCTATTAGCAAAGGTGCCTGAGAGCTCCATTGTAAAAATTCACGCTCTGCAAGCAACAAACGAGCGGTGGCTGAGGCATCAGGAACGCCTGCGGCTTTTTGTTGCTCTATGGATAGAAAAGGGGTCGGAGATCCAACAGCAGGCCATTGCTCAGAATCAAGTCCGGCTACCCATAAACAATCAAACGCGATTCCATGACTTTCCAATCGACCCATGATCTGGATGGGCGTTGCTGGCGTGTCCAATTGAAATATACGCTCGCGGGCGAGACGATTTAGCAAACCCAGAGCATCGTTGGCGCTAACACCCTCATTGTTGTCAAGCAACTGCAAGTCGTCGAGACATGCAATCCAGGCGGATACCGCTTGATACTCCTCTGTATCCATACCGGACCCAGGCCATCCAAGCTCTTTTAACCATTGGCTAATACGAGTTGCCCACATCGATAATGTTGTCCGGTTACGCTTCCTTGACTGAGCCAGTTTCCGAACCTTTACCCCCAACCTTCCTTTATTATCCAGAAAGTCGTCCAGCCCCGAAAGATCCAGTTTGCGCACTCTGTGGTCCCGAAGGCGTTTATCTAATTGCTCGCGGCGCTGAGACTCACCCGAGCCTGCGGATAAATACGGGCTCAACAACAACGCAGATATTTCACTGCCACGAATTTCTGACACACACAGCTTCATAATGGAAAGAGCCGCCTGTATGACGGCCGTGTCTGCCAGCGGTAAACCTATAGACAGATCATAAGGTCTACCTTTTTCTCGAATTTCTACAGGGTTTAACGTGGGGAAAAACACTTGATCGAATGCACGTAAAACTTCAGTTCGTCGATTTTGCAAATCTGGCACTACTAAGCCTAGAGATTGATTAACATCTCGTTCTAACTCAGTTCGCATGTGCAAGGCGATTCCAAGCAATTCCTGCTCATCGTCTTCATATTCAACAGGATGGACCAGAGCGTTTGGAGCGGATCGCAATAATTCGACATCAACTCCGCTATCTTTTAACGTGGATATTAGAGCTTCAAGTTGCGGTGGCAATTGCAAAAATCCATCTAATATTATTTCACTGGGCAAATTCTCTATACCACGCCCTGAATCCAGTATTTCGAGGATATGGTCGGTTAGTGCAGCGTGGTCAACGCTACCTGTTTCATCGAGCATTGCTTGATAGCGGATCCGCCATCGTGACCATACAAACTGATCTAACGGCAAGTAGTCATCTTCCACCGGATGACACCTCCATGCGCAGGCGACTTCCCAGGCACGCCTGGCGCCGCGGCTAGCAGCGTTGGAATCGAGCAAGAGCACGGATTCGTCAGAGTCAATGCATTCCTGCCATACCTGCTGCTGCAAAAGTTCAGGCAGTAATGTTCGGGTTGAATCACCGCTAGCCAGCAACTGAGCGTGC
>JBLHWG010000014.1:0-30230 GCA_047629055.1 Halioglobus sp.
ATAGGCGAGATCTACAGTACTTTCGAAAAAGCGGGCCTAAGTATCGTTGCAGCGCGCATGATGCACCTGACTAAAGAGCAGGCTGGTGAGTTCTACGCAGTCCACGCAGAGCGTCCTTTCTACAACGATCTGGTCAGCTTCATGACGTCTGGCCCAGTTATGGTTCAGGCTCTTGAAGGCGAAAATGCTGTGTTGGCTCACCGCGATGTAATGGGTGCAACTAACCCTGCTGAAGCCGCTGAAGGCACTATCCGTAAGCGTTTTGCAACATCTATCGATGAAAACGCTGTTCACGGTTCAGATGCTACTGACACTGCTGCTGTCGAAATCGCTTTCTTCTTCGGTGAAGACGGCGTTTGCGCTCGAACGCGCTAAAATTTCTTAATAAATAGTTATAGCCGCCGTGACACAGACAGCACCGGTAAATCTGTTTGACCTGGATAGAGACGCTCTAGTCTCTTTCCTGGTCGAACAGGGTGAAAAGCCCTTCCGTGCCAAACAGGTAATGAAGTGGTTGTATCAGCGCAATGTGCGCGATATCAACGCCATGACTGACGTGTCCAAAGCGACTCGGCAAAAACTGCTTGAATGCACAACTACTGTGCTTCCAAGTGTGCAGTCATCTCAGCTGAGCAAGGACGGCACAGCTAAGTGGCTATTTGAGTTGCACGATGGCAACTGCATAGAAACGGTTTATATCCCGGAAAACGACCGTGGCACCTTGTGTGTTTCATCTCAGGTGGGGTGTGCGCTTGATTGTTCTTTCTGCTCAACAGGTCGCCAAGGTTTTAACCGGAATTTATCGGTGTCTGAAATCATCGGTCAGGTCTGGCTGGCAAGTAATTTGTTGGCACAGGAGCCTGCTACGGCCAATCAACGCATTACCAATGTAGTCATGATGGGAATGGGCGAGCCCTTGCTCAACTACCGGCACCTGGTGCCATCGCTGAATCTCATGATGGACGACCTAGGCTATGGTCTTAGCAAACGACGCGTTACGGTCAGTACGTCAGGTGTTATTCCTGCCATGGACAAACTGACTGCGGATATCGATATCTCCCTTGCCGTGTCTTTGCATGCTCCTAACGATAAGCTGCGAGACGAGCTCGTACCGGTTAATAAGAAATACCCTATTAGCGAGCTAATGGGTGCTTGCCGGCGTTACGTAGAAGGGGAAGATGCCGTCTCACAGCGCAAAAAACACGTCCTGTTCGAATACGTCATGCTCTCTGGCGTCAACGATCAGGTAGAACAAGCTCACGAATTGGCAGAGCTGTTGCGTGGTTTCCCTTGTAAGGTCAATTTGATCCCGTTCAATCCGTTTCCGCAATCCGGTTATAAACGTTCTTCGCGTAATGCGGTAGAGCGCTTTGCACGGATTCTCAGTGACGCAGGTATTCTGACGCTCAAGCGCACCACGCGAGGCGACGATATCGATGCAGCATGTGGACAATTGGCTGGAGACATTGACGATCGCAGCAAGCGGCACGTGAAGTTCATGGAGCCGCGATTTGGAGAGCAATTGCAATGAAGGCTGGTGGATTTCCCCTGAAGTCGGGGGGTGTGGTATGTCGTTGGGTGTGTGTATTTTCGCTGCTCATGTTCGTACAGGCATGTGCGCAAAACGGGGGGCGTCTGCCCACCAATGATGCCGATGCTGCTCAATACAATGCTCAGCTGGGTGCTCAGTATCTGCGGCGCGGCGATCTCGATCAGGCGCTTGAAAAACTCACAAAGGCTCTGAATCAGGACGATTCCAATGCCTTGGCACACGTCACCTATGCACAGCTACAGTTCCAGGTAGACAAACCGGATAGCGCAAAAAAGCATTTCAAACTTGCACTAGAGCTTGAGCCAGATGAGGCAGAGTATCGCAACAGCTATGGTATTTATCTGTGCAAAGTGCAGAGTTACAAGATGGCGCAACAGCAGTTTCGTGCCGCTGCAGAAAATCCCTACTACAAGACGCCGGAGTTTGCCCTCGATAACGCCGGGTTATGCATGCTCGATGCAGATCGGCTCACCGACGCTGAAACCTACTTGCGCGAAGCCCTGCGAGTGAATCCGAAATTCGGTAACGCCTATTTGCACATGTCTGAACTGATGTTCAGGCAGCAGCGACTGACAGTGGCAGAGGCCTACTTCGATCGCTACAAAGTGTATGGCACGGAATCTTCCGAGAGTCTGTGGCTTGGCTATAAAATTAATCGTGATGCAGGCGATCCCGATGGTGCACGCAACTTCGCTAATCGTTTACTCGATCAATTTCCGTCCTCTTCTGAGGCGGGCGAATACCTGACTCAACCGCAATAGAGCGTTCCCCCCCCCCAAGCTATGAAAACTCAATTTACGCGTCTGCGAGGAATGCCGGACTTATTACCGGCGACCATCGCCCCTTGGCAACGGCTGGAAGCTGCCGTGGGCCATGCTATGCGCGCGTATGGGTATGGGGAAATGCGTACACCGCTGATTGAACGGACCTCGTTGTTCCAACGCTCCATTGGCGAAGCCACGGACATTGTCGAAAAGGAGATGTACACCTTTACCGATCGTAAGGGCGAGTCTCTGTCGCTGCGTCCGGAAAATACGGCAGGCTGCGTGCGCGCGGCTATAGAAAATGGTTTGTTGCAGCCGGGCAGCGTCAATCGTATCTGGTACACAGGCCCGATGTTTCGGTATGAAAGGCCGCAATTGGGACGACAAAGGCAATTTTTCCAAGTGGGTGCTGAGGTCTATGGGCTAGCAGGTCCCGCTGTAGAGGCCGAGCTAATCTTACTCAGCGCGCGGCTCTGGCGAGAGCTTGGAATAATCGATGCCCTAACACTGGAATTCAATACGCTTGGCGATCCTGATGATCGTGCACGTTACCGCGAAAAGCTGGTTGCCTACTTTGAAGATCACAAAGAGCTGCTAGACGAGGATAGTTTGCGTAGGCTTGAGAAAAACCCACTTCGTATATTGGATAGCAAAAATCCGAGTATGCAAGACATGATCAATGCAGCCCCAGCGCTTAGAGATAGCTTGAGCGAAGCTTCAACGAATCACTTTGAAGAATTGAAAGCTCTGCTGTCGGACAATGGAATAGAGGCGACAGAAAACCCCAGATTGGTGCGCGGGCTGGATTATTACAGTCACACTGTTTTCGAATGGACGACCACTCAGCTGGGTTCACAATCTGCTGTGTGCGCCGGCGGTCGGTACGATGGCTTGCTCGAACAACTAGGCTCCAAGAATATGCCTGGAGTGGGTTGGGCGTTCGGCATGGAGCGAGTGCTGGCTCTGATGGAAAAACTGGGTAAATCTTTCGCACCTGACACTCCTGACATTTTTGTCATGGGAACGGACGAAATTACATCAAGCGATTCACTCGCTTTGGCTGAATTCATTCGTGGGCAACTACCGGACGCTTCTGTGTTGCACAATACGGCGGGTGGCAGCCTCAAAAGTCAGTTTCGAAAGGCTGACAAAAGTGGCGCTGCGTTTGCAGTCATCGTGGGTGGAGATGAACTTGCCAAAGGTTTGGTGACACTTAAGCCTTTGTTAGGTCGTGAAGAACAGAAGACCATTCCTCGTGAGGAGTTGGGTCAGGCACTACATGGCTACCTTTAGTCAATTACCTTTAGTCGATAAAGAATTACCGCACGACGTCTCAGTTGTCTAAACTGGCGTCGAATAAGCGCTGCAAGCGTGGAGAATAAAAGTGGAATACGAAACAGAAGAACAGCAAGTAGAAGCACTCAAAGACTGGTGGAAGGAAAACGGCAAAGCGATCATTACTGGTGTGGTGCTCGGCGCTACGCTCATCGGTGGATGGACGCTTTGGAAAGAGCGAGTAGAAAGCCAATCAATCGCAGCCAGTGATGGGTTTAGTCAAACCATCGAAGCTATCAATTCGAGCGATACTGATGCAGCGGTTAAAATCGCCGACGAGCTTCAAGACGATCAGCCTGATAGCTTGTATAGCAGCTACGCAAATTTAGCCGCAGCACGTGCCGATATCGAAAACGATAATTTGAGTGGTGCAGCAGATCGACTTAAGTGGGTCGCCAATAATGCACCTCAAAGTGATGTGCAGCTAATCGCCAAGGTTCGCTTGGCGAGAGTGCAGGGCGCATTAGGTGACGCTGCAGCGGGTCTTGCCAGTTTGCCTTCTACTTTCCCTGAGGCGTTTGCAGGTCTTGTAGAAGAAGCACGCGGCGATCTGCTATCCATAAAAGGTGAGCCAGATGCTGCAAGAACAGCTTACGAGGCCGCTCAAGAAAGTGAGTTCGTGGCCAATCGTGAAGGTTTGACCATGAAGCTCAATGAACTTGCCAAAGTAGGTGCCAGCTAAGGTGTCCCTGGCTATATCTACTCGCTGGGCATTGCGGTTAGCGCTTCTTGCACCGGTTCTGTTGGCCGGTTGCACGAATGAGCCGCCACCGGTACCACCCGCGACGTTGGTCAGCACAACATCAGAAATAAGCCCGTTGCGTTTGTGGTCCAGCAATGTCGGCGAAGCTGGTCGTGGCCGTTTTGAACCCAAGCTGACAGACGACAGCATTATTGTGGCCAATCGCTCAGGAAAAATAACAAAACTGTCGCGTGAAAGCGGTATCCGCCAATGGACTAAAGAGCTCAAGGTTCGTCTTACCAGTGGCATTGGCGGCGATGAAGGTCAAGTGTATGTCGGTGATATTGACGGCGTTTTACACGCTTTGGATGAAAAGACCGGTGAGTCACTTTGGACCGCGCGCGGATCCTCGGAAATTCTGGTACCCGCCTCAGCAGGCTTTGGCGCTCTGATAGTGCGAAGCACTGATGGACGAGTGGTAAGCCTTGATCCAGCCACGGGTGAGCAATTGTGGACGGTGTCCAACGCACCTCCTGCACTGACATTGAATGGTTACAGTCGGCCTCTCGTACTCGACGGTGGTGTGCTAATCGGCTTGGATGACGGACGTCTTCTGGCTTTAAATCTGCAAACCGGCAAACCTATTTGGGAGTCTATCATCAGCGTGCCTTCTGGTCGTTCCGAAATTGAGAGACTCGTCGATATAGACGCTGATATTGTCATCGATGATTCCGGTATTTATCTAGCAAACTATCAGGGCAAGGCTGCCATGGTGGAGCCTGCAAAAGGCCAGATTGTTTGGTCTGTGCCTCTGTCTGCAGGCGCAGGTGTTGCTGTTACCGATGAAAGTCTCATTGTGGTGGACGATAAAGACACTGTGCACCGTCTGGATAAAACGAACGGACAAATCATTTGGTCAAACAGTGAGATGCCGGGTCGGCGCTTGAGTCCGCCCGCATTCACGCCTGAATCAGATGTCGTTGTGGGTGATACAGAAGGTTATATTCATGTTATCGATATCGACACAGGCACACTGATTGGCAGAAAGCGCGTCAGTAAAGAAGCCATTGTCGCACGACCCGTAGCTACCGACGATGCTATGTTTATTCAATCAGTTGACGGAATCGTCGCCGCCTACCGTTTCGCCCGTTGAGTTATCCATGAAACCCACGATCGCCCTCGTAGGGCGGCCGAATGTCGGCAAGTCCACTCTGTTTAACAAACTGACTCGAACGCAGGACGCGTTAGTAGCAGATTTACCCGGTTTAACGCGTGATCGCCAATACGGCGATGGCAAAGTTGGCGGCTGGCCCTATCTACTGGTGGATACCGGTGGACTCAGTGGTGCACCAGATACGCTCGATGCGGCTATGGCGGGTCAGACGCTAAGCGCTGTTTGTGAGGCTGACTTGGTCGTTTTTCTGGTTGATGGACGATCAGGCCTTGTCGCTATCGACGAAGACATTGCCAATATATTACGACGCCAAGCCAAGCACGTGGTGTTGTGCGTTAACAAGATTGATGGCATTGGTGAGGACAAGGCGCAGTTGGAATTTCATCAGCTGGGTTTTGAAAGTATGGTGCCTGTTGCAGCCTCGCATAACCGCGGTATTCACCAGCTGGTTGACGAGCTTGCAGATTACTTCAAAATTCCGGAAGACGAGCGTGTTGAACCGTCGCGTAAGCGTCGTTTCAAACGCGGCAAGAATGCCGATGGCACGCCTATGGAAGATAAGCGTCCGGAATTTGGACCGCGTGAAAATGAGGAAGTCAGAATTACGTTTGTTGGCAGACCCAACGTGGGTAAGTCAACGCTGATCAATCGCCTGATTGGCGAAGAGCGAGTTATCGCCTACGATCAACCCGGCACGACACGAGACTCTGTGTCCATACCGTTTGAACAAGGCGGTAAGGAATACACATTGATCGATACAGCCGGTGTACGCCGCCGCGGCAAGGTGAGTGAAAAAGTTGAGATATTCAGCATCATTAAAACCTTGCAGGCAGTTGATAACAGTAATGTATGTGTCATGTTGCTGGATGGCTCTGACAGTATTACTGATCAGGACCTTTCTCTGCTGAGCTATATCATTGATAAAGGCCGGGCGTTGGTTGTCGCTGTTAATAAATGGGATAGTCTGGACGGTAAGCAGCGAGACGCCGTGCGCGAAGACTTAGAGCGAAAGGTTGAGTTCCTCAAATTTACGCGCATACACTTCATAAGTGCTTTGCAGGGTTCTGGTGTTGGCGATTTGTTCAAATCGATTAACAAGGCTTACGACTCAGCCTTTACTAATATGTCTACACCGCAACTGACGCGCATGCTGGAAGTGGTTGTAGCGCAGCATCAACCGCCCATGGTAAATGGTCGGCGCATCAAGCTACGCTATGCGCATCAGGGTGGTCAAAACCCACCCATTATCATTATTCACGGTAAGCAGGCGCTCAAGGTGCCTAAAAGCTATCAACGCTACTTGATGAATCACTTCACCAAGGTGCTTAAATTGTTCGGCACGCCATTGCGAATAGAATTCCGTCAGGATGACAACCCTTTTAAGGAAACCACAAGGGTTAAGCCGGTGCTGGACAAGGAAGAAGCTCGGCAGAAGAAAATTGAACGTCGGAAAAGAGACAAACAATAGCTGTTATTGGGTCGCTGGCGGCGGTAAATCTGTCTCCAGCACCAATAACGGATTAACCCAGGTTGCATTCAAGCCAACTGACCAATGCAAGTGTGGGCCAGTTACCCGCCCAGTCTGACCAACAGCGCCAATCACTTGGCCTTGGGTAATTCTATCTCCGGGCTCAACATCAATTCTGCTCATGTGTGCGTAAAAGGTTTGTAAGCCCAAACCATGTTCGATAAACACGCAGTTGCCATTGAAGAAATAGTTACCAGTCTCAACGACAACGCCATCTGCAGGCGCAAGAATGAGCGTGCCTTCGGGGGCAGCGATATCAATTCCGCCATGTGGACGTCGGGCCTGGTCGTTATAAAAACGCTTTAGCCCAAAGGGGCTGGACATGATCCCTGCCAGTGGCCATTCAAAGGAGTCTGCAATCATCCTGTCGGCTCTGTAGGTTTTGACCACATTGAGCCGTTTGTTCTCCTTGTTGATTCTGTCCATATCAACAGGCGCTGGGTTTACCTTGCGTTTGTTTTTGATAATCAAACGCTGCTCTTTATAAGCTTTTGCTTCGATGTAAAATGCAACAGAGCTTTCTTGTCCATTGGTGCCCGTGATATTCAGCGTCTGACTGCCAGGCGAGGTTGATAACGGAATGCCCACTAAAGCGGTGTACTGCTTGTCATTAACAACGGCAGCCACTGCTTGGCCATTCCAGTTAATGGTGGGCGCTGGCCCGGTTGTTGGGAATTGTTTAGCGTCCAGTGTCACCAGGGCGATTCCACCGGGCACCGGTGAGGATTCAATAAATGAAAGAGGGCTTGTGGCCATTGCCGAGTGAAAAGGCAGTGAAAGAATAAGCAACGTCAGGCTTCGACGTACGCTCTTGCTCAGGCGTATGGAAAAGGTTGATGGCATGCGAGTGTGTTCCTTTAATTTATATCATCGAGATGTTGATCACGGATATGGTCAACGTACAGGGCTGTGGCGCCTGCAACCGCCACGGGCATAATGAAAAGATTGACGATGGGGATAATGCTGAACAGCGACACGACGCATCCGAAACCATAGGCCGCCTTGCGGTTAAGCCGCATGCGCTTTCTGACATCCCGGAAAAGGGCGCCGTGATTACCCATCGGGTAATCCATGTATTCGAGAGAAAACATCCAAGCACCAAAGAGGAATAATAGTGCTGGCGCAATGAAGTTTATGACCGGTATGAAGTGCAGGATGAGCAGCGGCATCAGGCACAGAGCCAAGTAAATTAATTTTGCCAATTCCGAGCCCATAAGACGAGGCACGGTCTTGATGAGCTCCATTACAGTGGGGGCGGGCGTGGTGATATCGCCCACAAGATAGGCCTCTACGCGCTCGGCCAACAAGCCATTGAATGGCGCTCCGATGAGGTTCGCTAGTAATGTGAATAGGAAGGCTGTAAAGAACAATAATGCCAATGACACTATCCAGCGAAGCACGGTTTCAATGGCGTTGACGATCCACCAATCGCCAAGGGAGGAAAAAAATGTCCACGAACTGAGCCAGCTCAATGCCAGGCTGTTAATCCACCAGCCTAAGATGCCAAATACTAACAAGTTGATGACTATGGGCATCCAGACGAAGCGCCGAAGCCCGGGTGTTCGCAATAAGCGCCAGCCTATTGCCACATACTGCATTGACTGAGTAAAGCCTGCTTTTTCCATGAGCGTAAGAATACCTGTTCAACACCATTGGTGCGTTCGTTAAAAGGCAGTACAATAGAGGTCTTAAGCGGGCACATTCTTCAGCGTGTCTATTCGCATCCCAACGGCCCACCTACAAGTCTATGCGTCTGAGCCGTATCAAGATAGCCGGATTCAAATCGTTTGTTGATCCGACTGATATAAAATTGCCTAGCTCGTTGGTAGGCATTGTTGGGCCCAACGGATGTGGGAAATCCAACACTATTGATGCTGTGCGCTGGGTCATGGGCGAGTCCTCTGCCAAGCACCTGCGTGGCGAGTCCATGGACGACGTCATTTTTGTCGGTTCCAGTACCAGAAAGCCGGTAGGTAAGGCATCGGTAGAGCTTGTCTTCGATAACGCCGACGGATCCCTAGGCGGTGAATATGCCCAATATGCTGAAATTTCCATACGGCGTGAAGTAGAGCGAGACGGGCAGTCAAAATATCTTCTGAATAACGTGCGCTGTCGGCGTCGTGATATCCGGGATATATTTCTAGGCACCGGGCTGGGCCCTCGAAGCTATGCCATCATCGAGCAGGGTATGATCTCCCGGCTTATTGAAGCCAAGCCTGAAGATTTACGCGGCTTTCTCGAAGAAGCTGCCGGTATTTCCAAATACAAAGAACGCCGTAAAGAGACAGAAACGCGAATTCGGCACACCCGTGAAAACCTGGACAGGCTGGACGATCTACGCGAAGAAGTGGATAAGCAGCTTGCGCACCTGCAACGGCAGGCAAATACTGCCGAGCGCTACCAGCGTCTTAAGGCCGAAGAGCGACAGAAGCGTGGCGAGTTGCTAGTGCTGCGTCGCCGCGAGTTCGAAGACACTCGCGATGAGCAAGGTCTGAAAACCAGTGAACTTGAAAAAGAGCTCGAAGGCGTCATTGCAGAGCTGCGAGCTGCAGAAAGTGCCATCGAATTAGCCCGTTCTCAACAGAGTGAAGCATCAGATAGCTTTGCCGAGGTGCAAGCCGAATTCTACCGAGTCGGTGGTGAAGTCGCCCGTATCGAGCAAACCATTGAACACATGCGTGAAACTCGCCATCAGCAAAGTCAGGAGCTGTCTGAGTTAGATAAGTCGCTGGAAGAATCGCAGGCACATTTGCGTGACGATACCGCACGCATCGCAGATATCTCTACATCGTTGCTGACCGATCAGCCTGCGTTTGACGTTCTTAAGGACAGTCAAAAACATTCGGCCGAGCTGCTGATTCGTTCAGAGACCGAAATGCAGGAATGGCAGCAGCGCAACGATGCGTTCAATCGACGCTATTCAGAAAGTACACAAACTGCACAAATTGAGCGTTCTCGAATAGAACAATTCGAACGTAGCATGGCCAACTCTGAAACGCGTCGCGCGCGCTTGGCTTCTGAGCAGGAGTCCTTAGATCTTGAACCGCTGCTAGAAAAAATAGAAGAAACCATTGCCGAAGAACTGGCAGCAAAGGATGACGAAGAACGTCTACAGATATCTCTGCAAGCGGCCAGTGAAAAACAGCAGTTGCAAAAAGAGTCCTTCAGACAACGCTCCGAAGAGCTTGATCAGTTGCGCTCCAAAGTGCAATCCGGGTTAGGCCGGTTAGCATCATTAGAGGCTTTGCAACAAGCAGCCCTAGAGCCGGATAACAGCGCTGCAGACAGTTGGTTGCATCTCAATGAGCTTGATGACAACCCTCGGTTGGCGCAATCAATTACAGCAGATCCAGGTTGGGAAACGGCTATCGAGCTAGTTCTTGGGCCACACTTGGAAGCGGTTTGTGTCAGTTCAGACGCCGTAATCGAACGCTGCTTGCACGATATGCCTGCAGCCCAGCTCACGCTGGTCACAGGGCAGGCAAGCAGCGACTCAGCGGCGCCGAATTCACTGGCCAGTAAAGTGCGCGGTGAATTACCGTTGGTGGAGCTACTGGCAGGAATTTTTGTTGCCAATGATATGCAAGAAGCTCTGCGGCTTCGTGGGCAATTAAACGACGGTGAGTCGGTTGTTACGCGTGACGGACTTTGGATGGGTAAGTCGTGGTTGCGGGTTGCGCGTGCCGATGCGCAAGACAGTGTGTTAATTCGCGAAACTGAGATTGTTGAACTCAAGGCTCAGTTACAGGAGCTTGACGGACAGTCGCAGGCTTTGACAGAGCAGCTCGATGAAATATCCTTGCAGCAAAGCGAGCTGGAAACTCGTCGGGAAACCCAAGCGCAAGCCTATAACGATGCGGTTCGATTTTATTCGCAAATCACATCCTCTTTGTCTGGCGATCGACAGTCGCTCGAAGAAGGCCAACGCAGACTGCGCGCCCTCAACGAAGAGTTGTCAGAAATTGAACAGGAGCGAGAGCAGGAAGCGATGCAGCGCGAAGATGCGCTGCATCGCAAGCTTGAAGCTGATGAGCAGCTGCAACAATTTGAATCTGAGCGTGCTCGCTTGGCAGAAGAGCGTGAAGCATTGCGTGAGCGTTTACAATCCGCTAAAGATCAGCGTGATGCAGACAGGGACGCCGGACAGGAATTAGCCATTCGCGTAGAGTCTATGCGCAGTGCCAAAGTGGCAACTGAGCAAAATTTAATGCGTATGCAAGCCAGAATTACGCAATTGGATGAGCGTCGCACTCGCCTTAATGCCATTCTTGCCACCGAAGAAGAAGACCCTTTAGTCGCGCTGGAAGCAGGTTTGCAGCAACATCTTGAAGGCAAGTTAAACAGTGATAATGCCATGCGCACGGCACGTGAACAACTTGATGCTATCGAGCACAGGCTTCGTGAACATGAACAAGCGCGGCAACGCCACGATGTCCGAACCCAGTCGGTTAGAGAAAAATTACAAACTCAGCGTATGGCGGCGCAAGAAGTACTCGTCCGGCTTAAAACTCTCGACGAACAACTGGCCGAGCATGATTACAAAGTCGCTGAGATTATTGAAGGACTAAACGCTGTAGAAACTGTTGCCGATGTTCAGACGTGGGCTGCTGATCTTGAAAAAGTTGAAAGACAGATTCAACGATTAGGCCCCATTAATCTTGCTGCAATCGATGAACTGGCTGAGCAATCTCAGCGAAAAAATTACCTGGACGAGCAACACCTGGATGTAACTGAAGCGCTGGCTACACTCGAAAGAGCCATTGCCAAAATCGATCGCGAAACGCGTTCTCGTTTCAAAGATACGTTTGATAAAGTTAACGCCAAGGTAGAAGAATTTTTTCCTCGCCTGTTTGGTGGTGGTAATGGCTCCTTGCAAATGACCGGTGACGACCTGTTAAACACGGGTGTTATCGTTAACGCACAACCTCCAGGTAAACGCGTCAGTAATATTCAGCTACTCTCCGGTGGTGAGAAAGCATTGACGGCCGTTGCACTGGTGTTTGCGTTCTTTGAGTTGAACCCGTCACCGTTCTGTATGCTTGACGAGGTTGACGCACCGCTTGACGATGCTAACGTGGGTCGGTTCTGCGAGTTAGTTAAGGAGATGTCAGAGCGTGTACAATTTATTTTTATAACGCACAATAAAGTCACGATGGAAATGGCGCAGCAACTAATGGGCGTCACAATGAACGAGCCGGGTGTGTCTCGCCTGGTAGCAGTGGATGTACACGAAGCGGTGGAACTAGCTGGGTAGTAGCCCTGTGAGTTTTATCAGTTGTTCATTGAAGTCTTGACACACTAATAAGCATCGGAGTAATTGCATTTGGAAAACCTACGCTGGATCCTGATATTTGCAGGCGTCGCCATTCTGGTGCTGTTATATTTTTCAGGACGACCTAAATCTGCGCCAACCCGCGAAAAGCGTGTCGCTGATCAAAACTCAAGTGACCGTGGGCGACAGCAAACACATTATTCTGCAAACGATGCTGATCCCCTCCTAGGTGATCAACCTGTGGAAGACCAGTTTGGCACTTTCGATGAGGTTGATCTGGAAGATTTCGTCCGCCCTGGAGCAAACTCGGCACAAGATCAGGGGCAGTCAGATTACCAATTTGAAGACCTTGAGACCGGCCCTGGCGGTGGTTTGACAAGCCTGGCGCAAAAGTTCGAAGCATTCAGCGAACGCCTATCTCCTAAGCGGCGCCAGCGTGTTGAAGAATCCGAACCTACAGAAATCGACGAAGCTTCATCCGCGGGATCTGCTTATGCCAGTAAAATTGTCACTCTGCATGTCGTTGCACCACCAAACTCCGTGCTGCCTGGCGATCAATTGCTGGACACCTTCGAACGTCGCGGGTATCACTACGGTGAAATGAATATTTTTCATTCCATGCATGAGGGCGCCACGGTGTTTTCCATTGCCAAGATGGTAGAGCCTGGCTTTTTCGATATTAATAATCCAGAGAGTTTTCAGACACCTGGAGTAACGCTTATTCTGCAATTGCCTGGTCCTGTGCCCGCCGATGTGGCCTTTGAGGTGTTAGTGAGCGAAGCCTTTGAAATCGGTAACGAATTAGGTGCCACTGTTCTAGATGAACGTAGAAGCACGCTGACCAAGCAAACTGTGCAGCACATGCGCGAAGGTATATACGAATACATGCACCGCGAAAAGTACTTTGGAAACGTTCCATCCTGATGTGAATAAAACAGTCCTTAGAGTTGTTGAACTGCACGAAGCGTTACATGATCATTCGTATCGCTATTATGTGTTGGATAAGCCCATTGCCTCCGACGCGGAATACGACAGTTTATTTCGCGAGTTGCAGGCAATCGAGGCTGAACATCCTGACTTACTAACCACCGACTCCCCCACGCAGCGCGTAGGCGCACCACCACTGGACGGATTTGAATCGGTGGAGCACGCAGTTTCCATGCTATCTCTGGGCAATGCGTTCTCACGCGAAGAACTAGACGATTTTGACCGGCGAGTGCGTGAGCGGCTGGAGCGTGAAGACGAGCCTGTGCTTTATGTTGCAGAACCCAAACTAGATGGTTTGGCGATTAGCTTGCGTTATGAGAATGGCATTTTTGTTCAAGGTGCAACGCGTGGTGATGGTCAGCGGGGCGAAAACGTCACCGAAAATCTTCGCACCATCGACATGATTCCATTGCGCCTGAGAACCGATCAGCCTCCGGCTGTGTTCGAAGCGCGTGGTGAGATTTTTATGGCACACGACGCTTTTGCTGCACTCAATGAATCAATGCTCAAGGCTGACAAACCTGCGTTTGTTAATCCGCGAAATGCCGCTGCAGGAAGTTTGCGACAACTGGATTCACGTAAAACGGCGACGCGACAGTTATCCATCAATCTATATGGCCTTGGTGAGATTGTAGGGCTGGACGTGCCTGACACGCAAAACGGTGCGTTACAATTACTCAAGAATTTTGGATTTCCGGTTAATGCCGAAATTGAGTCCTGTGAGGGAATAGGCGCGTGTTTTGACTTTTACGAGTCCCTGGGTGAGCGTCGAAGTGAGCTGGGTTATGAGATTGATGGCGTCGTATTTAAAGTAGATTCCATTGCTGAGCAGCGCGAACTGGGTTTTGTATCAAGAGCACCGCGTTGGGCCATTGCGCAAAAATTTCCTGCAGAAGAGGCGTTTACGCTGTTGGAAGATGTTGAGTTTCAGGTAGGGCGCACAGGTGCGCTAACCCCTGTTGCACGATTAAACCCCGTGTTTGTGGGTGGGGTAACGGTCAGCAATGCAACCCTGCATAATATGGACGAAATTGCGCGCAAAAACATCCGCATTGGCGATACCGTAGTTGTCAGAAGAGCCGGGGATGTCATTCCGGAAGTGGCAAGAGCGGTGTTGGAAAAACGCACCGATGCAACCACAGAAATTGTGTTGCCGACACAGTGCCCAGTGTGCCATTCCAATGTTATCAATAATGATAATGAGGTAAAAGCGCGGTGTTCTGGTGGTTTGAAGTGTGCAGCGCAGCGCCGTGAAGCGATCAAGCATTTTGCGTCCCGGCGCGCCATGGACATCGATGGTTTTGGTGACAAGCTAGTCGAGCAACTGGCTGATGCTGATCTAATTGCAACGGTTGCAGATATCTACACCCTCGATTCGACACAGTTGCAAGCATTGCCGCGAATGGGTGAAAAATCTGCCACCAACCTGATTGCCGCAATCGATGCCTCTCGCAAGACAACGCTTGGGAAATTTATTTTTGCGCTCGGCATACGAGACATTGGAGAAACAGGAGCGGCCTTACTTGCCGTGCAGTTTGGTTCCATAGAAGCGCTTATCGGTGCTGATGAAGTTAGGCTAACTAGTATCAAGGACATTGGCCCGAAGGCGGCTGCCAGCGTTATTGCATTTTTTAGTAACGAGGATAATCGAGCAGTGGTGAATTCCCTACTAACGAGTGGGATAGAATTTCCAACATCGCTGGCTGTCACAGCCGACACTTTGCTTGTAGGTAATACCTACGTGTTGACTGGGACGCTTACGACCTATTCTCGCGACCAGGCCAAACTGAAATTGCAATTGCTCGGTGCAAAAGTTAGTGGCAGTGTTTCTAAAAAGACCACTGCCGTCTACGCAGGGGAATCACCCGGATCAAAGGTGACGAAGGCTCAGGATCTTGGCGTGCCGGTGTACACAGAGGCCGATTTGATCGATTTAATTGGGGAACCAGACACTTAGGAGGTCATGTCTGGCGCTGGTGCTATGATATTCTGCAGCGATCCCTGATTTTTCATAGATTTTTAATACGAGACACTTGTTTGTGGGCATGTCAACAAAACTTGCGGTAAATGGCGCCGCTGGTCGTATGGGGCGTCAATTGCTGGCAGCCATTGCAGAACGCGATGACACCACTCTAGTGGGGGCCGCAGATGCGCCGGGTCAGCCGAGCATCGGAGTTGATGCCAGCGTATTGTCCGGTGGTGCTGTCACCGGTGTGGTGGTCACTGATAAACTTGATGAGATATTGACTAACAGTCAGGTCGTCATAGATTTCACGGCGCCTGTCGTGTCCCTGGGGGTACTTGAAGCCGCTGTCGCTTCGGAAACTGGCGTTGTCATTGGTACAACGGGATTCAGCCCAGAGCAGTTGCAGCTTCTATACGGTTACGCGAGGCAGATTCCGGTTATGTTTGCGCCGAACTACAGCGTTGGTGTCACGGTCACACTGGACTTGCTCGAAAAAGCGGCCCGAGCTTTGGGCGACGACTACGATGTCGAAATCATCGAAGCACACCATAGACATAAAGTAGACGCGCCATCTGGTACAGCCATAAAAATGGGTGAAGTTGTTGCCGAGGCCCTGGGGCGAGATTTATCCACCTGTGCAGTCTATGGACGACAAGGTATTACAGGTGAGCGTGACACCAAAACCATCGGTTTTGAAACGATACGCGCCGGAGATATCATTGGTGATCACACGGTTCTGTTTGCCGGTAATGGTGAGCGCATTGAGATAACTCACAAAGCCACTGATCGCATGACGTTTGCGCGAGGTGCCGTTCGAGCGGCAGTGTGGTTATCGTCGCAACCGGCAGGGTTATACGACATGCGCAATGTTCTGGGCTTGATTTAGCGTCCATTTTTAGTTATTGATACAGTCGTTAAACCACTAAAAGGAATTCGGAGAAAACCGTGACGATAGCAGTTGTTTTTCCAGGGCAGGGGTCGCAGAGTGTCGGCATGCTAGCTGATCTAGCAGCAGAGCACAGCGTCGTGCAGAGCACGTTTGCGCAAGCCTCAGAAAGTCTGGGTTTGGACCTTTGGTCTCTGGCACAAACTGGTACCAAGGAATCTTTGGCAGATACACGAGTTACACAACCCCTTATGTTCACCTCCGGGGTTGCCGTCTGGCGAGTTCTACAGGAGGCTGGTTTACCCCTGCCAACTGCGTTTGCCGGACATAGTTTAGGTGAATTTGCAGCCATGGTTGCTGCGCAAATGCTGTCGTTCGAGGATGGAATCAAGCTCGTTCAGCGGCGCGCCGAGCTCATGGCTGTCGCGGTTCCTGAAGGTGAGGGCGGCATGGCAGCACTGATTGGTATGGAAGATGCCGCAGTTGTTGAGCTTTGTGAGTCTATTACCGGCGAGCGCATCTCCGAAGCGGTCAACTTTAATGCCCCAGGGCAGGTCGCTATTTCGGGGCACTTGGATGCTCTGGAAGCCACCCTTATTAAAGCACGGGAGCAGGGTTGTCGTAAGGCCTTGATGCTAGCCGTGAGTGTGCCGAATCATTCTTCGTTGATGCGCCCTGCAGGTATTGAATTGGCGACAACTATTGACAGCATCGACTGGGCAGAGCCTTCACGGCCATTGCTACAGAATGCAACTGCTGCTGCGGCACCAGATCTACCCACTCTGCTGACCCATTTAAAGGCACATGTTTACAACCCTGTCTACTGGACTCGCACTATTGAGTCTCTACGTGACAATCATGGCATCATCACAGTTATTGAGGCGGGTCCGGGCAAAGTGCTTACAGGTTTGGCTAAGAGAATTGATCGAAGCCTGCCTACATTGCCTGTTGATTCTCCAGAAAACCTGGCTGCAGCTATGGATGCTGTAACAGCCGCAACTGCATAGGGTTAGCGTCATACTCCAGCCCTAAATCCGAATAACTACTCAGGACTCTACATTTGTGAACGATTCGATTCTAGACAATCAAGTAGTTCTCGTTACCGGCGCGAGTCGTGGTATTGGCTCTGCGATCAGCGACTTAATGGGATCTAACGGGGCAACCGTTATTGGTACTGCAACATCAGATGGTGGGGCGCAAGCCATATCAGATCGATTTGCAGATGCAGGTATTAAAGGCATCGGTATGCGACTGAATGTGACAGACGCTGCTGAAACACAGACTGTCATCAGCCGTATCACAGACGAATACGGGTCTATCTCTGTGCTTGTGAACAATGCGGGCATCACGCGCGATAATTTGTTCATGCGCATGAAAGACGAGGAATGGGACGATGTTATCGCCACCAACTTGACCAGTGTTTACCGACTATGCAGATTAGTTATCAAGCCTATGGTGAAAGCGCGTGGTGGACGTATAATTAATATTAGTTCAGTGGTTGGTATTACTGGAAATGCAGGACAGGTGAATTATTCTGCAGCTAAAGCCGGTGTTCTTGGATTAACCAAATCTCTAGCACGAGAGCTGGGTTCACGTTCCATTACTATTAACGCGGTTGCACCGGGCTTTATCGAGTCGGATATGACAAATGCATTGGCTGATGCGCAAAAAGAAAAAATAAAGGGGGGAATTGCACTGGGACGTCTGGGAACCCCTGACGATATCGCTCAAACCTGCCTTTTTCTTGCCTCGCCAGGCGCTGCCTACATCACTGGCCAGACCATCAGTGTTAACGGTGGCATGGTGATGACCTGATTTTTTTCATCTTCTCGAGCATTTTTTGTAACAGGTTTCGTTACAGCGTTTAGACTTAGTAATCGGCGTTAATTTGTCTTTTTAGCTCTCGCAGGGAAGACAATTGAAGTCGTGGAACGTCAGATGGTTGAGATTCATGCCATTTACTCCTAATTTGGTCTAAAGAATTTGCACAATGTTTGGCACGTTCTGTTGGAACTCACTACAATGGCGGCACGGCTTACGCCGCAATTTTTTTTTTCGGAGGTTTACCCTACAATGAGCAGTATCGACGAACGCGTCAAAAAGATTGTCATAGAGCAGCTGGGTGTCAAGGAAGAAGAAGTCACGACCACAGCTTCATTTGTCGAAGATCTGGGCGCGGATTCCCTCGATACCGTAGAGCTAGTGATGGCGCTTGAGGAAGAATTCGAGTGCGAAATCCCCGATGAAGAGGCGGAAAAAATCACTACGGTAGCTCAGGCTGTCGACTACGTTAACGCACATACCGACCAGGCTTAATCTAATTGCCAGCGCCTTTTCCGTGGGTGCTTAAATTTCGTTCTAGCGTTATAAGGTTCAGAGACGCTTGATCGAGTAGACGGTTTAGCAGTAAGTAAGAGGGCCACAACGGGTCGATGTCCTGTTCTTTCGAGTTTGGGTGTCAGGATACGTTGTGGCTTTTCTATTATTGCCTTGCCAATTGCAAGGCTCGTTGTTATCGGAGCTGGACGGAATTGACGCGTAGACGAGTAGCAATAACTGGATTGGGTCTTGTCACCCCCGTAGGCGGCAACGTCGAAGACAGCTGGAGCAATATCCTGGCGGGTGTGTCCGGTGTGGCCAACATCCAGAGCTTTGATACTACTAAATTTAATACGCGCTTTAGTGCGTCAGTGAAAGACTTTGATGTAGCTGCCTATTTCAGCACTAAAGAAGCCCGCAAAATGGATACGTTCATCCATTTTGGTATTGCGGCAGGCATGCAGGCTATCAGCGATGCCGGGCTCGAAGCCGCTGCTGAAAATGGCCTTGATCTGGAGCGCGTCGGTGTTTCCATAGGTTCAGGCATTGGCGGTCTGCCCAACATCGAGTCCCAACACAAAGCGTTACTAGACGGGGGCCCACGTAAGGTCTCGCCCTTCTTTGTACCGTCCACCATCATCAATATGATCAGTGGTAATCTTTCTATAAAGTACGGCTACAAAGGCCCGAACGTTTGCACCGTTACCGCCTGCACAACTGGTACTCATAACATTGGTGACGCCGCACGATTCATCGAATACGGTGATGCCGATGTTATGATCGCTGGTGGCGCCGAAATGGCGACTTGCCCGTTAGGGCTTGCAGGGTTTGGCGCGGCTAGGGCGCTCTCTACTCGCAACGATGATCCTACGGCTGCCAGTCGTCCCTGGGACAAAGACCGTGATGGCTTTGTGCTTGGAGATGGCGCTGGTGTCATGGTGCTCGAAGAACTTGAGCACGCGCGTGCGCGCGGCGCTAAAATTTACGGCGAAGTTGTGGGTTATGGCATGAGTGGCGATGCATCTCACATGACCTTACCTTCAGAAAATGGTGAAGGGGCAGCACGTTGCATGAAGGCTGCGCTGAGAAATGCCGGGCTTGAAGCCTCAGATGTGGATTATGTCAACGCCCACGGTACATCTACACCAGCTGGTGACGTTGCTGAAACCGATGCCATCAAGACGGCATTTGGTAGTCATAGCCAGTCACTCTTGGTTAGCTCAACTAAGAGCATGACTGGCCATTTATTGGGTGCAGCTGGTGGAATCGAAGCCGTTTTCTCAGTGTTGGCGATGCGAGATGGTTTTGCACCACCTACCATTAATCTGGATAATCCTGGCGAGGGTTGCGACCTGGATTACGTGGCCAATCACAAGCGTGAAGCCAGCTTGAAGGTATCCATGTCCAATTCCTTTGGCTTTGGTGGCACCAACGGCACTTTGATATTCGCGAAAGACGGCGTGTGATCCGGTTCCTTTTCTTGCTGATTGTCGCTGGTGCTGGTGCGGCCTGGTTTGGCTGGACAGATTATCAGCGATATTTAAACCAACCCATAGCGCTTGCAGATTCTGGTCAGCGCTTAACAGTACAGCGCGGCTGGTCTGCTAAAAGAGTTGCTGATGAACTTGAGCAACAGGGTGTTATCGAGAAGCGTTACTGGTTTGATCTCTACGCACGTTTAAGTAAACAAGCTGGGGGCATAAAATCAGGTGAATTTAATCTGACAGGCCCCATGACTGTGCCTCAGTTGTTTGACACGCTAGTCGAGGGTCAGACAGTGCAGTATTCCTTAAGCCTGATTGAAGGCTCTAACTGGAAACAAGCTATACAGCGAGTGGCGCAGTCCGATGATCTTGTGCTGACGTTGGATGAGCAAACTAGACAGTCGTCCGAAAAACTCATGGAGGCTTTAGGTCTCGACGAATTGCATCCAGAGGGACAGTTTTTCTCGGACACCTATGCGTTTCCTAAAGGTACGAGCGATGTTGAATATTTACTTCGTGCTCATGCCATGTTGAATAAGGTTTTAGCGGAGGAGTGGGCGAAGCGTTCTGCTGACTTGCCTTTAAAGACGCCTTATGAGGCGCTTATTCTGGCGTCTATTGTAGAAAAAGAAACAGCGGTTGCCTCTGAACGTCCTTTAATTGCAGGGGTTTTTCTATCACGCATAATTAAACGTATGCGATTGCAAACAGATCCAACGGTTATCTATGGCATGGGTGATAACTACGACGGAAACATTCGCAGGTCCGATCTCACCACTGATACTCCGTACAACACCTACACACGCGGTGGCTTACCGCCTACGCCAATCTCCATGGTAGGTCGTGAAGCCATACACGCTGTGTTGCACCCAGAGGCAACCACGGCACTGTACTTTGTTGCGCGTGGTGACGGCACTCATCAGTTCTCTGAGACACTGCAACAACATAATGCGGCTGTTCGAAAATTTCAGTTGAAACGGTAGCGGAGAAAGTAATTCAATGCGTGGCAAGTTCATCACGTTGGAAGGCCTGGAAGGTGTGGGTAAGACCACCAACCGTGCGTTTGTTGAAGATTTACTTAACGATAGTGGTATCAGCTTTGTGGGTACCCGGGAACCCGGCGGTACAGAGCTAGGGGAAACCTTGCGCAATCTTGTGCTGCATGCTGCAGGTCAGATGCGAGATGAAACAGAGCTGCTGTTAATGACCGCTTCACGTGTTGAGCACGTGGGTAAAGTCATCGAACCTGCCCTGAGTAGTGGACAATGGGTCTTATGTGATCGATTTCTAGACGCCAGTATTGCGTATCAAGGCGCCGGGCGAGAGCTGGGCGTAGAAAGAGTGGCAGAACTTCATCGAATGATGGGCGTCACTCTCGAGCCCGATCTCACCTTGTTACTCGATATGCCGGTAGAGGCAGGTTTGGCACGAATGGCTGCTCGGGGTCAACCCGATAGAATTGAACGCGAAACGTTGGCGTTTTTTGAACGCGCTCGCAGCGCCTATTTGCAACGTGCAGCCGATGCACCGAACAGGGTGGTTGTCATTGATGCTTCAGGCTCCTTAGATAGCGTGCAGGCGTCGGTAAAGTCTGCAATTTCGCCATTGCTGGAAAGGGCGTAGCCGCTATTGGATAATCTGACGCCCTGTCCGCCTTGGCTCCTAGAGGACATGTCTCAGTTACTCAACCGTTCAAGTCGTGGACGTTTGCCGCATGCGCTTCTACTAACGGGAATTGATGGCATCGGTAAACGTGCATTTTCACAATGCCTGGCAGAAACGCTGTTATGCCAAAAACCTTCACCGAAAGGTGCCTGTGGTGTATGCGAACCTTGCAGGCAACTACTGGCCGATTCGCATCCGGATTATCGTAAACTGTTACCAGAAGGTGCAAACGCTGCTATCAAGGTTGACCCGGTTCGGGCGCTGGTCGAGTGGTTGCAACTCACCGCAAGCCAGGGTAGCTATCGGGTCGCTTTGCTAGAACAGGCCGACACGCTTAATCGCAATGCCGCAAACAGTTTGCTCAAAACACTTGAAGAGCCTGCGGATCATGCCGTTCTGATTCTTAGCGCAACTCGTACAGGGGCCTTACCTGCGACTATTCGTAGTCGTTGTCAGAAAGTAACGTTAAAGATGACTGATCAAGCTGCAGCAATCGAGTGGTTAGGGGGCAAAGTAGATGACCCTGTATTAGCGCTTCTTGAAGCATCGGGTGGTCCTTACTTGGCCCTTGCAAATGCCAGTGAGGAACACACGGTATCCAAAGAACTGTTACTGCGTGCATGGCATGACCTTTTTCTGCATAAAGGCAGTGTCGGACGCATTAGCGATTCACTGTCGAATCTGGAGACCTCATTGTGTCTCGCAACGTTCAGCCGATGGTGCCTTATAGCTTCAAAACAGCGCGAAAAACTGGATGTTGGTGTAAATCCTGCCGTGAAACAGGTGATATCGGAGACCCAAGATCGGTTGAATATTGAGCAGTGGTTCACGCTTTACGACCGATTGTTGCGATTATATCGTTCAGATAGTGCCAGCTTTAAAACACAGACTGTGCTGGAGGGTCTCTTTGCCGATATACGTCTTATGACTAACGGTTGAGTCCCTAACTAATGACTGCAGAAGCACGAAAAGGAATAGTTCTTTTTTCAATCACGGATCGCGGTGCGCTGTATTCGTCCTATATGTCGTTCGTCCAGAATGGCGGAGTGTTTGTGCCAACGGCTCGAACCTATGAGTTAGGCGATGAAGTATTCATGCTGTTGAAGGTCATGGATGACTCAAACTTGATGGCCGTTAAAGGTCATGTAGTGTGGGTAACATCTGCCGGTGCGCAAGGTAACAAGATACCAGGGATTGGTGTCCAGTTCAGCGAAGAAGATAAGGGTAAGGCTAAGGCTAGTATCGAACTCATTCTTATCACCGCAATGGAAGGCGAAAGACCAACCCAGACGATGTAACGGGTTTAGCATCAGTGGCTAGGGGGCTTCAGGCTACCTGCCCCTAGTTCATAGCGGTAGAGAACGCCTTCATTCAAGCCAATATTGCCTCTTTTACTGGAGCCTTACGTCAAGCTCCGGTAGGCTTACGCCTTTTAATTAGATTGATAAACACATGGCAGCGGTTCAGCAAAAGCAAACAAGCCCAGTAAAGGCTAAAAAAACCGCAAGTAAGAAGCGAGTTGGTAAGCCCAGTAAAGCTAAAGTAACCAAAAAATCATCAGCAGACGTTATGGGTGATTACTCAGACGCTCAGCCCAGTGATGTTTCAGACAAACTTTTTGTCGCTAGCAGCGAATTACATGGCAAAGGATTGTTTGCTGCCAAACACATCAAAGCCAACACAGTATTAGGACGTCTGGTGGGCATGCCCACCTTCGATGACGGCATTTACGTACTGTGGATTACTGATGACATTGGGCTGGAGCTTGTTAATGATTTCAAGTTCATCAACCATGGAAAGAATCCCAATGCTGCATACACTGATGTGGATGTCACGATACTTCGCGATGTCGAGGCCGGTGAGGAATTGTTACATGACTACGGTTGGTAATGAGCATGCCGTTTGCACATAAAGCACGCGGTTTCAATTTGCTTGTTCATCAATTTGTTTTAACGTTGCTTCTGTTTAGCGTTGCTTTACTTGCAGGTTGCCAGTCGAAAAATATTGCTAGCGATTCAGTTATACATCAGCTGCAAGGTAAGACCATGGGAACTACATGGTCGGTTCAGTTTCGTGCACCGTTAAATGCACTAGCTCAGTCAGTCGTGCAAGATCTTAACGATGATGCGCAGCGTGTTACGACCTTGTTGCCTGAGATTCAATCGGCGCTTGAAGCAGAGCTACTGCGTATCAATCAGTTGATGTCCACCTGGGATCCAAACTCTGAGCTTTCATTATTCAACAATGCGCATCATGTTGAGCCGATGACGTTGCACGCCAACACGCTAGATGTCATTGAGAGTGCGCGAAAAATAAGCCATCTCACACAGGGGCGTTATGACATCACACTGAGCCCGGTTATCCAGCTGTGGGGTTTTGGGTCAAAACTAACAACAGGTATTCCAACCGATGAAGCGATATCAACGGCCATGGAGTCGGTGGGTTCGGCATTGCTGGTTCATCGTGGAAGTACGTTACGCAAACGACATCCGATGTTGAGTATTGATGTGTCATCGCTAGGAAAAGGCTTTGCCGTAGATCAGTTGGGTGTGCTTCTGGAGTCCTTAGGTATTACACACTATTTGGCTGAGATTGGTGGCGAGTTACGAGCAAGAGGATTTCGGGCGGAAGATTTGCCGTGGCAAGTAGGGATAGAACAGCCTAACGGTGATATTCAGTCAGGCCTGTATTTGCACAATACACATGTGGCAAGTTCTGGTAGTTATCGTAACTATCGAGAAGAAGTGGGAAGGCGCGTTTCTCACATTATCGATGGCAAAACTGGCAAGCCAATCGATCACCAGCTGGTGGCTGTTACTGTCCTTCATGAGAGCACTATGCTTGCAGACGCCTGGGCAACGGCTCTGTTGGTTGTTGGAGAGGCTGCGGCCAAAGAGTTAATTCTGCAATTGGGTCTCGATGCACAGCTGACAATACGCACCGATGATGCTTTCGAACTATATAGAAGTGACGGTTTTCAACAACGCCTAGTGGGGTCACTGTGAGTCAATCTCTAAAAAATCTCGAAAAGCAATTTCACCGTATTGCGCAGCTTGATCACGCGAGTACTTTTTTATCCTGGGATCAGTTTGTCATGATGCCTAATGCTGGAATGACTCCTCGCTCAGAGGCATTAGCAGAAATTGCTGGCATGCGTCATGAGTTGCTTACGACCGCAGCAATAGGCGACTGGTTAGACGAGGCGACAGAACAATTGACGTCCGGTTCTCTTGATGGGGTGCATGCAACCCATGTCCGAGAAATGCGCAGAACCTGGCAGCAGTCCATGGCTATGCCGGCAGATCTAGTGCATGCCAAAGTCATTGCAGGTTCGCGATGCGAACACGGCTGGAGAACACAGAAGGGTGAGAGTGATTGGACAGGCTTTTTAAAGAACTTTAAAGAAGTCGTTGCCTTGTCCCGAGAGGAGGCACAGGCAAGACAAGCGCAAGCTCAAGATCGTTTCGAAACACCTTACGATGCGCTGCTGGATTTACATTGTAGTGGTGATAGCCAGGAGTTGATTAGTAGCGTGTTTGCGGAATTGAAACAAGCGCTGCCCAATTTGTTGCAAGAGGTCTTGGCTCATCAATCTGCACAAACTACGAAAGATTTAACCGGTCACTATCCGATAGAAAATCAGCAGAAGCTCAGCGAAGCCCTGATGTGCGTATTTGGTTTTGATTTCAATGCAGGGAGACTGGATGTGAGTATGCATCCCTTCAGTACGGGCGGGCTCGGAGATCAGAGAATCACAACTCGTTATCGTGAAATGGATTTTGCCGACGCTTTGCAAGCCACGGCTCATGAAACGGGTCACGCCAGTTATGAGGCTGGACTGCCAGTGTCCAAAACTTCCTACCCTGTTGGTCGTTCGCGAAATATGTGTATTCACGAAAGTCAGAGCCTAATGTTCGAAAAGCAGATTTTTTTGTCGAAAGCTTTTGGTAAGGCATTGATGAAACCGCTGCATAAACATCTTCCGACAACCGGGGTATTTAACGCAGACGATATCTGGATGGCACAGACACGTGTTAAACCCAGTTTTATTCGTGTTGAAGCCGATGAAGTCACTTATCCATTGCATGTCATGTTGCGCTACGACATTGAGAGCGCGTTGATCAACGGCGACATCGAAGCAGATGTTATTCCGGAGGCCTGGGAATCGTCGTTAAACGACTACCTAGGCTTGTCCACAAAGGGCAATCATTCCATCGGCTGCTTACAAGATATTCATTGGACTGATGGCGCTTTCGGTTATTTCCCGTCATACACCATGGGGGCTGTGAATGCTGCACAACTTAGTGCTGCGATGAAGCGGGACTGCCCCGATTGGCAGGGGCACTTTGCGGCAGGAGAGCTAGAATTTGCTAGAACTTGGCTGTCGGATCATATCTGGCAGCATGGGTGTGATTTGGAATCGCAGGAACTTATGCAGCGTGCGACGGGTGAGGGGAGTACGGCCACGCATTTGCTTGATCATTTGAAGTCGCGGTATTTGGACGATGCTGATTAATTGATCGATAGTTGTTTTTGTGCGAAACAGCGAAATTCTGACAAAATAGTTAAACAAATAGACGAACTAAGAGATAAATTAAAATGACACTTCCTGGATTTGATCCCAAATGGCGTGACTTCCCCGATTACATTATCGGCATCACCAAAGAGATCTGGGAAGATCGAAAAATCAGTACGCTTCATCAGTACTACTCCGAAGATATTATTGTTAGGACACCTGGCTCGGTGGTTGTTGGCAACAAGGGTGTTATTGGCGCAACGATGGCAACACTTGCGGAATTCCCGGATAGAGTCCTTTTAGGTGAAGATGTTATTTGGAGTGGTGATGAAAATACAGGTTTTCTGTCATCGCATCGCATTCTATCCACGGCGACGCACATGCACGATGGTCTCTACGGAAAAGCCAGTGGCAAGAAGCTTGTTTACCGCATCATTGCTGATTGTGCCGCCAAAGAAAATACTATTTATGACGAGTGGTTGATTCGCGATCAGGGTTCCATTGTTCGTCAACTTGGGTGGGAGCCTGAGGCCTATGCACGAGATCTTATTGAGCGCGAGGGTGGCGCTGTAGAGTGTACTAAGCCCTTAACACCCTTTTCGGATATTCAAGGGCCATACACGGCAACCGGTAATGAGCACGAAGCGGGGCAGCGATATGTTGATATTCTACATCGCATCATGAATGCTGAAATGTCTGCAATACCGGCTGAATATGATCGAGGTTGTCAGTTGGAATTGCCTGGTGGAATTACTGGCCATAGCCATAGTGATGCAGATCAGTTCTGGATGGGATTGCGCGCAGCGTTTCCGTCCGCCAGGTTTACTGCTCACCATGTTATTGGGCGAGATGATCCGGATATGCCATCGCGTGCTGCAGTTCGCTGGTCATTGCATGGCAAGCATGAGGGCTGGGGGGCATTTGGAAAACCCACGCAGGCCGATGTCTATATTCTGGGAATAAGCCATGCCGAGTTTGGCCCATGGGGTTTGCGGCGGGAATATGTGATGTTTGATGAGACGGCTGTTTGGAAGCAAATGGTGTTGCAGACTGGGTGATTTATCCGGGGTAGTTTATTTGTTTGTCTTATTGCGCAATGCGATGTCGCGCCATGGCATGTCTTACTCGCATTGTTCATACATTTTATGGCGCGTGTTTCACGATGGCAGCACTGGCATCAGACCTTGATGATCATTCATTCGAATGTTCTGGCGAATACGAAGAGCAATCGTTTTCAGAATACGTTTTACCTAATTCAATAGGTCAAAGTAATCTGGTAGCTCAGGGGGATTGTACTGATGGTTCTCATGAGGCGGGCTCGGATCAAGCATATGCTTATGACTTCGACATGATCGTGGGAACGCCTATAGTTGCGTCGCGGAGAAGTTATAGAGGTACAAGAGCGTTTCATAGACGATAACGAAACGTCAGGGCAAGAGAATTATGTGCTCGTTCCACACGGCGACAATACTGTTAAAGGGTACTACCATTTGACTGAAGAAGGCAGCCTTGTTGCTGTGGGAGACAGAGTCACTCAGGGGGATGTGATTGCGGTGAGTGGTAATACAGGAGACAGCTCCGAACCCCATTTACACTTTGAAGTGCTTGAGTGTTACGAGTGCGATACGTTCCCCATCAATTTTTCTAACACTCGCTATCACTATTACGGGTTGGCTGAAGACGAGCGTTATCGGGCTAACTAGTTTTTAATGTGAGGCGTTTTTCTAATAGTGTTTTTACCGCATTGCTAGGTGCAGAATTGATGGCTTGTTTTCTATACTGGTCGGCAGTTTGAGTGTTGCCGAGCCGACGGTGAAAATCAGCGGATACCGACAACCACAGATACGATTCAGCAAGCCAGTTTGGTGGATAAAAGATGCTTAATATAGTTAGACCTTCTGCTGGGCCATGTTGTTCAGCGCCGGCTACCGCACGATTGAGCCTATGCAATGGTGATGGAATAATTTTCTCTAACAGCTGGTAACAGTCGATTATTTTATCCCGGCGGGTTTCTGCAAATGTGGGTGCAAGACAGTGCTCAGCGGCAATGCCTGCCTCAGCATGATATCGTGAGAAAACATCGCCCGGTGAAGAGCAAGTACAGAATTTAATTAACAGCGGGTAGACGCGCAGATTTCTGCTGAGCTGTTAAATCTTCATGAAGAATTTCTTGTTCACGTAGACGATCACGCGCACGACTCAGCCGTTTGTAGACGTTGGCTTCGCTCGTGAACAAACGATGCACGATCTCCTTAACGCTAAATCCGCAAAGTATTTTTAATGCGAACACAAGTTGTGACTCTAAAGGGATATTTTCGTCACACGTGGCAAAGAGCATCCGTAGTAGATCGTCCTGCATCTCGTCGGGTAAGAGGTGTTCCTGAGTACTCTCTGTGTTTTCCTTGACGATTTCTTCAGGAAACTGTTTGAGAATTTGTTGATGTCTATTCTGCTGCCGAAAATCTCCCATAAGCTCATTGAATGCGACCCGATAGAGCCACGCTGATGGCTTGTGGGGTAGTCCTGATGGCGTCGATGCCTGCATCGCTTTCAACAACGTAGTTTGAACGGCATCTTCAACAGCCTCAATGTGTCCCACACCAACCCGACACGAAAGACTGGCGACGAGCCGGCCATATTCGTGTCGGAAGAAGTGTTCAACCAAGGCGGCTGAGCTCAAGGCGTTCTGATTTCTCTCACTTCGACACTTGAGCCTGGCATCGCTGTGCCAGGGCTTTGCTGAGCAATCTTTACGGCCTCGTCCAAACTTCCGGCTGAAACAATCATGTAACCGCCCACTATTTCCTTGGCTTCCACAAAGGATCCGTCTGTCACGCCGTCTGAAGTGACCATTTTACCAGCGCCAAGCATGCCGCTAATGTCGACGAGATTGTCTTGGAATTTATCCTTCCAAGCGTTGAATTTGGCATACATATGTTCCATTTCTGCCGGCGATGGTGCTACATCTTTCGTCGGTTGCCCTGGTTCGCGTCGTTGGATACACAGATAGTTTTAGTGAGTTACTTCATCTCTTAGATGCTTGAGTGAGTTCTTTTGGACACTTCTTCGGCAATATAATTATTACTGCTTTGTCGCCACCCTACCAAATGCAAGTCCGATCAAGGTGAGGGACGCCAAATTTTGCGCGTTCTCAGTACAGTATCACTCGGCGACAAATCTAAGCCCGGCTTACGCAGTATGAAGCCCAGTGATATCATGTAAAAACCTTAAGCGATGAAACCTGTTTCCCCGGTGTGTATCGAGATCTTCGCCTTGTCCAGATATATTGATACTACTTTAGGGCGGAATGTAGCGAGAGGCAAATCGTGGCCGTTTCGATAATTATTAACCCATCTAAGGAATGTTTGTCTATGTCATTTGGCTGTTTCGGCTTGTGTGATGAGCTGTTGGAAACCGTTGCAGAACAAGGTTACACAACGCCATCACAGATACAGATTGAAGCTATTCCGGCAGTGCTTAGTCAGCGTGATGTTATAGCGGTGGCACAAACTGGGACGGGCAAAACGGCTGGCTTCACACTACCTATGGTGCAGCTATTGTCGGGTGGTCCTAGTCCGCAAGCCCAGTATGTGCGTGCGTTAGTTGTTACCCCGACCCGTGAGCTGGCGGCTCAGGTTGCACAAAGTGTTCAAAACTACAGCCGCCATACGCAAATTCGCTCTGCAGCCGTGTTTGGTGGTGTAAGGATTGAGCCTCAGATAGGCCAGCTGCAAGAGGGTTTGCATGTGCTTGTTGCGACCCCAGGTCGATTGATCGATCTTTATAATCAACAGGCTATTAACTTTGAACAACTGGAAATATTAGTCTTGGATGAGGCTGATCGTATGTTGGATTTGGGGTTTATCGACGATATCCGTCATATCCAGACGCTGCTGCCTGCCCAACGTCAAACCTTGATGTTTTCAGCGACGTTCTCAGAAGAGATCCAATCACTGGCTAACGGTATGTTAAATAATCCACTATTGATTGATTTGGCAACCGCGAACAGCGCTGTAGAGTCGATTAAGCAGAAAATACACCCTGTAGACAAAGAGCGTAAAAGTGAGCTGTTGATTGACCTGATCAAAAGGAACAAATGG
>JBLHWG010000015.1:0-30184 GCA_047629055.1 Halioglobus sp.
AACGCTTGAGTCAGAGATAAAGGTTGTAAAATCGGGTGAGACGTACATTCATTTTGTATGTAGTAGGCGTGTGTGCTCTCACCGGAGCTGCCTGGTTTTGGCAGAGCAGGTTACAGGTGCCAACTGACGGAATTGTTTTAATCAATGGTGCTGAAAGCGTCGCTACTGATACTGCATCACTTGCTGCCAAGGGCTCTGGAACTACCCCGTCCCCTTTTGCACTAGAAAACGCATCCTCTGATTCGGTTGCTACGCCGTTAGATTCGAATAACGCAGCTGATCTTCTAAATGAAAGCGCTGCGCCGTTGGTGGTTCGAGGCTCTGAAACGCGTAGTCAAATTGCGTATTCACTCGATGTAACGACTTTGGGCCGTTCCGCGATGAATGAAGAGGATTTTTTAACGTTAGCTAATGTCTTGCGTGGTGATCTAGAGCTGCTGCAACAGCTCATTGACGAATTTCGGCAAGAAACAGATGCAGATCGTCGTATTGCTCTGTCAAGAATTTTAGGGGAGGTCGGTGGTGATAGTGTCACACTGACCGCCAGCGAATTAATTTACTCAGGTGATGTTGTGAGTCGACGACTTGGATTGGAGTTGCTGCAACAGATTCAACCGGGAAATGCTGCAGCAAGAGAGATAGCATCAACGCTATTAGCAACAGAAGTTGAGCCAACAATTCTTGTAGATACTCTTACAACGCTTGCAAAGCCTGGTGCGGTGGACGGTAACAGTCGTCAATTTTTATCTGAACAAGTGGCATTCCTAACCGATCATGAGAATGCGTCGGTGCGAAGTATAAGTTTAGATATATTGTCCCGATGGAGTAACGATGGGCAGTACACCGACGTATTAAGAAATGGACTGTTAGACCAAGAATCTGTGGTAAGAGAGTCAGCGGCCTATGCGCTTGTTGGTCATGAAAACGTGAGTCAGAATTTAATCGAATCATTGTTATCCGTTGCGGTTGATTCGTCTGAGGATAAGAGTGCGCGTAGCGGGGCTATATTGGCTCTTAAAGGTATGCCCATTGATAGCTCTACACGTCAACAAGTTGCCGATGCAGAGCGGCAAGTGAATCAGATTCGACGTTAGAGTTTGACGGGTTTCCTTGGCCTTGTGTAATCGTTAACAGCTCCTCTACAATCGTGCTTACTGCACCTTTAACTGCACTCGGATACACTGTTTAGAGAAACCTTGCAGAGAAATAATGACCGTGAACTCTCTCTACTTCCATAAGCCTCGCTTGCAGGCGCTGCATCACTTTGCAGATCAACAGATCGCACAACAAAACTTCGCTGGAATGGCCTGGTGTGTCGAACACAGAGGTTCGGTTGTTGACGAAGGGTTGCGAGGTTGCTCGGATCATGCGTTAGAGCATGCTGTGCAAAGTGACACGCTTTATCGCCTGTACTCCATGACTAAGCCCATTGTCTCGGTACGCTGCCTGCAGCTCCTTGAAGCAGGTAGGCTTCGGCTGGATGATCCAATCAGTCGTTGGATACCTGAATTCGCTTCGATGTCTGTGTTTACGCAGTCTGGCAAATTAGAGCCCGCACACCGACAGATTACGATTGAGGATCTGCTAACGCACCGCTCAGGCTTATCCTATGACTTTCTTCCAAATTGCTCTGCCGCCAAGCTGTATCGTGGAGCACGACTGGCTGAAGATGGCGCTCGTTCGTTAAAAGACCTCGTCGGCTTGTTGGCAGAATTCCCATTAGCATTGCAGCCAGGTCAGCGTTGGTACTACAGTTACGCAACTGATGTGCTGGCCCACGTTTTGGAATGTGTTACCGGGCAATCTCTTGCTGAATGTTTGCGTGAGGGTTTGTTTGCACCACTTGGAATGAATGAGACTGGCTTTCAAGTTGATAGTCGTGATCAGCATCGCGTGGCCGATATGTTTGGGCAGCGAGAACTCGGTCAGGAAGAGGTTGATGTTTGTACGACAAACGATTTGCGAGCTATGGATGTTAGTGAGAGCTATCCAATGTCTTCCGATGCAAAATTTGCTCGAGGCGGTATTGGCTTGTTCTCAACACTTTCAGACTATCGACGTTTTTTACCGATTCTCATGAACGGCAATTCTCCGGATGGAGAGCCTTTGTTGTCAGCAATGACGCTTCATATGCTGTGGCAAAATCGGTTGAGTACAGCGCAGATGCCCATCGCTATTGGTGATAAAGCTTTTGACGGTTATGGCTGGGGGCTTACGGGCAGAATCATGTCGAATACTGTTAATGCAAGCACTGTTAGCGCTACTGGTGAAGGAGGTTGGGCAGGGGCCGCTTCAACCTATTTCTGGGTTGACCGAGCAAATGAAGTCACGGGAATCGTGATGGCGCAGTACTTGGGTTCTGCTATTGCCGTAGGACCATCCATGCAAAGCCTTGCCTATGGTGCACTTTGTCATAAGCCTCCACCAGCGCTATAACTGGTTTGGCGTAAAAAGGTGTGTAGCAATTGCTTATCTCCTGGAGGCAGCGCCGGTATTCGCAACATTCTTGGGCTCTCTGCGCTAGGCTATCTTTGAGCCGATTCGTGGTGGTGAGGCCCCCTTTGCGTATGCTGATCTTTATAGTTGTGCTGTTGACTGTGACATGTATATCGGTCCATTAAGCGCTAACAGTGAAGGGCGAGTGGTCTTCGATGGGCGCAGCTTTAATCCACGATTAAGCGTGGGAACCTATCTCCTGTGAGTCGGGGCTGAGGATTTCGGCAGCAATGAGTCCGGACGCTTTACGGTGTCAGCTAGCGTTGAGGTAAGCCTTATCGTCAGTCTCAAACCGCCACCGATATTGCTCGGGCAGCAGTTGAATTGTGAGAACTTGCCACCGCAGGGAGGAGTCTGCAACTACAGCGTCGTGCTGAATAACAATACTGACAGACTGCTCAGTGCGTTGATGTGGAGTGTTGCCGCTGGCTTTGGACTGGGGTCGCCGCAGGGAAACAGGCAGTTCGAGGCAACTAAGCACAGTACGGATACTCTAAATCAGCCCAGAGCCCCACAACTGATTCCTGCGTTCAGCGCAGGCGCAGAAGTAGCGTTCAGCTTCGAAGTCCCATCCACTGTTCAACAAGGGGCGCAATTTTGTCAGACACTCTACATCGGGCTGGAGCCTTTCCCGCTCGTGAATACACTCGATGAACAGTCGTTGTTCTGCATTGAAAAACTACCTAACCGTTTCAAAATAGTAACGGGTATATCGATGACCAGCGTGCGGGAGAAGGGTAATAACCGGCTGCTGCAGAAGCGCCTGAGATCTTACGGGTTGGGTGACTGACCAGAGTCATTCTTTTTGTCTATGAGCGAGCACATTGATGTGTTTTTATCAATGTGCTCGATTTAAAAAAAGCTTATTTCGCCGGAACTGATTTCATCAGCGCATCTGCTGTATTTGCGGAGTGTTGAAGTTGCGCCCGATGTGCCGCTAAGTCACGAGATGGGTCCATTTCCGGCCAGCCTTGGCCATGCCGCACGACTAAGTCAGCCAGAAACTGAATATGGTCGTCGCGATCGTTTAAGCAAGGAATATACTGGAATCGCTCACCTCCGTTTTCCATAAAATACTCCTTATTTTCCCCGCTTATCTCTTCGATGGTTTCAAGACAGTCCGCCGAAAACGCTGGGCTTATCACATCAATGGATTTGTAGCCTTCACCAGGCAGAGTTTTCATGGTTTCGTCGCAATATGGGCGCAGCCATTCCTCACGGCCCACACGAGATTGGAATACCACTTTTATTTCATCTTTGCCAATATTCAAAGCCTCAGCCAGCAGTCTTGAGGTCTTGTGGCAGAGGCAATGGTAAGGGTCTCCGTTCAGTAAATAGCGTTTAGGTATGCCGTGGTACGACGTCACTAAAAGATCGCCGCGGCCGTTTGCAGCCCAGCTCTCTGTTACCGTTGCCGCAAGGGCTCTAACATATGCATCGTGGTCGCAATACTGATTAATAAAGCGCATCTCAGGAATCCACCGGGTTCTTTGCATGCGCTCAGCAACACCATCGAAAACAGATGCTGTTGTAGTGCCGGAGTATTGCGGGTACATCGGAAGCACAATCATACGGCGAACGTTGGCGGCTTCCAACAGGGTGACTGCCTCATCGATGGATGGGTGGCCATACCGCATGCCTAACTCGACCGTGACATGGTCACCAAATCGGTGAGTCAATTCAGCCTTTAGAGCTGCGGTTTGAGCCACAGAGTGGCTGAGCAGGGGTGAGCCAGTTTCTTCAGACCAGACCTCCCGGTACGCTTTTGCGCTTTTAGCTGGGCGGAACCTTAAAACAATCCCGTGCAGAATGATGTTCCATAACCATCTGGGTAGTTCGATTATTCTGGGGTCACTCAGAAACTGCGCTAAATAGCGTCTTACAGCTTTAGTTTCAGGTGCTTGCGGAGTGCCCAGATTGACTACAAGAACCCCTAGACGCTCATCTGTTCCGTGTTTAAAGTCCGGTGTGCCAATGTATTTCATGAAAATCCAGTCAAACTTGTGCTTGGGAGTTGGTGTATGTACGCGAAAAATTGGGATTTGGAGTTCACCGGCACAGATCCTACAACCGGACTTCAAATTGGGCGCAAGATGCGCCAGAGCAGGTAAACTGCGCACTACAACTAGTATAACCCTTGCCTAGGCCATGCATGAATCGCCTCAGCTGGATATTTCGGGTAAATGTTAAGTGTTGACTGATCTCCATCGACTGTCGATCAGCTTTAGCAATAGAGGTGTATTTTGTCACTGATTATCGCTGTACCCCATGAAAGTCGCCCAGGCGAACGTCGAGTTGCGTTGGATCCATCGCGGGTCGAGCGTCTAATTAAAAGCGGCGTACAGGTTCGCATCGAGGCTGAGTGTGGCCATGCCGCTAGTTTTCACGATGATGATTATCCCGGTGCTACCGTCATGGGGAGTTTTTCTGAGGTGGTGGCAGGCGCCGATATTGTCGTAAAAGTGGTGTGTCCGACACTCGAAGAAATTGAGCTTCTGCCACCAGGATCGTTGTTGATCTGCATTATCTCGGCCTACCAACATTTAGATGAAGTCAAGGCACTGCGCGATCGTCGAGTTATATTGTTGGCTATGGATCATCTGCCGCGCACGACTCGTGCCCAGCCCATGGACGCTTTGTCCTCCCAGGCGACCGTGGCAGGTTACAAGGCTGCGTTACTTGCGGCAGAATTATCTCCACGATTGTTTCCGATGCTGACAACGGCTGCAGGAACCATACGCCCGTCACGCGTATTGGTCATTGGAGCGGGCGTAGCGGGCTTACAAGCCATTGCCACAGCAAAGCGATTGGGTGCACAGGTCGAGGCCTACGATATACGCAGAGCTGCTAAAGAGCAGATTGAATCGGTGGGCGCTCGCATGGTCGATACGGGTGTTGAAGTGGAAGGCGCAGGTGGTTTTGCCCGAGCTTTACGTAAAGATGAAAAGCAGAAACAGCACGATGTGTTGGCGGAGCATATGGCCAAAGCACACGTTGTTATTTGCGCGGCAGCCATTCCTGGACGGAGAGCTCCACGGATTATTACCGAAGACATGGTAGACGGTATGCTACCCGAATCAGTCATCGTGGATATGGCTGCATCTTCAGGAGGCAACTGTGAGCTTACGCGTATTGGTGAGCACTATCATCATAACGATACGTTGATAGTTGGGCCACTGAATCTACCCAGCCATGGTGCGGTTCACGCCAGTGAAATGTACTCGCGCAACGTGTACAACATGCTTGAATTAATTATTGATGGCGGAGAATTAGCGCTCAATCCCGATGATGAAATAATATCCGGCTGTGTGTTGCTCCATGATGGTCAGATTCATCACGAAGGCACGGCAAAATTATTGGACGTTGAATGCTTCCCATTAGGCGGCGTTATTCATCGATCACAAGAAATGCCAGATCAAGCGTCAGGCTGGCTAAATGATGAATCTTCTGAAGATGGTGATGAAAAAGCTAACTCCGAAGCTTCTCCTGATAGTGATATGCATTCAATGGACGACGTTCAGAGAATAGCTGCTGAGCAGGCAAGTTCCAACCAAGTTTCGATTCTGGAAGTGATCACTCAGGGAGAGATTGACGACAACTCGCAGATTGCTTCGTCTGTGGATAGCGAGGCCCATTCATCATCAGGTGATCGAGCAGTCTCTGACGAGGCAGTAGCTTCAGCAACTGTTGCTGAGGATACCGCCCTCAATGCCTTGCAGGATCTACAGAACGTTCAAGATTTAGAGCAGCTCGATGGAGTCGATTCAGGATTTCATGAAGGATCCACAGATGACTCAGAAGAGATCATTGAGACAGATGATCTGACTCTGATTGACGGGGTTGGTCCGGCACTTCAGGGGCGGCTGTATGCGTTTGGTTACACCCGTTGGCATCATTTGGCAGATTTGAACGACGTGACTGCTGAGAAATTATCAATACAGCTCGAATTGGATGACCAGATCAAAGAGCAGAACTGGTCGGGTCAGGCACACCTTCTGATGGAGTCGATGCAATGAGTAGTGTAAGTGCGCTTTATCTAGTGCTACTCGCAGGCGTCGCCGGATACGTCCTAGTTGCGCGGGTGCCGTCCATCTTACATACACCCATGATGTCTGGTTCGAATTTCATACACGGAATTGTGCTTGCTGGTGCCATGCTCGCCCTCGGTGGCGCAAGCACCTTGCTTGAACAAGTCATCGGATTTATTGCTGTGGCCGCTGCTGCTGCTAATGTTGTTGGTGGGTTTGTCGTGACCGATCGTATGCTGGCTTTTTTTGATAAGTCCGCCATTAAAACCAGCAATGCTGCAGGAGAAAAATTGCTGCGTGTAGACGGTACTCGTAAGAAATCCATATCTACGCCGTCAGGTGTTGATTCTGCGAGCAAAAAATCATGAATGAATCTGTGCCATTCGGTTTGCAGTTAGCGTGGTTTATGACCACCCTGCTATTTGTCATAGCATTGCGACGACTCAGCTCACCGTCTAAAGCAAGGTCGGGAATCTGGTTGGCAGGCGTCGGCATGGTGATTGCCATTGTCTCGATGTATTTCCATCCTGATTTACGTCAAAATCAATTGTTGATTGTGGCGGCGATGTCTATTGGTGGCGGTATATCGCTGTTGCACGCTCGCCGCGTTGATATGACACAAATTCCGCAAATGGTTGCCTTGTACAATTCATTGGGTGGGATAGCAGCAGCGGGTATTGCCATGCTTGTATTGCTGAATGTTTCTGAGTACAGCGTTTTGGTTAAGTCGCTTGCAGTGCTGGGCGGGTTGATCGGTTGCATTGCGTTCTCGGGAAGCTTCTTTGCTTATTTACGGCTGCGTGGTTACTTAGTTCGTAGGGCTGGTTTTGCGCAGCGTCAGGTCGCCTACATTGCCAGTGGTGCTTTGGTGCTATTGCTGGGTCTTATCCTGGCAGCCTCGCCGACAGCTCATCCTGTGTTGTTACTGCTGTTTGTTGGGCTTGCGATCAGCTTTGGCATTCTGATGACCTTGCCAACATCGGCCGCTGACATGCCTGTGTTGATATCGCTTTACAACGCGCTCACTGGACTCGCGGTTGCGTTCGACGGGTTTGTTCTTGAGAACCCTGCAATGGTGGTGGCAGGCACTATCGTATTTGCTGCGGGGTCACTATTGACTCGGCTTATGGCAAAAAGTGTTAATCGCAGGTTGAGTGAAATAATGTACTCAGGCTTTGGTATCGCAGACGAAAGTCACGATGCAGATACAGATCGTGATCATGTCAATACCATAGACTCGCAAGATGCGGCTGTGGACATTGCGTATGCTGATCGAGTGGTTATTGTCCCAGGCTACGGCATGGCGACCGCTCAGGCACAACACAAACTCCGCGAATTAACCCAATTGCTGGATGAGCGAGGGGTGAAAACTAGTTTCGCCATACATCCGGTTGCTGGTCGAATGCCGGGGCATATGAATGTGTTGCTTGCTGAGGCAGGAGTGCCTTACGAAAAAATCCAGGACTTAAGCGATATAAACGCTGAATTATCGCAAGTGGATGTCGTGCTGGTTGTTGGAGCTAATGATATTGTCAATCTCGCTGCGAGAGACGAAACAGACTCGCCTCTATTCGGAATGCCAATATTGGACGTCGATAGAGCCAAACGGGTCATAGTGATCAAGCGTGGCGATGGAACGGGCTATGCCGGAGTAGAGAATCCACTGTTGTTCGCACCGATAACCCGAGTTCTTTTTGGGGATGCGAGAGATTCGGTACAGGATCTTATTCTGGCGATCAAAGGGCTTGAGTGATCGCTTTTGAAAACTAATAGGTTATATCGGTATCTTTGATCGTTAAATCTGAGTGAAATTAGTACATTTTTAGAACTCCTGTAGTGGCTGATATTGGGTATGTAAGTGACAGTTTTCTTTCGTAAATTTGCCGGATTTTCCACTTAACTCCAAAGATTTTCCATCATCTTATGCACAGCGATGAAAAACGATTACTACTTACTTGTATTTGCTGTATTTGAGCGCGGTTTCACATAAGAAGTGAAATATAAGTCTTTGAATATTAATGGTAAATGACTTTTTCCAAAAAACATATGCAATTTGATGGAGCTTCTGCATTTTTGTGTTTTGTGGAGAAAACTACAAGGTTTTCCACAACCTTATCCACAGATTTTGTTGATAAGAAAGACAGGGTTTTGTGCACTTGCCAGAAGGTCTTGGATTGATGACGTTTCGTCTCAACATTGTGCGGCTCCTTAGAGAACAGTGGACTATATGAATGCCCTTGTTCAGATAGCCATTCCCTCACCTTTGTATGGGCTATTCGATTACCGATGGAAGCACAGTCAGCCAATAATTCCAGGTCTACGTGTTTCAGTGCCCTTTGGTCGCCGATCCGTCACTGGAGTGGTGGTGGGTGAAATCGAGAAAAGTGAAGTTCCCGAGAACAAGCTCAGAGCGGTTTACAAAGTATACGATTCTGAGCCGGTACTGCCTGAGGACTTGATGACCCTGCTTCAATGGGCAAGCAGGTATTACCACCATCCTTTGGGAGAGGTGTTGAGTTCTGCCTTACCCACTCTTTTGCGACAAGGCAAAGCGGCAGAACTGAGTGAGCAGGAGTTTTTCCGGTGGATTCCTGAAACAGCTGATTCGCAGATTATAAAAGGTGCTGCTGTACAGCAACTATTATTGGACTGTTTGCGGGAACGTGATGGTCAGTTGGTTCCAGCGGCTGTGCTTCGCACGATCAGTCCGCGATGGCGGAGTTCCCTTAAAGCGCTGATTGAGCGTGGTTGGGTCAGTACTGAGTTGATAAAGGAGGTGCCTAACAACACTGCGGTTGGGGGTGCGCCTGAGCTGCTTGAAGAGCAAGCTGTTGCTTTCAAGGCGATTCAAGAAAGCCTTGGATCTTTCCAGGGTTTTCTGCTCCAGGGCGTAACAGGTAGCGGAAAGACCGAGGTTTATCTTCGATGTATCGAGCAGGCGAGCAAAAGAGGCCTGCAATCGTTGGTTCTAGTACCCGAGATCTCCTTAACGCCTCAGTTAATGTCCCGATTTGCACAGCGTCTGAACGGCTGTCTTGTCAGTCTGCACTCAGGGTTGAATAACACTGAACGGATGCAGAACTGGGTATGTGCAGCCAAAGGGCATGCTGATGTTGTCATTGGCACCCGATCTTCAATTCTAGCTGCCATGCCCAGATTGGGACTCATTATTGTGGACGAAGAGCATGACGGCTCCTTGAAACAGCAGGACGGATTTAGATACCACGCGCGTGATATGGCTTTAATGCGTGCGAGGGATCGTAATTGTCCAGTTGTACTGGGAACGGCAACACCTTCGTTTGAGAGTTTAAATAATGTACGCACAGGTCGTCTCAAAGAGCTACGGCTAACACGTCGAGCTGGTGATGCTGTTCCACCGACGATGGGACTGTTGGACATTCGGCGTCGCAAGTTGGTCGAAGGCATGAGTGACCGGTTACTGGATCAGATAAGAACGCATCTTGATGAGCAAGGTCAGGTATTGGTATTTATCAATCGTCGTGGTTTTGCTCCTACGTTGTTGTGCAACGATTGTGGTGCTGCAGCAAATTGTCGGCGTTGTGATGCTCATATGACAGTCCACGTACGTACAAATCAGCTGCGGTGCCATCATTGCGGGTCGGAAAGACCCATGCCTACAAACTGCGATAGTTGTTCATCACCGAATCTGGATCGAGTGGGTTATGGCACCGAGAGAATCAGTGATGCGTTGGCAGAGAAATTTCCGGATGTGCCGATAGCCAGAATTGATAGGGATAGCACTCGCCGCAAGGGTGCGCTGGAGTTTCAATTGAACCGAGCCATTACCGGTGAAGCGCGCATTCTGGTGGGAACACAAATGCTGGCTAAAGGGCATCACTTTCCCAAATTAACCCTAGTCTGCATTCTGGACGCTGATAGAGGCTTGTTTGGCACCGACTTCCGATCTCTGGAACACATGGGGCAGTTGCTTGTTCAAGTGGCAGGTCGCGCAGGTCGGGAGGAGCGGCAAGGATCGGTGTTGATTCAAACCCGCAATCCAGATAATCCGATGTTGCAGACTCTGGTTGCCGAAGGCTACGAATCTTTTGCTAATACGGCAATGGATGATCGGAAACTGGCTGAGCTGCCACCGTTTTCGTTTATGGCTCTCGTTAGGGCTGAAGCTGCGGATGCGCGGGAGGCCCATGCGTTTCTAATTCAAGTGGCTGAATTGCTCGAATTGAACAAGAGAGGTGCATTGGATGTCCTGGGGCCTGCGCCTGCGCCCATGGAACGATTAGGTGGTCGTTTTCGAGCCCAGCTACTGCTTCAATCTGATAGGCGTTCAACGCTTAATGAGAGCCTGTCCCATTTGTGTCTTTCGATCGATAATTTGCCGGGTGCGCGAAAGTGTCGCTGGTCGATAGATGTGGATCCTGTGGATTTGTTTTAAGTGCAGCTAAAGCTACCTGTTCTTTTTAGTGTCGGAGTGAAACTTGCGTTACTACACCAGTGCTAAACTCTTCCCCTTAAACTCTGTAAACATTCATCCGTGAAAGACCAAATAGAAAAGCAATTGGCGGAAGCCTTATCCGTCCTGCAAGCAGACGGTACTGTCCCTGCAGATCTGGCACCGCACATTAGCGTGACCCGAACAAAGGATTCAAGCCATGGGGACTTCGCCTCCAACTTAGCCATGATGCTGGCCAAGCCTGCCAAGCGAGCGCCCAGAGCCATTGCAGAGGCGCTGATTGCAGCTCTGCCGCCGTCCGATTCAGTTCGTGAGGTCGTGATAGCAGGGCCTGGCTTTATTAATTTCTTCCAGGCAGAGGATGCGCAGTCTGCTGTGATAAACACAGTTCTCAAAGAAGGGCTGAACTTTGGCCGAAGCAAATTTGGTGCTGGTAAGACGGTACAGGTTGAATATGTCTCGGCGAACCCAACAGGCCCTTTGCATGTAGGTCATGGCAGGGGTGCTGCGTTGGGGGCAACTATTGCCAATCTACTCCATGAGGTTGGATTCGATGTGCAGCGCGAATACTACGTTAATGATGCAGGTCGCCAGATGGATATCCTTGCAACAAGTGTTTGGTTGCGATCCCTTGCCTTAAGTGGCGAGACGTTTGATTTCCCCTCTAATGGTTATAAGGGTGACTACATACTGGACATCAGCCAAGGCCTAATCGATAAGCATGGAGAGAAGTTTCAACGAGCTGCCGAAGTTGTTTTTGATGGTGTTGTGGCAGATGAACCTGCCGGTGGCGACAAGGAGAAGCACATCGATGGGTTGATCCAGCGTACTAAGGAACTACTTGGAGAGGAAAACTATCGAGTTGTATTTGATGCGGCTCTGGATTCAATATTGGCTGACATTCGCCAGGATCTGGGTGAATTCGGCGTTGAGTACGATCGGTGGTTTAGCGAACGTAGCCTCACAGATGATGTTGCGCGAGTTGTAGATAAGCTCGAACAATCGGGTCACCTATATGAAAAAGAGGGTGTTCGATGGTTTCGCTCTACCAATTTTGGCGATGATAAAGACCGGCCTGTTGTGAGGTCCAATGGACAGAGCACTTATTTTGCATCTGACATTGCCTACATAGATAACAAGCTGCAACGAGGTTTTGACAAGGTGTTGTACGTATTTGGTGCAGACCACCATGGATATACTGCGCGCATGTTTGCGGCTTGCGAGGCATTGGGTCACTCTCGTGAGCGTCTAGAATTTGTACTGATTCAGTTTGCGAATCTCTTTCGTGGTGGTGAACGTGTGCAGATGTCTACCCGGTCGGGTTCGTTTGTCACGATCAGAGAGTTACGGGATGAAGTGGGTAAGGATGCTGCGCGTTATTTTTATGTCATGCGCAAATACTCACAGCATTTGGATTTTGATCTGGATCTGGCCAAGTCGCAATCAAATGATAATCCGGTGTACTACGTGCAGTATGCCTACGCGCGAATTTGCAGCGTTTTCAGGCAAA
Organism: Halioglobus sp.; assembly: GCA_047629055.1. Classification (GTDB taxonomy): domain Bacteria; phylum Pseudomonadota; class Gammaproteobacteria; order Granulosicoccales; family Granulosicoccaceae; genus Granulosicoccus. The sequence continues at coordinate 12,467 of JBLHWG010000015.1, forward strand.
TGGAGCAGCGCAACCTGGTTTTCGATCAGGAGGTGGGGCTCGCAGCTTTGGGCCGACTGACGCAGAGCACAGAGACAGAGTTGATGACTTTATTGGCGACTTATCCTGAGTTAATTCAACGTGCGGCCCTAGCTCATGAGCCCCATCAACTCACAGGATACTTGCGAGATCTCGCAAATGGTCTACATAGTTACTATAACGCGCATAAAGTGCTCGTTGACGATGACGAACTGCGGCATGCACGAATGTGTTTGTTGGTAGCAGTGCGTCAGGTTCTGAGCAACGGACTTGCTCTTATTGATGTGTCGACACCAGAGGTGATGTAGCAAATGAACACTACCCCGGGAGCCGCTCCAGGTAGCCGTTTTTTCGTGTTGGCCCTTGGCCTCCTTGTGGGGTTTGTTATTGGGTTTGTCATGCTTTTATCGCGCTTGCCGATGGACTCGACTCTCAACGACTTTGTTTTGGGCGATATACGACCTGAGTTGCTGACCGGCGACAACTACCAGTTTTATTCTTTGCTCGAAGATCAGACTGTCGCACGCAATGAAATAGTATTGCCAGCCGTGTCGCCCAGATTGCCTTCAATTCCACCTGCCACACGAGTAGTGCCAGGTAGTGTGCAATCTATTTCACCGCGCAATCTCGCTGCTGAAAGCTATGCGGAAATTCCGGCCAGTAGCTTAGGGCAGGAATCTTACTACTTACAGGCTGGAAATTACCCTCGCTCTTCTGAAGCAGAGCAAACTCGAGCAGCTTTACTACTACTGGGGCTTGACGCTTTTATTGTTGTTCGAAAAGACAGCGATGGATCCACGGGTCACCGTGTCCGTATTGGCCCTTTCTTCGATCAGGACAAGGTCACCAACGCCAAAAAGCGTCTCCAGAAAGGCGGCATTAACTACAAGCTCATCCGCGTCACCGGCTAACCGGCGCCTAGTCGGATCGCCTGACCTGTTCGGACCCTGACCGGGTCATCCTGACTGGGTCGGACCACCATAAGCCTTTGAATGATATGAGTTTCGGCCTCCTCAATTGGCTATTTGCCACCTTAAAACGTCCAAATGTATGCCAAAATGATCGCTTTAGCGTGCGTGAATACTATTCCTCATGAGATACCGCATTTGCTTATGCCTAGCATTTACGTGTAAGTTGCCTAGGCAGGTTTTCGCAAGGAGTGAAAACTTAGCTCAGAAATGAATTTTGCAAGGCAGTTCCAAGGAGGGAACACTATGGCTAGAGCGAATCGGCATTTTATTGCCGGCCAGGTATGGCACATCACGCAACGCTGTCACCAAAAACAATTCCTGCTTAAATTTCAGGTGGATCGACGGCGGTGGCTTTACTGGTTATATCAAGCGCGGCGCCGATATGGTCTGAGCGTGCTCAATTATATTGTGACGTCCAACCACGTACACCTGCTTGTGCATGACCACGGAAACAATGCGATTTCGGCTGCCATGCAATTAATTTCTGGAAGAACTGCGCAAGAATTTAATAAGCGGCATTCTCGAACAGGCGCGTTTTGGGAAGATCGCTATCACGCAACAGCTGTCCAGACAAATGAGCATCTTGCTCGGTGTTTAGTCTACATCGATCTGAACATGGTTCGTGCGGGAGAAGTCTCGCATCCGGAAGAGTGGTCTTGCAGCGGATACCATGAGGCCAAACATCCTCGTCTACGGGGGGCTCGATTGGACCGAGAGCGATTGTGTAGCCTGCTCGGCTGTGAGTCGATTGATGATTTTATCAATGCTCGGGAGATCTGGATAAACAAACAACTACGTAATGGGCAGTTAAGACGAGAGTCTCTGTGGACGGAGAGCGTGGCGGTGGGGAACCTCGATTACGCTTTGAAAATGAAAAGAGCACTTTCGTTCAAAAACCCAGGCAGGCGAGCTACCTTGGAAGGAGAATGTTATGCCGTTCGTGAAGTGGCAGCTGGCTACGGTGGTCTGACGCAGTACAATTAGCGAATACTTCACCCCTTAAACACACTGTTTAAGGGGTGAATATCCTCGATTAACCACAAGATATGGCTGTAAAAAGTCATATTTATATTATATATCAATTAGTTATGATGGTCCGACCCGAAAAAGAATGGCATCGGTTGGTGGATGAGTGTTTGTTGCTGGACCAGCATCGATTGAGGCGCAACATTAAGCGCATGGCCACTAAGGCCGATGATGATGCTGATTTGTTGCGTTTTATGCAGCGTATCGAGGGGTCTGCAGCTAAACGGCTTAGCCGTGCACAAAATATTCCGGTACCCAACTATCCCAGCGAGTTGCCTGTCGTTGCTCAGCGAGATGAAATCCTCAATGCAATCAAGAATCATCAGGTTGTCATTCTCTGTGGTGAGACAGGCTCGGGTAAAACCACCCAATTACCAAAAATCTGTCTTGAAGCTGGTAGAGGTGTTAGTGGCCTGATAGGTCATACACAACCGCGCAGAATCGCTGCACGGACTGTGGCTGCTCGAATCGCCAGTGAGCTGGATTCGAAAGTGGGTGAAGTGGTTGGATTCAAAATCCGGTTTAATGATCAAGTTAGTGAACGCAGCTATATCAAGCTGATGACCGACGGCATATTGCTAGCAGAAATTCAGAATGATCCGTGGTTGAATCGATATGACACGCTCATTATAGATGAAGCGCACGAGCGATCCCTGAACATAGACTTCCTGCTTGGTTATCTCAAGCAACTGCTTAGCAGGCGCAAAGATTTAAAGCTGATTATTACTTCTGCCACGATTGATCCGGAGCGCTTCTCGAAACATTTCAATAATGCGCCCATCATTGTTGCAGAAGGCCGAACGTATGCCGTTGACCTTCGTTATGCGCCACCGGAGGCTGAGTCAGATTCGTTAGATGATATCGACATGCCGACTGCTATCGTGAATGCCTGCGATACACTGTTAAAAGAGCGCCAGCACGACATCCTGGTCTTTCTTAGCGGTGAGCGCGACATTCGTGAGCTTGCAGATTTGTTAGGTAAACAGTCTTCTCACAATCGCACATTCCGAGGTGTGGAAATTCTTCCGTTGTTCTCACGACTGTCAAACGCCGAACAAAATCGAATATTCCAGTCACATACGGCACCACGCATTGTACTTGCGACCAATGTCGCTGAAACGTCGCTTACCGTTCCAGGAATACGTGCAGTGGTAGATCCTGGTTATGCGCGAGTCTCCCGCTACAGTGTTAGAAGTAAAGTACAAAGGCTGCCTATAGAGAAGGTATCGCAAGCATCCGCTAATCAACGTAAAGGTCGGTGTGGACGCGAAGCCCCCGGTGTTTGTATCAGGCTCTACTCAGAAGAAGACTACGATACGCGAGCAGAATTCACTGAACCAGAAATACTAAGAACCAATTTATCGTCAGTCATCTTGCAAATGGCTTCCATGAAGCTCGGAGACATTGAAGATTTCCCCTTCGTTGAAGCTCCAGATTCAAAGTTCGTTAATGATGGATATAGAACGCTTCAGGAATTAGCGGCACTAGACACTAAACGTCAACTAACACCACTTGGCAAACGTCTAGGGCGTTTGCCTATTGATCCGCGGCTTGGACGAATGCTACTGGCAGCCTCCGATGAAGGCTGCGTTAACGAAGTTCTAACGGTTGTCAGTGCGCTCTCCATTCAGGATCCGCGAGAGAGGCCGTTTGATAAACGACAAGCAGCGGATGAGCAACACGCAGAATTTAACACTGAGACTTCAGACTTTGCTGCCTGGTTGAATTTATGGTCCTTTGTACAAGTCCAGAAGGAGACGCTGTCTAACTCGCAGTTCAGGAAGATGTGTAAACAGCGATTTATATCGGCTCTTAGAATCATTGAGTGGATGGACGTCAGGCGCCAACTAGAACGTTTGTGTAAGGAGCTTGATCTAAAGCAAAGCACTGGTGAGGCTGCGGAAGAAAATATCCACCGAGCCTTGTTGACAGGTTTGTTGGCAAACGTTGCCATCAAGACTGAAAAGAAAGGCTATCTGGGTACGCGCAATCGCCACTTGAATATATTTCCGGGCTCAGGACTCTTCAAGAAAAGCCCGAAGTGGGTTATGTCAGCTGAGATAGCCGAGACGAGCAAGTTGTATGCGCGGCAGGTAGCTGCCATAAAACCCGAATGGATAGAATCGTTGGCAGGCCATTTGTTGCAGTACAGCTATCGCGACGCCCACTGGCAACGTAAAAAAGGAACAGTTGGAGCTTGGGCCCAATCCACATTGTACGGCCTTATTATCAACCCCAAAAAAGGTGTCAACTACTCGCGAATAAACCCGGTTGAGTCGCGTCAGATATTCATACGGGACGCACTAGTGGATGGTCAGTTAATAACAAAAGGAGACTTCCATCGCTTCAATCAATCCTTACTCGACGAAGTAACAACGCTTGAAGAAAAATCTCGAAGACGAGATATCGTTGTCGACCCTGAGGAGTTGGTCAGGTTCTATGACACGATTATTCCAGCTGATGTTTGTGCGGCCAGTGATTTTGAAAAATGGCGCAAGGTCTACGAAGCAGAGCATCCGAAAGGTTTGTATTTTGCTCGCGAACAGTTGCTGATGGATGACGCTGTTGAGGTTAGTGCTCGCGATTACCCCGATCAAATCGAAATGAACGGTATGGTTCTGCCTCTTCGTTATCATTTCGCACCAGGCCTGGATGATGATGGCGTAACGTTAGTGTGCCCGGTTGAAGTATTGAATCGTGTCTCCAATGCGCGATGCGAATGGTTAGTGCCGGGTATGCTGGAGGAGAAAATTATCCTACTGATAAAGGCGCTTCCGAAAAGCCTTCGACGTAACTTTGTTCCTGCGCCTGACTTTGCCGCTGCAGCGCATGCTGCCATGACGATAGAAGATGGTTCCTTGTTAGGCGGATTGTCCCGGCAGTTGCATCGAATGACAGGCGTAAAAGTGACTCAAGAAGACTGGGACGCAAGTAATCTGCCTGTTCACCTTAAAATGCGTTTCGTCGTCGTCGGTGATAGCGGGCAAGAGATACGAAGTGGGAGAGACTTGCAATTGCTACAAGATGCTTTTGTAGGCGAGGTCGAAGAAACGTTATTGCGCTTTAGTGACAACAGCATAGAGCGTGATTCAGTTACCGATTGGAATTTTGGTGATCTCCCGCTTAGTGTTGATATTGAAAAAAGTGGTATGACACTGCAGGGTTTTCCAGCACTGTTAGAAAACGAACAAGGCGTGTGCATTAAATTGTTTGCGACCGAATCAGCCGCACAAACTGCTATGCCTACAGGTGTGAGAGCCTTGTTTAAAGAAGTCCTCAGCGATGAAGTCCGCTACCTGCAGAGAAAGCTGCCGGGTATCGATGTGTTGGCATTACGGTTTACGCCGTTCGGCAACAAGCGAGTATTGATTGCAGATATTGTTAATGCAGCGTTTGATGAGGCGTTTATTGTCGGACGTCCGTTTCCTCGTACTCGAGATGAATTTCAAGCCACGCTCCATGATGGCCGGGGGCAACTGGTTCCGTTGGCTGGACAACTGTGTGAAACGCTTGGGCTGGTTCTCGAGCAATACAGGCAAGTTGCTAAACGCCTGGATAAGTCCATGTCTCTTAGCTGGATAGAACCTGCCGGAGACATCAAGGATCAGATTGCCGCACTTATAAGCTCGGGGTTTGTAACTGATACGGGTCTAACTCGATTAAATCGACTGCCCGTGTATTTTCAGGCGATGGACAAGCGGCTTGATGGCATTGACCGGGCGCCTGATAAGGATCGGCGGCGTCGCGCAGAATTGCTACCGGTGTGGGAGTCGTTCAAAGGGCTGCCCATTAATCGCGATGACGACCTGGCCTATCGGGTAGCGCGTATCGCTCTACGTTGGTCATTTGAGGAGCTGCGAATTTCCCTGTTTGCACAAGATTTGGGTACAGACGAAAAAGTGTCGGTTTCTCGGCTTGAAAGCCGCGTGCATGATCTTGCCAAGTGGATGCCGAAACTTTGACGTTTTTATTCAAATTAGCTTGCTAGCCTGAGAATCGCGTCTAGACTCAGTTAAATGATTAACAAATTATAGCTCGAGGTAGTCAATGAACAAGGTGCTCGCAGGCTTGGTCTTGCTGGTTGGATCGACTCAGGCGCTCGCTGGTGGGCTTGATATAGCGCTTAGCAACGATACGGCAAACATATCGCTAACCCTAAGCCAGGACCCATTGCTCCGGCAGAACAGCAGATACCGTGACGGTGGCGCTGAATTAGCACTGGGTGGCTTTGTCAGTGAGGCTGGTGACGGCGTTGTGCATCTGACGTTCATGGCGCGTGGAATTCAACAATCGATGACGTCGCAATACAATATAAGTGCAGGTGTTAAGATTCTTGCTGGTGAGATTGAAGTGGGTACACCCGTGGTGGGTGTAACTGAGTCTGAATCTGTGGGTGCGCTTGCACTGGGGTTTCAGGCTGGACTGGTCATACCGTCAAACTATAATCCTGTGGAGTTATCTTTCGAGGGTTTCTATGCGCCCAGTATTACCAGCTTCTCAGATGCTGAGCGATACGGTGAATTGACTGCGCGTCTGCAGATAGAAATCATGCCTAGAGCCCGAGCCTATATAGGTTACCGTCGGATGCTGTTTGATACCAACGATGCAGATAATGTACGTCTCGATCACAATGCTCACTTTGGTCTGAGCATATCGTTCTAAAACGATACTGTGAGTGTTCGTAGGGTGGAAAACTCTCCCGACACTGTTGAGCAGTTGCGCATAATTATGCAGCAACTCCGAGATCCGCAAACTGGTTGCGCCTGGGACGTCCAACAAACCTTTCAGTCCATCGCTCCTTTTACGGTTGAAGAAGCCTACGAAGTTGCTGATGCGATAGAAAGAAACGATTTAGCAGACCTGAAAGATGAACTCGGTGATTTGCTATTTCAAGTGGTTTTTCATGCACAGATAGCCAGTGAAATGGGTGCGTTTAATTTCGATGACGTTGCGCGCGCGATTGTCGATAAAATGACACGACGGCATCCGCATGTTTTTGCAGATATGGTGTATCGAACTGAGGATGAACTCAAAGCCGCGTGGGAAGCTATCAAAGCCGAAGAGCGTTTAGCCAAATCATCTGCAGGAACTCTGGATACAACTCTGCCAATTTCTGCACTCGACGGTGTAGCAACCAATTTACCAGCGTTGAAGCGAGCTGACAAAGTGCAAAAGAGAGCGGCGAGAGTCGGGTTTGATTGGCCCAGTATTGAACCGGTCTGGCTAAAACTTGATGAAGAAATTGCAGAAGTCAGAGAAGCTATTGAGCGCAAATCACCATCCGACATAGAAGACGAACTTGGTGATCTGCTGTTTACGGTTGTTAATTTAGCTAGACACTGTTCAGTTGATTCAGAGGTAGCGTTAAGGCGGGCATCTAGAAAATTTGAACAGCGATTCAAACATGTGGAATCTCTGGCTGCCTCAAAAGGGCAAAGACTAAAGGAATTGACCGTGCCAGAGCTTGATTTACTTTGGACTGAAGCTAAGTCAGAATCCCTTAACTACTGTTAGGGACTCGACCCTCCACCATGCTGATGACAGGTAGCTGGTTCAAAATGGTTAGCAGAGTATTATTGGTTTTTAGGGCGCTGATTAATGCTTCGTCGTGATTGTAGACATCGGTTCTTCGATTGAGCGTGCCGTATTCATCAACCCAAGAAGTCATGTAGGTAATGTGCGTTGGAATAGGCGTTCTGAGTCTCACAAGCTTTCTATCGGTTAGTGCCAGTGCAGCATCGATTTCCTGTGCCGTATAGCCGTCCTCATGAAGTAGCGTTCGTGCCATTATTTCCGGATCGCTCAGTCTGATGCAACCATGACTATAGGCTCTGTCATTGTGGGTAAACAGTCTCTTGGCCTGAGTATCATGCATGTAGATGCTCCACTGATTGGGCATCATGAATTTCATGCGACCAAGCGCGTTACCGTCACCACTACGCTGTTGCAATACATAAGGAAATCGATCTGCGTTCAGATCTTCTGTCGTCACATCGTCATAGTCAACTTTGACTAAATAGTCACCATCGCGTTGCATGATGTCAAAATTTCTCGACTTCAAATAACCAGGTTTACGCCGCTCTCTGGGAATGAGCTCGCGATTAGTTATGGATTTAGGAACAGTCCAGGTTGGATTAAATACGATGTGCTGCAGATCTTCACTGAACGTTGGTGTTGCGTGTACAGCAGCTCCTACAACAGTTGCCAGGGATAGCAACGTTTTTTCATCCTTGCGCACTACGACTTGGTAGTCAGGCAGATTGACAAGCAGGTGCTTGCGCCCTAGCACTCGTGGCATCCAGCGCCAGCGTTCCAAGCTCAGTGCTACTGCTTCTATTTCTTTGTCCAGTGTCAGATTGAGCGATTTACGGGTTCTTGTATCGGCGGTGCCGGATACCGGGATACCGCTACGCTGTTGAAATGCCTGCAGAGCGTATTGCACATTGCCATCCCACTCCGAGTTTAATTCGGTATTCTTGGGAAGTTCGCCAGTTTCAATCAGTCTTAATTTGATACGTTGAATATCATGCGCAACGAATTCTTTTGCACGCTCTTCCGACTCTTCAACATTGATACGCGTTTTGTGTGAGTTACGCTCTGCCAGCAACTCACGCATGCGAGCAGTTAGCCGGTGATATGCCTGATCGTGTGGCATCAGAGAGTCCAGCGCTTGTGATACAGTGATTCGTCCTTTAGAAATGGCATTCAACCATTCTTGAGCATTGACCTTCGGGGCCGCACGAAACATTTGTCTCTGGACTTCCTGAGCTTTCGTTGCACCTTTGCCAAGATCGTTAGCTAGCGCTGTAAAAGCTTCACCCAGTTGTTTGTCAAAGTTGACACGATAATAAGCGATAGCAGAGGTTAACTCTGAACTGCCACCCGTTTTTGGTGTATTTGCCGAGCTTAATTGGGCAATGGAACTTGCGGTTTTTAGGATTGCTGAAAGATTATAGGCTTCAGGGTTCAAGCCATGTACGCGAGCATCGTTTATAGACAGGATGAGTTCTTGTGCGTTGGATGAATAGCCTTTTGCTGTCAGCCAAGGGCCGTAATATTCCAATGTCTGTCTATGCTTTTCAGAAAGTGGAGCACTACCGTGGTGGTGTAGGAGCCCCTGTGCGGAAGGGTGCTCGATGGGGTGCTGAAGTACTCCAGCTTCCCTTAGTGTGGTTGCGTCTGCTGTCGAAGAGAAAAAGACGCCAGACAGTAGGGTCATGCAGGCGATCTTATAGTGTAAGTTTGCCATATCACTTTTTGTGTATAGGGCTGGAAGGCTGGGGTCCACGCCGTTTAAAGGTCTTTTGTTAATGTCAGCCTGTTTGGGTAATCGACGTTACGTGAATTCCCTGAACCGACTAAAGCCTTATTTTTCCCGCGATCCGCAAAATTGCAAAGCTCTTGGCAATTGCAGTGTGACGCTCATCCCTTACAGAAGCTCTCTCAGGCTCTGTAGATAGGCTTGTTCATCTGGCGCTCTGGATTGACGCTGTGCTTCCCATAGAAAAAGACCGAGTTTCTCTATCATCAAGTGCTCAACAGTGTGACCGTCTCCATGTTTCAACAGCAGAGATCGCGTAATTGATGCAATGCCTGGGGGTCTGTCGGTACCGACTTGTTCACGCAAGGCCAAGTGTAGGCTTAAATGCAGGAAAGGATTTTCGCTGCCATCTTCTGCCGTGAAGTCGTGATCGAGCAGGTCGTCAGACTTTGTTAGCAACGTGTGATATTCGGGATGGTCCTTTAGTAGATCTACAATTTGTTTTTCCAGCGGCTCGAGTGTGTCCTCGTTAACAAATTTTTGCCACGCAGAGCGGAATAGTTGGCGAGTACGAGTGCGATCTTGCGTAAATAGCATGATTATATTGCTGGTCCATTGTCAGTTGATAAAGCCTCATCCAGCTTGTTTTTCCCTGCCAGAAGCAAACCGAGAGTGATAAATGCACCTGGTGGCAGTGAGGCCAGCAATATACCGTGGTCAGCATTGAAAACATGGAGTGTCCAGTTCTGAGCTTGCTGGCCAAAGAGAATATGGGCTTCATCCAGTAAAGTGCCTTGGCCGATGAGTTCTCTAAGTCCACCCAACAGAAGTAGAACCCATAAAAAGCCTATTCCCATTGCCAATGCGTCGCGTAGCGATTCTGGCACTGTATGACGTGAGGCGAAGGATTCGGAGCGACCGATTATCAAGCAATTTGTGACGATCAAGGGCAGGAAAATCCCCAGCGATGAATGTAGATCGGGTAGCCAGGCTTTTATCAGCAATTCAAGGATGGTAACCGTTGCAGCGATGATCAACACGTAAATGGGGATTCTGATGGATGTGAGCAGAATTGGGCGTAGTAATGACGTAAAACAGTTGGCGACTATAAGGGTAATCAGTGTGGCGATGCCCAGCCCCAATCCATTGATGGCGTTATTGCTCACTGCGAGCAAGGGGCAAAGGCCTAGTAGTTTCACCAGGGCCGGGTTCTCGGACCACATTCCTTTGTGCCAGAGACCTCTTTCGTTCGCAGTGCTCAGATCGTTGTTCATGATATGAAGACTCGTCCCTGATTGTTTTCGTACCACCTCAGTGCCCGAAAAATGGCGTGTACTACGGCGCGCGGTGTGATGGTCGCACCGGTAAATGCATCGAATGAACCACCTTCCTTTCGCACATTCCAGTGTTTGCTGATGGTGCTTTTCAGGCTTTTATTTGAGAAATCGTTTATCCAATCAGATCGCTTGAGTTCGAGGTCATCACCCAAACCAGGTGTCTCTTTATGACTTGTTACTCTAGCGCCGATTATTGTACCGTTAGCATTTAGGCCCAATAAAAGTTGTATATCACCGTTATAGCCATCAGGAGCAACAACAGTCAATACAACAGCATACGGTTTCTGATCTTTGTATACCGGATATACCTCAACAGCTTGATCACCGCCTAGAGCATCTGCTTTAATGGTGTGCATTGAAAGTAAGGGGTCGTTGTCATAAGGTCCCTCGGGCAATACGGCTTGTAGATTCTTTGTAAGCCAATGGTGCTGGGTTAAGGCAATACGCTCTTTCGTGAATCGATGCGTCATCGATAAGGCCGCTAATGCGATCAACACGCAGGCGGCCAATGTCATGCTTGCTCGTTGTATCGGGTTCATTTAAGGCGAGTGGTCGAAGTTAAGGTGCCTTGCTTTCCTGTCGATGCATAGTCGATTAACGGGACGCACATATTCATCAGCAGCACAGCAAAGGCAACACCCTCTGGATAAACGCTAAATTCACGAATGACAACTACCAAAAGGCCAATGCCAAACCCGTAGATGATCTGTCCTTGGCGACTTGCCGCAGCGCTGACTGGATCAGTCGCGATAAAAAAGGCACCAAACATTATGCCGCCGGAAAGTAGAGCAGGAACTATAGGTAGCCCCATGCCTGAACCTACAAGGTTGGCAATTGCGTAGAAAATAGCTATAGCAAACAAGACCGAGGCGGGTATGTGCCAGGTAATTATTCTTGCTATCAGCAAATAAAGACCTCCAAGTAACCAAGCTACGCTCGTCCATACCCAAGGCGAGCTCAGGATCCAGTCACCGGCAAGCTCATAGCCGTCTCGCAACGTATCCTTTGCATCTGGTCGCTTAGTTTCCTCTGACCCCAGTGCGTCAACATGGATGTCTGATGCTGATGAGTTTCTTTTTAATTCTCTAAGCCGGTCCAATGCCGTGGCACCAGTCACACCATCCCAGTTATTCGTGGATGCAGAATATTCACTGGACGATTTAGGACTCACGGTTGTATCAATCGCCGTTACCCATGAGGTCATTGTTACTGGGAAAGAAACGAGTAGAAATGCATAGGCGACCATCGCAGGGTTAAACGGATTCTGTCCGAGTCCGCCAAACACATGTTTGCCCAACGTCACAAGTACAAACGCACCAACCGTTATCTGCCAAGCGGGTAAGGATGGCGGAAGGCAAAGAGCCAGCAACCAGGCTGCAAGTAATATGCTTCCATCGCTCAAGCTTGCACGCACGGGTCTGGAGCGCAGTCGCAAGCACACATACTCGCAGAATATGGCGGCTATACAGGCGACAGCTAGGTTTGCAAGAATACGATAATCAAGCAGTAGAGCGTATAGCACAGTACCTGGAACCAGAGCAGCCATGACATGCAGCATGGTTGTGCGCACTGAGCGTTTTTTTCTGGCTAGGAAGCTGACTGCCTGGACGTTACTGGTCATCCGCAGATCTCTTTCTTCTCTGTTTAGCGCGAGCCAGCGCATCGGCGATCGGATCTTTGCTGGTTGCCAATCGAGCACGGGCGGCATCACGCTTTAGCGCCCGTTTGTCAAGGCGATCCGCAAGTCTTGTTTCTCTTTGCTGATACCGACTCTCAGCTTGGGTCGCTAGTAGTGACTGACGATCTTGTTCACGTATAAGGCCTTTGGCAAACCGGAAAGTTTGTGTCAGAGGAATGTTGGACGGACAAACAGCATCACAGCAAGCACACTCAATACATTCACTGAGTCTGAAAACTTTGGCTTTTTCAGTATTTTCGTTAACGCAGTAAGTGTTTAGTTGCTGTGGCAGAAGGTCCACTGGGCACACATCGCTGCAGGCACCGCATCGGATACAGGGATGGATTTGTTCAGATTTTGTTGAACGTTCCAAGGTGATGCAATTAGTAGTCGCTGTGATGGGCGCCGAGAGATCCTGTATGAAGAAGCCGCTCAGTGGGCCGCCTACTCGTATTCGGGCAGCGTCTATATGAGCGAGGTTACCGGTCTGTTGAATGACATCGTAAACCGATGTTCCGAATGTGACGCGAACATTTACCGGGTTGTCGCAAAGCTCACCAGCGATAGTGACAATTCGCGAAATCAATGTGTGGCCTTGCCGAGCGCGTTCGGTGGCCAGTGCGGTAGCAACATTGATACATAGAATGCCCAAGCTAGCAGGAAAAATATTGCCAGGTGTTTGTTTGCCCGTAAGCCGTTCAACTAACGGACGTTCGGCGCCAGATGGGTACACCGGTGCTAGATAAACCACTTCAAAACGAACCTGCTGAGCATATTCTCGTATCGCTAATTCAAGTTGTTCTATGGCTACTGTCTTATCGTCCTCGATGGCAAGCAGGCAGCGGCGGCATTGAGTCAGGTCAATAAGGCCCTCTATTGCTGTGACAATGGTAGGCGCTTGGTTTGCAATTAGTGATTCATCGCAGCTGATTAAAGGCTCGCATTCAACAGCATTTATAACCAAGGTATCCACAAAGCCGTGATCGGTGGCATTGATCGCGACTAGTTTGTCTGCTGTCTTGAAGCCTGCACCACCAAGACCATGAATCGCGCAGGCCGAAATCCTCTCTGTTGTGACATTTTCTTGAGTGGGGTACACAGCCACTTCATTGGGCTTATCAACCTCAGGAGAAATGATGATGCATAGTGAATTAATACCTGACGGGTGATTTACAGCGCGGGATTCAATCGACTCGATAACACCAAAACAGCTTGCAATAACTCCCGGGGCTAACAAGTCACCTGGACGGACTGTCTGGCCTATGGATACCACAGGGGTAAGTGCCTCTTGTTGGTAGTTCAATAGAGGTATGCATATATTGTTCGCTAAGCTCAGCGTTTTAATTTCTCTGTCGCCACTTAAGCTGGGTTTATTTCTCGGTAACGCCAGGCCACTACGTAAGTCTCGGCTTGAAGTTGATGAGAACCACTTGATCAGTCTCCTAGGGCGTCCCTCTGTGATCCCTTTGGTAAGCCATTCAGCGGCCTGTTCAGTGATTTTTTTGGCTAGGCGAATCGTCATGTGGGTTTAGGCCAATGCCACTGAGTTAGTGGCTTTTGGATAGGAATCAATTCGATGCAATCTACCGGACAGGGCGGTAGGCATAGTTCACAACCTGTGCAATGGTCGCTGATCACCGTGTGCATATAGCGTGATGCACCGACAATGGCATCGACCGGGCATGCTGCTATACACAGGGTGCAACCAATGCAATCAGGTTCAATGATGATGGCAACCTGTTCGGGTTTTTTATCACCTCGATTTGGGTCTGGATCAATGGCTTCCTTACCGAGAAACTCACTTAACTCCTGAATGAGGGCGACACCACCAGGGGGGCATTGATTGATGGGAACATCGCTTTCGATAATGGCTGAAGCATAAGGTCTGCAGCCAGGATATCCACATTGCGCGCATTGTGTTTGCGGTAGTTTTTCATTGACTGCTTCTATCAATTCGTCGAGGGAATCTTCGGCTATCCCATAGGCGCTTTTTTTCTCAGCAGTATTGGGGCGACGTGTTTTCGGTTTTCGCGCAGACAACCAAGCCAGAGATCCGCCGGCAACAGCCGCGATTAACGAAAATAGAACAAAAGCGATGGCGGTAGTCATTATCTGCCCAGTCCGCTAAAACCCATGAATGCCAAAGACATGATGCCAGCGCTAATTAAACCGACGGCACTGCCCTTGAAGGCTGAGGGTACGTCAGCAGTTTCCAACCTTTCGCGCAGGACCGAAAATAGAATCAGAATGAGCGTAAAGCCTAGTGCTGCGCCGAAACCATGTAATAAGGCTTCAAGCAGGCTGTGTTGTTGGTTGACGCTGAGTAAGGCCACGCCAAGCACTGCACAGTTGGTCGTGATTAACGGAAGGTATAACCCCAGTACTCGATGTAGCAGCGGACTTTGTTTGCGTATGACGATTTCAGTAAATTGTACGACTAATGCGATAACTAAAATAAAACTTAACGTACGCAGATACTCTAAATTAAACGGAAGCAATAGCCATTGATACACGGCGTAGCTTAGCCCAGCAGAGAGTGTTAAGACGAATGTCGTGGCGATACCCATTCCAAGCGCAGAATCAACACGGCGTGATACACCCATAAATGGGCATAGCCCTAGAAACTGCACCAGCACAAAATTGTTGACCAATACAGTTCCTAGCAAAATGAACGCAACGTCTTGCACTATTTAATGCACTTGGAAATCGGTAATACGCTTATAATTTTGGTCATTTTAGATAGTTCTTGTTGAATAACTACTTGACTCTCATGCCGGGCTCAGAGCCTTCATCAGGTGTCAGAATAAAAATGTCAGATCCCCCTGGGCCTGCCGCCAAAACCATCCCGCTGGAAAGTCCGAACCGCATCTTGCGCGGTTTTAGATTCGCAACCATCACCGTCTTTCTGCCAATTAGCGATTCTGGTGAATAGGCCGCTTTGATTCCCGCGAATACAGTGCGCGTCTCGATGCCGATATCCAAAGTAAGTTGTACGAGTTTATCTGCACCCTCGACCTTTTGAGCATCGGTAATCACAGCGACGCGAAAATCGATTTTGTTAAAGTCGTCTATTTCTATCTCAGGTTTTAAGGGCTCGATCGCGGGTTTCGCTGCTGCACTTTGTGTTGCGCTACTGGAAGCGGTCGCAGGACTACCCTTGGTTTCTTCCAAAACCTTTTCAACCTGAGTAGTCTCTACTCTTGTCATCATAGGTTTAAATTTGTTTATTGGATGATCGACTAATGGGGGCTCGAGTGAATCAAGAGTCAATTTCGTGTTGAGAAACTCTTCAGTTTTTTGAGTAAGCTCAGGTAGAACAGGGCTAAGGTAGGTCACGATTATGCGAAAGTAATTTAATCCGACCGTGCAAATTTGCTGTACTTCCTCTGCCTGAGATTCATCCTTTATTTTCACCCACGGCTCAGCATCATTGATATAGGTGTTGGCATGTTCGGCCAGAATCATAATTTCACGCATCGCTTTGCCGTACTCACGCTGCTCGTAGTACTGCATGATCATCTGCTGAGCGCTGATGAATTGCGCGTAATCATTCAATCTATTTTCTGGATAAGTAGCGCTAAGTTTGCCGTCGAATCGTTTGCTGATAAAGCCAGCACAACGGCTAGCGATATTCACGACTTTGCCAACCAGGTCTGCGTTGACGCGCGTAGTGAAATCATCAAAGTTCATGTTTAGGTCTACGACACTGCTTGAGAGTTTAGACGCGTAGTAGTAGCGCAAATACTCAGGCTTTAAATGCTTAAGCCAGGTGTCGATAGTGATCGAGGTTCCTCTGGATTTGGACATTTTTAAATTGTCGATTGTCAGAAATCCATGAGCGAAAACGCCACTGGGTTTGCGAAAACCTGCACCTTCCAACATTGCAGGCCAGAACAAGCAATGGAAATTCACAATGTCCTTACCAATAAAATGATAAACCTCGACTTCGGAATCTGGCTTCCATGTCTCTTCCCATTGCTCCCCGGTTCTCTGGCTTAGATGGATGTGGCTGGCGATATAGGCTATGGGTGCATCGAGCCAGACATAAAAATACTTGCCGGGTGAATTGGGAATCTCGAATCCGAAGTACGGGGCATTGCGTGATATGTCCCAGTCTTGTAAGCCGCTTTCCAGCCACTCTTTTAGTTTGTTGGCAACTTCGGGCTGCAAGGTACCACTGGCCGTCCATTCTTTCAGCATGTCTCCAAATTGGCTGAGTGCAAAAAAATGTTGTTCTGAATCTCTCTGTTCAGGGGTCGTGCCTGAGACTTGGGAAATCGGATCTTTCAAGGCTGTTGCATCGTAGGTGGCGCTGCAGCTCTCGCAATTGTCGCCATATTGATCCGCAGTGTCGCAGTTCGGGCACACGCCTTTGACGTAGCGATCTGGCAGGAACATTTGTTTTTCGCTGTCATAAAGCTGTTTAATTGTTCGCTTCACAATGTAGCCAGCTTCGTTCAGTCGGTTATAGATGAGCGTAGCCATCTCCCGATTTTCATCCGAATGAGTCGTGTGGAAGTTGTCCGGCGACAGTAAGAAACCTTCAATGTCGCTTTCGTGTTCGGCTTTCATTCGCGTTATCAGCGCTTCTGGCGAAATACCTTCTGACTCAGCTTTAAGCATAATGGGTGTGCCGTGAGCATCATCCGCCCAAACCCACTGGCATTGATTGCCCATAAGGCGCTGATATCGCACCCAGATATCTGTCTGGATATATTCCAGCATGTGCCCGATATGCAGTGAACCATTGGCATAGGGGAGGGCGCTTGTGACTAGTATACGGCGGCTCATCAGGTTTTTACTTGTGTCCTTGGGGGGGGTGGAAAAAAGCAAGGTTTCGCACGTTGCACATGCGTGTATAGTTACGGGTTGATTGGTAGTTTAACAGCCCAGTACACACAGTTCATATAAGCAGGAGCATTGCAGTCTGATGTCAGAAGTTTCGCGGGAAAAAATTGAGCAAGCGCTCGACAAAATCACAGATCCTCATTTGAATATAAGCCTCTTGGCGGCGAAAACGCTGCAAGATGTGCGAATCGAGGATTCTGGGGTCGCTATTGATCTATGCATGCCATATCCGTGTGCACATTGGGCCAGTACCCTGGCCTCGATGGTATCGGATGGGCTAAGAGAGCACGCTGGTGTAGAAAACGCCACAATCAATGTCACCCACAAGATCATTGCCCATTCTGTCCAGCAAGGTGTCAAACGCCTTAAAAACGTCAAGAACATCATAGCCGTAGCTTCAGGCAAAGGTGGTGTTGGCAAATCAACGACATCAGCAAATCTAGCGTTGGCATTGACGTCTGAAGGTGCAACCGTCGGTTTACTG
Source organism: Halioglobus sp. (assembly GCA_047629055.1). Lineage (GTDB taxonomy): Bacteria > Pseudomonadota > Gammaproteobacteria > Granulosicoccales > Granulosicoccaceae > Granulosicoccus. The sequence continues at coordinate 30,090 of JBLHWG010000015.1, forward strand.
GATGCTGATATCTACGGCCCAAGTCAACCACGCATGATGGGGCTCTCTGGCCAGCCAGAGTCAACAGATGGCAAAAGTCTGGAACCTATGGAAAA
>JBLHWG010000016.1:0-30080 GCA_047629055.1 Halioglobus sp.
CATATTGACAGCTCAACACTACGTGCGTTAGTGTGCGATGGTTCCGAAAAATAAGGAGCACGGCATGTCGAATAAAAAACCAGACTACGTAGCGGTACTCGATAAATCAAGCCGCAGATGCTTCATTCTAGCAGGCAGTGGAATTCTCATGGCTGGGGCATTAAGCCAAAACGCTTTAGCTAGTGATTGCGACCAGGGGGGAGAAGCCCGAACAGATCAGGATTCTGGCGAAAGTGCAGACCCCAAAGGTTGCCAACCTAAAAACATCGTTTCTCAAAATCAACCTGAACGCAAAACACCTATTGTTGTTAAAACAATAAAGGCTTGATTATTAGCTTTTACCGTTTGGTCAAAACTATAACAATAGCCAAATTGAACATCTAAAAAACGCGTGAGCTGGCGGTGATGATTTCGCAAATCATCAGCATGCACGAAACATGCGTGCCAAGCATCATAGCCTTCTGCAAACCTAATCGTTAATCGTGGGCGATTACAAATATTCGCGGGCCAATTTGACATCAGCACTCAACCCAACTCAACGGAAAAACCGACTTCACGACTGAGAAAAATCGAATTGACCTGACTGTCGACTCTGTCGATACTTTACACACGGTATTTTGTATTGGCTGTGATGCTCTGTTAGTAGCTATTCACACCAACCAGGCAAACATCTTCGGGCACATCCCGGCATAACCGGATAATGTCTGCCGAAACCACGCCACACACTGATTTTCACAGCGACTCCGAGATGACACAAGGTGCTAGCAGCTCCGCCAAGACCGCTTTTGCCTGCGCGCTTGCCTCTGCGATAGTTTTTTTCGTCGCTTATGTATCACAAATAAGCTCTATTTCATCTGGCATCCCTTGGAGTTTCAATGCTCAATGGATCCCAAGTTTGGGGGTAGAGCTGGCATTTCGCGTTGACGGCCTAAGCTTGCTCTTCGGCTTACTGATCAGCGGTATCGGCGTTTTAGTGGTCATCTATTCTTTCGGTTATTTCAAACTCCACAAAAGCCATGCGCGGCTTCAATGGTTACTGCTTGCTTTTATGCTTGCCATGCTCGGACTGGTCTCAGCTGACAACATCATTCTGCTGTTCGTTTTCTGGGAACTGACCACCATCACCTCTTTTCTCCTGGTCGGTTTTGAACACGAAAACATCAAGGCACGACGAGCAGCACTTCAGGCACTCCTTATTACCGGAGGTGGTGGCCTTGCCCTACTGGTCGGCCTTATCATGCTCGGACAAGCATCTGGTAGCTACCTGCTATCCGGGATCATTGCCTCCGGACCAGCCATCACGGAGCACGCGCAATACCCATTGATACTGACGCTCATATTGTTAGGCGCATTTACCAAGTCTGCGCAATTTCCTTTTCATTTCTGGCTACCCAACGCCATGGCAGCACCTTCACCGGTCAGCGCTTATCTGCATTCTGCGACCATGGTCAAGGCTGGCATCTATCTCATGATGCGACTGCAACCATCACTTGGTGGCACAGAAGAATGGTTCTATACCTTGAGCATCACAGGTGCAATCACAGCGGTGTGGGCGTCTATGATGGCATTGCGACAAACCGACATGAAACTGATGCTGGCGTGGACCACTGTCATGGCGCTCGGCACTCTCACTCTGTTCCTTGCTTCTGACTTGCGTATTGCGGCACTTGCGGCAGTGACATTTCTGCTGGTCCACGCCTTTTACAAGTGCGCCTTGTTCCTGGTAATAGGTAACGTAGACAAGAGCACTGGAACACGTGATTACAACAAACTGGGGTCACTAATCCGCACTATGCCAATGACAGCTGGGGTGGCAGTTTTAGCAGCGCTGTCAATGGCAGGGTTCCCTCCGTTCTTAGGTTTTATTGGTAAGGAGCTCAAGTACGAAGGAGCTCTGGCCATTGCTGATGAACCGTGGTTGATCGTAGTTGCCGCGGTGTCGGCTAACGCTATGATGGTTGCCATCGCTCTGACCTTTGTGTTTCGGGTCTTTCTTGGTGGACAATCAGCGACGGCAATACGTGCACCTCAGGAAGTCTCCGTGCTGTTGTGGATTGGCCCCCTACTATTAGCCATAGCGGGATTGGCAACCGGCATTTTTCCAGAGTTAATTGCCAAATCTATAATACAGCCTGCTGTCAGTGACATTCTTGCTACACGATCTGAAGTAAAGCTCTCTCTGTGGCATGGCATAAACGTCCCACTGATACTCAGTGTTGTAACCGTTGCTCTGGGCACGCTGATGTTTTTCAAACTTAAAGTAGTCAGCCAAGCCATTAACCACCTAGTTGAGAAGTTGCCTGTGCTCGGCGACACCGCTTACGAGAGTCTACTCAATGGAACCCAGTCTCTGGCATCAGGGCTGACGAATCGCCTGCAAACAGGCTCACTGAGTCATTACCTAACCACCGTGTTTAGTGCTTTTGTTATATCCGTGTCTGTCACCCTGTTATACCAATCAGTGACGGTAGACCTAACGAACCTCACACCAATAACACCCATTGTTGCGTTGGTGGTAGCACTGATGATGGGGGCTGCTATCGTTGTTGCGTTCAGCAAATCGAGACTACTGTCTATATGCGCGCTCGGCATCGTCGGCAGTGGTGTTGCGGTAATATTTCTTGTCTTTGGCGCCATCGACGTTGCCATTACGCAGCTGATGGTCGAGACACTATTTGTAGTCCTTATAGCGACAGTACTGGTCAAGCTGCCGCGCTTCCCCGGGCAGCAACATCCTGGAAAAGCAGGTAGCTTTCGCGATGCAAGCATCGCTATAGCCGCAGGGGTAGTTATGACCGTCATTACGCTGGGCGTATCACTAGCACCCTTGGATATGACGGTAACTCAGTTCTTTGAAGATCACAGCCTCACTACGGCTTACGGCCGAAACATTGTCAACGTCATTCTTGTTGATTTCCGAGCGCTCGATACCTTGGGTGAAGTAGCCGTGGTTGCAACGGCCGCAATGGCCGTTATCGCATTATTAAAGGTTCGCGCACACCCACAAGGTCCTCACTCATGAACTCCTTGATTTTCAGCACCATCAGTCGTCTTCTGGTGGGGCTAATGCTGCTTTTTTCCGTTTTTCTGCTTTGGCGAGGACACAACGAGCCTGGCGGTGGATTCATCGGCGGCCTCGTTGCGGCAGCAGGGATAATCGTTTACGGCCTGGCTGAAGGCCCGGCAATGATGCGAAAGCTTCTGCGTGTGGACCCTCAAGTTCTGGTAATGATAGGACTGCTAGCCACCGTATTTTCCGGTATCTTGCCGTTGCTCCAAGGCAGCGCATTTTTGACTGGGATGTGGGTATTCATCGGAGCGACCGAAACCGACAAAGGTCTGGCGCTGGGCACTCCACTGATATTTGATATAGGGGTCTATCTAGTCGTGGTCGGCGGTGTAGCTGGCATGGTCATCGCTCTGGAGGAAGAACTCTAGTGGAAATTCTACTCAGCCTTCTAGTCGGCGTACTCATGTCTGTCAGCGTCTGGTTGATGCTCAGCCGCAATCTCGTCAAGTTCCTCTTCGGCCTGGTACTTATCAGCAACGTTGCCAACCTCATCATTTTTAAAGTTGGTGGCCTGACTATTGGCGCCCCTCCCTTAATCAGCGATGGAGGCAGCGCACAATATGCAAACTCTTTGCCTCAAGCTTTAGTGTTAACGGCTATCGTCATTGGTTTCGGGCTGGTCTCGTTTACGCTAGTCCTGGCACTTAAAGCCTACCAGGCGATCGGCACAGTAGACGTTGATGAGATGACGCTTGCGGAACAACGTCATGACCCAGAGGAGTCAGCATGAACGGCCTGTTAATTGCTTGCATCCTAGTCCCAATGATTACGGCGGTGCTAAGCTTCGTCTGCACAAGCAACGCCAGGGTACGTGGGGCTATCAGTGTAGTCGGGTCAATGATCTTGCTGATGCTCGCCAGCTTTCTGCTATATCAGGTGGCAAACGGCGGCCCGGTATCAAATCAGATGGGTGGCTGGCAAGCGCCCATGGGTATAACACTTATTGCCGATATATTAAGCGCCATGCTTATCGTGGTTACCGCTATTGTTGCGCTAAGCGTCAATATTTATGCAATGGGTGATATCTCAAAAGAACGTATAGCCAGCGGTTTCTTTACTTTTATGAATATGCTTATTGCCGGTGTAGTAGGTGCATTTCTCACAGGCGATCTGTTCAATCTCTACGTCTGGTTCGAAGTCATGCTTATTTCCTCGTTCGCCTTACTGGTACTGGGTGGAAACAAGGTGCAACTGGACGGCGCGGTGAAATACGTAGCCATTAACCTCATATCCACTGTGCTGCTACTTACTGCGATAGGCCTGCTATACGGGCTGACTGGCACACTCAATATGGCTGATCTATCACTAAGTGTGCCACTGGTTGAGAATCAAGCACTAGTTGCAGTTGTTGCCGTTCTTTTTCTTATCGCATTCGGCATCAAGGCCGCCGTGTTTCCTCTGTACTTCTGGTTGCCTGCGTCTTATCACACGCTTCCTATAAGTGTCACAGCGGTATTCGCCGCCCTAATGACGAAGGTAGGAATCTACGCTTTAATGAGAACCTTTACGTTGATCTTCCCAGGTGAGCATCCAGTGATTGACACCACACTTCTCTGCCTGGGACTCGTAACCATGGTACTCGGTGTTTTCGGCGCAATGACACACAGTGATGTGCGCCGTATTTTGGCTTTTCATGTCATCGGATCTATCGGCTTCATGCTGCTCGGCTTGGGACTAGGATCAGCACTGGCCATGGGAGCCGCCATTTTCTATATGGTGCACGGCATTCTGATCAAAGCGCTCTTGTTCATGATTGCTGGCATCGTCGGCAAACTGGGTGGCAGTTTTGAGCTTGCAAGATTGGGTGGCTTATATCAGGAACGACCCGGGTTCTCTATCGTATTTTTACTGGCGGCACTGTCTCTCATTGGTATTCCACCGTTGTCCGGCTTCTGGGCCAAGCTACTCATTATCGACGCAGGTCTCCACCATGACTCTGCAGTGGTCATCACGTTTGTTGTCTTGGTCAGCCTACTAACGTTTATTCCGTTAATTCGTATTTGGTCTGAGGTTTTCTGGAAGCCAAAGCCATTGGATGCAGATGTACCCAGTACTGCGGGCTCCGTGGAGAGCCCAAATGCGTTTGCTTGGACCCCAGTGCTTGGTCTATCCGCGATCATGCTAGCGATAGGGTTCTTACCAGCCAAGATCATTGATATGTCAGATACTGCTGCGAAAGGCTTGATCACACGAACCGCTTATGTGGATGCCGTATTACCCGCGCGCGCCAAACTAAATGAGGCACAGAAATAATGACGCCGTTTGCCATCAATCTGATTCTTGCATTTGTATGGGCCGCCCTAAATGGTGGGATCGGTTTACCCAGTCTGCTGGTAGGTTTTCTGATCGGCTACCTGGTTTTATTTATATTGCAGCCATTGTTAGGATCCAGTCGCTATTGCGGCAAACTATATGATGGTGTCTCGCTTGCGATCTACTTTATTTACGAGCTTATTGTTTCTAGCCTGGAAGTTACGTGGGATGTTCTAACCCCAATACACAAAAGCAAGCCGGCGATAATTGCAGTGCCCCTTGATGCGAGTACCGACGCTGAGATAACCGTGCTCGCCAACCTTGTATCTCTGACACCAGGGTCACTGTCGATAGACATCAGCGATGATCGATCACACTTGCTGGTCCATGCCATGTTTGTTGACGATCCAGAAGCGTTCAAGGCTGAGATCAAAAACGGTATGGAGCGACGGGTATTAGAGGCTATGCGTTAATGGATCTTTCAATCACAATCGCGCTCGCTCTCACCGCATTAGGTCTTGTTGCTGGCTGCATACGCATGTTCAAAGGGCCGACCTCAGCCGATAGAATTGTCTCTATGGATCTGGTAACCATTCTGCTGGTAGCTGTATCTTCGTTGTTAGCCTTACAACTGGATAACTCAGCCTATCTTGATCTTGGGCTCGCTCTGGCCTTAGTCGGATTTTTAGCCACCGTGGCGTTCGCACGCTACCTGGAAACTAATCCAAAAACTCCACTCGGTGATTTAAATGAAACTCAAAAATCAGATAATGCCGGCGTGGACAACACTTCCCGAGAGCAACCCTAATGAATGACATCATCGTTAGTATTCTTATCGTGCTAGGTGGTGGTTTTGCAGCCATCGCAGGCCTTGGCCTGTTGCGCCTTCCTGATGTGCTAATTCGTATGCATGCATCAACCAAAGCAGGAACCTTGGGTGTCGGCCTTATCGTGCTTGGGGTGTCCGTTCACTTTGCCACCTCACTAGTTATTACCAAGGCGTTGCTTATCATCGCGTTTCTATTTTTAACCGCACCCGTCGGCGCTCACCTTGTAGGGCGTGCGGCCTATCGCCGTGGACTTCCTCTATGGGATAAGACCCTGGTGGACGATGCCGCTATGAAAACCAAAGTGGCTTCTGATTCGACCACCAAAAACACCTTTGACTAAATACCCTCATAAACCATTCGCAGCAAGAACATGCTTATGCGGGTAAATAGGTGAGAAGCAACAACGCAAATATCGCGATGGCAATGAAAGGCAAAACACCCTTTACCGCCTGCATATAATTCACATCACCAACCGAACTGGCTACAAACAGGTTCAACCCGAATGGTGGTGTGAACATACCTATCGCGCCATTAACGATCAGCACCACACCAAGGTGTATCGGGTTGATTCCAACCTTCATACCGACTGTGTAAAACAGGGAAGCAAGAATTACCATAATCGAAGCGGCGTCCAGAAACATTCCAACCATCAACACAGTGACATTGACAAGGAAAAGAATATGATAAGGATTGCTACTTATGGACAATACCTCTTCGGCGATAACAACAGCAATTCCGTTTGAAGTGAAAAACCAAGATAGTACTGAAGCTGCGGCAAGAATGTTCATTACCTGGGCCGTGATCGAGGCAGCACCAACGATCACGGTGAATAGCTCCGAAAGTGATTTTCACTATAGACAAAAGCCGAAACGCAGAATGCATAAATAATGGCAACAGCCGCAGCCTCTGTCGGTGTAAAGATACCTCCATACCCCCGTTGAATCGGCCCACCAGAAGATTTGCCAAACTTACAATTCGCTGCGACAACCCACCTGAACTCATCAAACTCCCCGTCAATATTAAAAACGGAATTGACATCAATGAGAATTTATCGAGCCCTGCGAACAATCGTTCAATCACGATCGTGAGCGGCACACTACCGTCTACCATTGTGGCTACTACGACCGCACTGGACAGGGCGACAAAAATAGGGACTCCTATGACAAGGAGAGTCGCAAGAATGAAGAAAAAACCAAGGACCAATCTATTATCCTAAATCTTCCAATTGGGCATCAGATACGCCGTCTTGCCACACAGAAATAACACGCTGCAGGAAACGTAGGGCCATCAGAGAGCCACCAATAGGAATAGGAATAGCCATTTGCACGATCCAGATTGGAACCTGTAGGGCGGGAGCTACCTGGCCAGACATTTTTGTCTGGCTGATGAGATCAAAGCCGATTACGGTAAGAAATACACAGAAAAGCAGAGAGATCGCATTGATCACAAGATGAATTACAGTCTGTGTTTTTGGCGGTGAAACGGTTGCCAATATATCAATGCCGATATGAATACCCTTACGTACTGCAACGCTCCCACCAATGAAAACCATCCAAATGATCTCATAACGAACCAGCTCTTCTGCCCAGGGAACACCCCAGTTGAAAACATATCGGGCAACAACATTTGCAAACAGGATTAGCGACGCAGATGCTAATAAGCCGCCGATCAAAATCTCCTCGAGAAAATGAGATAGTTTGTTAATTCTTTGGAGAATAGGCACCTGCAATTCCCGTCTAAGTGAATATGGTTTTACCGATAAAGTCTTGAGTAGATGAGTCAGTTGCTAGCGAAAATAACGCTAGCAACTGACAGTCTCAAAAAACCTCTATTTACTAGCGCTCTCGATATCTTTGTAAAAAGCTTCCAGTAAATCACGACCAATATCATCGGCGAATTGCTCATGAACGGAACGCGTGGCTTCCTGGAATCCAGCCAATTGCTCAGGAGTCAACGTATTGATGTTTGTTCCACTGCTGTTAATCGTTTCCAGATATCCAGCTTCACGACGTGCGGTGTCTTCTCTTTGAAACGCTGTAAATTCAACAGCGGCATCACCGATAATTCCCTGGTTTGCTTCGCTCAGACCATCGAACCAACGCTTACTGACAACAAATGCGTATGCCAAATAGGCATAGTTGCTGATCACAACATCAGACTGTACTTCATAGCATTTCATCTTGGTAATCGACACCAATGGGATTTCCTGACATTCGACAACCTTTTGCTGCAACGCGCTATAGGTTTCCGTGAATGCAATTGGAACCGGGTTAGCACCCAGTGCTTTGAACTACTCCATGATAATAGGACTCTACATTACGCGAACCTTATGACCTTTAAAGTCGGCTGGGAGGTAACCGGTTGACCGCAAGTAAATTGCGTCCTTAAACTTTAACGCCGCGGCATGTTGAGCGCTATCTTCTGGCAAGTCATGATGAAATTTCATCACGCCAGCCATTGCAGGCACCGATACTAATCCAGCCAGCACAAATGATGCGACAGACAAGCCAAGGAAACGTTTGTTCTTGTTAATCATTATTTGATTCTCCAATTTCAAGCCACTTGAGTATCATCCAAATTCGGGAACTGCTTTACCCCCTGACTCTCGCTGTTTTCCAACGCATCGAACGCTGAATTCCCGTTGGTATTATTTCTTCAGCCGCGGTAAATTTTGCGCCAATGGTATAGTTCTGCAATAACTTAGGAGAGGTGGCCCCGATATAGACTGAAGCCAACCACGTTGGAATGCTACAACAACCCACGTTCCGCCAATGACGTCTGCACTCCCTGCCCGATAACAAGATGGTCAAGCACCCTGACGTCAATTAACGACAAGGCGTCAGTTAACTTTCGCGTTAATCGTACATCCGTATCCGAAGGCTCTGCCACGCCACTAGGATGATTGTGAGCAAATATGACAGCTGCTGCGTTGGTACTCAAACAATGCTTTACCACTTCCCGTGGATAAACCGCAGCTGAATCAATAGTACCTGTGAATAATTCTTTGTATTCGATAACCCTATGGCGATTATCCAGAAACAGTGCAGCAAAAACTTCATGCGTAAGACCTGATAACTGCAAAGATAAATATCGGCGCACATGATCAGGAGAGCTCAGAACATCATTGGTGGACAGCGTTTCATAAACTTGCCGACGACTAATCTCAACGGCTGCCTGCAAAACACTATAGCGGGCCACGCCAAGCCCTTGAACTGCACAAAAGGTACGTTGATCCGCTTTGAGCAATGCACCCAGCCCACCAAAATGGCTCAACAGATTCCTGGATAGATCAACAGCTGAGCAACCTGCTGTTCCCGTTTGAATGATAATCGCCAGAAGTTCGGCATCACTCAGTGAACTAACTCCCTGACGCAGGAGCCGTTCGCGCGGCCGCTCAGATTGCGGCCAGCTTTTTATCGTCATGATCAACATCCTTGTGATCGTGGTATGGAAGCTAGAGTAAAGCACAAAGCCACAAATCCCACAAATCAGCCTGAAAGCTCATTGCAAACTGTGACAGCAGACACATTTAACCCCATCGAATCGGTATGAATGTTCCCTCCACACCCTGATGAATCACGAGGCTCTGCTGCTCTTAACCCTCACGCAAACTGATACCATGGCCGTATGCAATCCCTGAATAACAAAAAAATCCTCCTGGGAATTACCGGCGGTATTGCGGCCTACAAAAGCGCGATACTGGCACGTAGGCTTATCGATGCCGGCGCAACGGTTAAGGTGGTCATGACGGTAGGCGCCCAAGCGTTCATTCAGCCGCTGACCTTCCAGGCACTCACTGGCAATCCAGTGCATACAAACCTACTGGATTCGAACGCAGAAGCTGCAATGGGCCATATAGAATTGGCTCGCTGGGCAGATTACATTCTGATTGCACCTGCCACGGCCAATACGCTGGCTAAAATTACTCACGGTATGGCAGACGACCTACTTTCAACACTATGCCTTGCAACTGATGCACCGCTGTATGTTGCCCCCGCCATGAACCGCCTCATGTGGGATAACCCAGCAACACAGTCCAATTGCCAACTACTGAAATCGCGAGGTGTCACTTTTCTCGGACCTGCCGAAGGCGCACAGGCCTGTGGCGAGACCGGTGCAGGTCGCATGCTGGAACCCGAAGACATTCGAGATGCACTGATTAATCATGTAACGAGTAAGGACTCCACATTGAATGCACCTGCCTCCTCACAATTGCTGACTGCGCACAGGCTGTTAATAACCGCAGGTCCCACGCAAGAATCGATTGACCCCGTTAGATATATCAGCAACCACAGCTCTGGCAAGATGGGATTCGCCATCGCAGAGGCTGCTATTTGCATGGGCGCAAGCGTGACCCTGGTTACCGGCCCGGTCTCCCTCAGCGCATCGTCTGCAATCAAACGTATTGATGTCATCACTGCCGAAGACATGCTGGAAGCCGTCATGAGCCAGGTAGCCGAGCACGATGTCTTTATTTCTGTGGCAGCCGTTGCGGACTATCGACTTAAAACCGTGATGGATCAGAAAATCAAGAAAAACGACGATAAGATGCAACTCTCTTTAATTCGCAACCCAGACATATTAAAACATGTATCCACACTTAATAATCGCCCGTTCTGCCTAGGTTTTGCAGCCGAAACAGAAGACATGGAAAAACATGCCCGCAGCAAGCTTAAACGCAAGCAATTAGATATGATTGCTGCTAACAACGTCGGACAGGCTGACAATCCGGTTTTCGGTAGCGATACCAATTCACTTAGTATTTACTGGCCTGAAAATGACGGACACCAAAATATCCCGTCAGGGAGTAAACATGAGGTTGCCAGGTCATTGCTTGCAATTCTCGCGGAGCGTTTAAGTAACTCTTAATGAATACCATTAATTACACCATTGTCGATTCCCGTGTCGGTGACACCATTGAACTACCTCACTATGCGAGTAATGGCTCAGCCGGGCTCGATCTCAGGGCCTGTGTTGCAGAGACGCTAGTATTAGAACCCAGTGCCACCGAACTGATCCCGACGGGTATTTGCATTCACATTGCCGACTCCGGTTACGCAGGCCTAATATTGCCGCGTTCTGGCCTTGGCCACAAACACGGTATTGTGCTGGGCAATCTGGTGGGCTTGATTGACTCTGATTACCAGGGACAACTGTTTGTTTCGTGCTGGAACAGAGGTACTCAAGCCTATTCCATTGAAGTAGGCGCACGTATTGCACAGTTAGTTATTGTGCCCGTTGCCCAGGTTGCTTTTAACCACGTTGAGAGTTTTGATGCGACCTCTCGTGGTGCTGGTGGATTTGGCTCGACTGGAAAAAACTAAACGATTTACTATCTATTCAACATACGCAGCACGGCATATTGCACACGCAATTGATTCGCGCTGTAACGTATATCTGCATTCAGGAAACAGCACATCATGAGTAGCATTTCACCCGCAATTTTCCGTGCCTATGACATTCGCGGAGTCGTAACCGACACACTCACGCCGACAGCGGTTGAACAAATAGGCCAAGCATTTGGCTCAGAATGTAAAAAGCGTGAAATTGCGACGGTTGTTGTTGCTAGAGATGGACGGTTGTCCGGACCCGATTTAATCAAGGCACTCAGCACTGGCATACAGAGCACGGGCGTCAATGTTATCGACATTGGTATGGTCCCAACTCCAGTGTTGTATTTTGCTACTTACCACTTAAACACCGGCACCGGCATCATGGTTACCGGCAGCCACAACCCACCAGAATACAATGGATTGAAAATGGTTATCGGTGGGGACGCCTTGTTTGGCGATGGCATAACTGCTCTGCATACCCGGCTTGTAAACGATGACTTGTATACGGCCAATACCGCCGGGGCTCTATCAACCCAAGATATTCTGCAAGACTATCTCGACAGAATTCTCAGTGATGTCAAACTTGCTCGCCCTATGAGCATTGCCTACGACTGTGGCAACGGTGTGGCAGGTGCAGCCGCCCCGCAAATGTTTGATGCTCTGGGTTGTGAGTCTTCGTCTTTATTCACAGAAGTCGATGGTAACTTCCCGAATCATCACCCTGATCCCGCCAAGCTTGAAAACCTGGTAGAACTTATCGCTGTTGTTAAAGAGAAAAAGCATGAAGTCGGCTTGGCCTTTGATGGCGATGGCGATCGCGTCGGTGTCGTAGATGATCAGGGCAATGTCATTTGGCCCGATCGTCAAATGGTTTTATTTGCTCAGGATGTACTTCAACGTAACCCGGGTGCTCGCATTATTTATGACGTCAAATGCTCCAAGGTTTTGCCTGCAGCAATCACTGCAGCCGGCGGAGTACCGGATATGTGGAAAACAGGTCATTCATTTATCAAAGCTCGCATAAAGGAAACGGGTGCCCTGTTAGGCGGTGAAATGAGTGGTCATATGTTTTTTAAAGAACGCTGGTATGGGTTTGACGATGCGCTCTATGCCGCAGCTCGGCTGCTAGAAATCCTGTCTAAAACCGATCGCCCTGCTAGTGAAATATTTGCTGAAATCCCCAACAGCATCAATACACCAGAATTGAATGTCACACTCGATGAAGACGGTGCACAGCATGCATTTGTAAAACAGTTCATGGCCAATGGTAACTTCGAAGGTGCGACACTCACCACCATTGATGGTGTACGAGCGGATTACGCTGATGGTTGGGGGCTCCTGCGTGCTTCCAATACAACACCATCCTTGGTTATCCGTTTCGAAGCTGATACTGATGAAGCGCTTGCTCGCATTCAAAACGAGTTTCGTAAAATAATGAATGCAACCGATGCCAACGTTACTGTCCCGTTTTAAAAACAAACAGATCCGATAAAGTAATGAGCGACGAAACCACCCTGCCTTCAGATCAGTATTCTGCGGCTCAAACTGCATCAGTTTTGAACGAGGCGCTGCCTTTTCTACAGCGCTATAGCGGTCAAACGGTCGTCATCAAATATGGTGGCAACGCCATGACGGACGAGAAACTGCAACGCTCGTTTGCCAAGAATGTTGTCATGATGAAACAGGTGGGCATTAACCCCGTTGTTGTGCATGGTGGTGGTCCTCAAATTGGTCAGATGCTTGAACGGCTTGCTATCGAAAGCAGGTTCATCGACGGCATGCGGGTCACAGATGAAGAAACTATGAATGTCGTCGAGATGGTATTGGGCGGCTCTGTGAACAAAAGCATCGTGTCACTACTCAACCAAGTAGGAGGTCGGGCTATCGGTCTGACTGGTAAAGATGCCGATCTGATTCAGGCGATCCCTTTGACCCTGCCCGGCCGTCCCGCAGATGCGCTGGGGTATGTTGGAAAAGTTGCAAAGATAAACACGGAAGTATTAAACAAGCTCACAGCCGATGACATAATCCCCGTCATTGCCCCGATCGGCACTGACAAATTTGGTGCTAGCTATAACATTAACGCTGATCTCGTAGCTAGCAGCATAGCCATTGCGTTAAATGCTTCAAGACTACTTTTATTGACCAATACACCCGGCATCCTTGATGACGATGGGCGGCTTGTCACCGGACTAACTCCAAAAGATATTGCCGTGTTAATTGCTAAGGGCACCTTGCATGGTGGCATGCTTCCCAAGGTTCAATGTGCAGTCGACGCCGTCGCGGCAGGAGTGCGCAGCGTTGTCATTATAGATGGTCGTGTCGAGCATGCCGTGCTGTTAGAACTGTTTACCAGCGAAGGCGTGGGTACTTTGATCCATGACAAACCACCCAGTTAACTGGCTTAAATATTATTTAGATTGGCCTCCACTCTTCAGCCAACGATAGCGAATAATATCTGCTTCGAATTTCGTAGCCATCTTATTTCGCTCCACCGCTCAGGAATCAATCAAAGTCCAGGTGTTTTCAATTTTCTTCTTCACGTTAACCTGTTCTTCATACAATTCAGACGGCGCATTACCAGCGCCTTTTGACTTCTCGGCGTCCTGAATACGCTGAATAACACCGATAAGGCTTTCCTTCGAAATACGGACACGATCATCCAGACGAGTAATCTGATCATCGACAAGTCCTAGGCGCTCTTCACGGCTTTTAAATTGCTTGAGTACTACACCTGACTAGTTAGCGCCGAATGTCCGGCGTCTAAACCTTGTGGTGGAACATAATCGCCATAGGTTACTTTCCCATCCTTCTCATAACTAAAGACTTCAGCATTTGCAACACTCATCGTGAATAGACCCACGATAGCCGTTGAAACAAACTAAGCGCGTCGGATCAAGGTTCTACGGTTCAAACTATTACCGTAGGATAAATCGGGCATCTAACCACTCCCATGAAATTACAAAAAATCGTACTGCATACATCATTCCTGATCAGGGATTACGGAAACACTGATCATTTTTGACTATACTTTAGTAGCGTAACGAAGCTAAGACACCTAATATGGAGAATGCCAAGCTGTGAGTCCTTTCTCCAAGTATTTGAGACAAGGGCCACCCTGTGTACAATCTCGCAAATGAGAATCATTACAGCTAACGTCAATGGGGTCCGATCCGCCGCCTCCAAAGGTTTTTTCAAATGGGCAATGCGCCAGCGTGCAAATGTTATTTGCTTGCAGGAAACCAAAGCCCAGGAATGGCAGTTAGAAGACCCACAGTTCCACCCCAAAGGCCTGCACAGCTTCTATCACGATGCTGAAAAGAAGGGTTATAGCGGGACGGCCCTATTTTCCAAAACCAAACCGATAAAGATCATCCATGGATTGGGCATCGACTGGATAGACAGGGAGGGTCGCTATTTGGAAGCGCAATTTGGAAATTTGTCGGTAATTTCGCTGTATTTGCCGTCGGGAACAACTGGCGATATCAGGCAGGAATATAAATACAAAATGATGGATGTATTTCTGCCTCATTTAATAAAACTAAAAGCCAGCAAACGCTCTGTCATTGTTTGTGGAGACTGGAACATCGCGCATACGGAGGCTGATATCAAAAACTGGCGCGGTAACAAGAAAAATTCTGGTTTTCTGCCAGAAGAACGGTCGTGGCTAGGCGAATTGTTCGAGAAACACGGATACGCAGATGCGTTCAGACAACTACCTCAAAAAGAGCATGAATACACCTGGTGGTCACAACGTGGTCAGGCTCGAGAAAATAACGTGGGGTGGCGAATTGACTACCAGGTTATCAGCAACGATTTAGCATCTAAAGTCACTAAAACACGGGTGTTTCGTGACAAATTTTTCTCAGACCACGCACCGTTAATTATCGACTACGACTTTGAGATTAAGGGCGAATAGTCTTGTGCAACGGCCCCCTCTAGTTTAATTCCGCCCCTTGAGCAAAGCAGCGATGAGCGGCGGCAATTTTCGGACAACTCGGCTTGGGTGCTGCTTAGAATCAGTTACAGCGGGGTGGTTGGTGTCCTCTACAGGCACTTCATTTGACACACCCTCAGCAGCTGAGCCCTTTGTGGATGCCCCCTTATTGGATGAGGCGTGCGCTTGGCGAATATGTTTGCCTCGTTCCGCCTCAATGAGAACATCACTATTTCGATGCCAGTCCATAGCTAGCGTAAGGCTATCCAGCAAACCTTGTGCCTGCTCGCCATTACCTGTAACAATCGGGATTTTACCGCCATCGAGTAAAGTGACCACAACTTGGTAACGGGTTTTTGAGCGGAAAGCGACAGCGGCCGCATAAAGAAATATCACAACACTGCCAAGCAACATAATCCACGGAACCAATGTGGGCAATGTTGGCTTAGTGAATTGATAGAGGCTATAAGCCATCAGAATTATAGCTCCAAAAAAGAAAATATAAGCGATGCCAAGCTGAGGGCGAATTGTGTTGTATTCCAGCCTCACGACGGTTCTGATGGAGTATCGAGAGTTATCAACCGACAGCCATGAGGGTGTCACGCTAATTCGATCGTCACGGTATAAGTCTGTACCGCCGACTGCGGCTTTGTGCGAATTTTGCCTACGCGATAGCAAGCTCAATGCAGCACCGGAGGTCGGGCAGGCTCTTCGACTTCATCCAATTCGTCATCCAAGTCATCGTAGTCAATGCCATCAAAACGCTGAAAGTCGTCGAAGTCATCTTCGAAAGCAGCGTCCGGCTCCGGAGATGCGTGGTGCAGCATCATTCTCCAACCACCAGATTCCCATTGATAGATATTGGTTGACACCATTATGCTCACCACTTGTCCATCGAGCTCGATTTCTTCACGGACCAAATGAACTGCTAGCTCATCGGTACCGGTATGCAGCGTGTCAACTATCTTGAAATTAAGAATGGGCGCATCGATGAACAAGTCAGCAAAGCTGTCCATAACCGCTTTGCGACCTTCAATACGAGTAGCACCCGGGTGAATACAAACTATGTTCTCTTCTAATGACCAGACAGCATCAAGCCCCTGTAAATCAGCTCGCTCAATAGATCTGTAGAAGGCGGCTTCTGCCTCCTCCGGTGTCTTGAATAGTTTACTCACGCGCTACCAGGGATTCTGCTAATCCCCTAGTTTAATGCTAAAGCGCTTCCGGTGGGAGATGTTGTGCCCAGTCAATCTGGTCATCACCATAAACCAGGAAGCTGGGATTAATGAGCGATTCACGCATATTGTAGGTCAAGCCGCGACTGCGAGTGTCAGTAACGTAACCGCCCGCCTCCTCTACGATGCACTGAGCAGCTGCAGTATCCCACTCACCAGTTGGTCCCAGGCGAGCATAAATATCCGCCACCCCTTCTGCAACAAGACATGATTTCAAAGCTGACCCCATCGGAATTTCATCATGATCACCAATGCCATTAAGAAACTGCCGTAAGTTGGGACCGGTAACCGGACTACGACTTCGTGCAACTGTGACAGGCTTTGGTGCTGACCTCACATGAATAAGCTCAGGTGTGGATTCACCCACCTGCTTAAAGGCACCACAGGTATGGGTTGCAAAATAGGCTACTTGTAAAATCGGTGCAAAGATAACCCCTGCAATGGGGCGATTATTAGAAATTAGTGCAATGTTGACTGAAAATTCGCCATTTCTTCGAAGAAATTCGCGAGTCCCATCTAACGGATCAACAAGCCAATAGGTATCCCATCCATGCCGTTCCTCGAAGGAAATAGCATCGGACTCTTCAGAGAGAACCGGCAGTTTTGGATCAAGCTCCTGCAACTGCGTAAGAATGATTTCATGAGCGGCAAGATCGGCAGTGGTTAAAGGAGTCTGATCTGACTTGTAAGAAACGTCAAAAGCTCCACAGTAGACTTCTACAATACGCTCACCAGCCTGACGTGCAATGGTCAGGGCATCTTGCGTAAGTCGTTCAGCGATTTTAAGGTCGAAACTCATATCCTACAGAGTCATGGGGTTCAAGGATCCTAGCGGCAGGCTACTCAGACTATTGACAGAACTAATCCGATTTTTTTTGAACAAGCTGTGTTTAGCATAATCCGAGAACCCTCCACAGGTGTTGTCTATAACGGATATTACTGACCACACTGGCTATAGTCTGCTCCATTGCAATCTGACAACATGCCAGAATAATTGTTTCACATCAATCGATTTACATTACCCGTGCGTTGAAAACGAACGCGTCCTTGGGCATCAGACTTACCCATTTGTCGCAAGCCATTGAGCACTGCCTGAGAGGCCGAAGGGGCTGGCGTAAAAAGAACGTTTGCTGTGAAGTCACCGTTTAAGGACAAGGTCACGCTACCGTCCATAGCGAAATCTCCGCCGGCAGCTTTCAGGGTCACAACATGGGCTTTTTCACCTTGTGGCTTGATGTCCACTTCCACTGTGCCCAGCGACGTTGGAATCGGGGTTTGTAATGCTGCATTATTCCAAGTTAGTTTTCCTTGGGCCTTTGCGAGCAGATTATTGACCAGAAATACTCGCTCAATGTTACCTATCAGTTCTCCAGAGAAGCTGGCTATCGGGACCGGCAACAATGGCTCTAAGGCCTTGACCTGGACATTGAATTCAAAGTCAGTAATATCAACCGACCCACTCCACCCAAGGGTCGCCAATCCTTTGCCCGAACCACCGTAACCGTCAAAACTAAAAGAAGCACCAGGGCCGCCCTTTAGCAAGGTTTGAGGCGCCAACGTCCAGCCAACGTTCTGAAACTCCAAGGGAAGAAGATCATCTGTTGATCTCACCGTATCGATGACCCCTTTGTAGAGTTTTCCGTTAACGCCTTCCAGTGCAATAGGGCCTAACTGGGGTCGGATGCGATCAACGACTGGGGACGCTGGAAACAGCGCCACCAACGTTACAAGGAAGGCTACGACCCCTACTAGACATAAGACAAAAAAACGCATCAACTACGCTCCATATTAAACCGAGCGCTAACTGTTCCCTGGTTCTTACGACTGATGGTCAAGGTAGACACCTGCAGACCGTACAGTTCAAGTTCAGCGATTACCCGGACGAGTTTGTCGAATTCAACTTCAGCAAACTGCACACGAGCACCATCTGAACCACTAGGCTCGACGCGCTCCGGTGGATCCATGCGAGCTTGGCGAATAACTTGATCAATCAGTAGATAAGATGCTTTATCAGAGGTTTTAAGTTGTGTTGATCCAGTACTTGCACCTTTAAGCCGGGCTGCACCACGACGAACGAATTCAAGCGTATCGGCCTTTCCCACAAGAGCCTGCTGTGCTTGCGTCTGGCGCGTGCTCAGCGGATGCCACACCAGAGCATAAAGCAAGCCGAGTAGGGTTAGTGCGCCCAGGAACACAACGATCAGTCGATCTCGAGGAGACTGTCTTAGATACCATTCTTTCATGCTGATTCTCGCTCTATCACTCGATTCTGACCCGACCGCGTACGGTATTGTTTTCGCGGTTGGCTGACTGCACACTCATCGCTAATGAGCCTCGCTGTGAAAGTTCCGATTTCAACGCATCCAGCGTCGGTACAGCATCGGTGTTCAAATCGAGATCAAAACGCCCGTTTCTATACCCAATGGTTTTAAGTGTAGTCTGTGGCTGAGTCGCTAGGCTTGCGGCGATCTGTGAGAGCCGATTGGTAAAACCGTCTGTGTTGCCACCACCCAACTGATTTAAAGCTGTCTGAATCTGGCGCTTGGGGCGCTGCATTCGAGAATCCGGTAGAGCCTGCTTGAAGGCGCTAGCAATCTGTTCGTCCAGATGGGCCTCCTGTTTATCTAAGGCTCGGACATCCATCCATTTGCCCGCAAATAACGCGACACACAAACAGGCCGCTAATGCGGCAGACGCACGCCAAGGTTTCCAGGTTTTATCGAAATTCTTTTTAGGGTTATAGACCCCTTGTAGAAGATTGATATGCGGTGAGGTTGCAAGCCCACTGGCATAAAGGGCAAGCCGATGGTCGCAGCTACGCATCTCTACGTCGATGTCGCTAGGCAAGCTCAGATTGATAGGAGGGTCGGTTCTGAAAATAATCAGCGACGGGTCATCCCCTTCTTCGAGCGCCTGCCTGGCACCAGCAAGCATAATACTGACCATCCCTGGATCGGTTGCAAAGCCTTGATTAGCACTAAGCCGAACCACCACCTGATCCTGATCCAGTAGTGCTGTCCAGACTTCACCTTCGCCACCTTGTGAATCTATTTGAGGTAAGGCCAACGTTTCTGGGACAACCTGTGTTGGCCGCAGGCCAGCGTCCAAACATTGCTCTGTAACGGTATCCATCGCCTTGCGAGCGATAACAGCCACAGAGTAGATATCTGCCTTGCCTTTGGCACCCAATGCAAAGTGCAGTGATTCTACATCGTCCGCCACTTGCTCTTCAAGGGCATACGGGACCGCCTGCTGGGCACGGGCCAGCGAACTACCAGGGACCGTTGCTTCTGCCAATAAAACATCATCAGCTGGAAGTACGAGAGTGACTCGACGCCCCTCGACCTGAGACGATACTTCCGTGAGAGTTGCGTACTCGACCGCCGTGGTCAACTTTCCACTATCGTCCGATACAGCCCACTGGACTGCATCTTCACCCACCAGGGGCATATAAATTATGACGTGTTTAGACACGGTGATTCCTGTGTTTACTAAAGCGTATCGCGCGAACGGTATAGCACGCGGGTTTTGCCTTCGTTGTTGCGTTCAAACAGTGTGTACTGCGATAAGGTAATGCCTTCGGCTTCCACATCAATTCGCACTTGAAAATAATTTGAGCTGACGCCGTAGGTGCCTGCAGGTGCAGAAGCAGCGCCAGAGACACCAGCGGCCATTTCCGTATCAAATAATAGCGTACTCTCGTAAGGTGTCAGATCTCGTTCACCACCGCTAAGCGTTGCCAGCTCATTCTCTGGTGCCAAATCAAAGATATTTTCGCAATCAGGATAGTCTTCATAGGCGCCTGTTTCCCACCTCGATAGATCAGTAGCCAGTGATTTGATCTCTTCAGACAACGATGCAAGAACTTCTGGCGTTGCAGTATTAACATTCACAGCCGTAGGTCCGCTTTCAATCGGCAGCGCTGCGATGTGCGGCAGCAGTAATTCATAGTCCTCAGATTCTTCCTGTATCGCACTGCTAAACCCTTTGACAAGTTGCAGCTCAGAGACGCTAACAAAGGGCGCATTTGCCGTACGGTATCCTGGGGTTAAGCCTGAGTAGTAGCCATCTTCGGCACCCTCTGCGCCCGTAGCATCAAAATCGGCATCTACCCAATCCAAAATAGCCTCGGCTTTGTTTTGTTCAATATTAAGCTCACTTAAAAGCCGCTTCAATTGTTCAAAATAAAATTGTACTGGCTCAGGCTGGCCTTCGACATTAATTCGAACTGATTTACCTTCGACATCGACTAGGTTATTCAGATTAAAACGCCCTTGCATATCCACAACACAGCCTTGAATGGATGCATTATCGATTGGGATAGGAGGGATAGTGAGAGCCCAATCATCTTCCAGAGAGTCGGTATTTCCACGAAGCCCTGCTTTGAAATCACGGAATAACAGGGCCGCTGCAAAGCGCTCTCCACTGATACCAAACGCTCGCGCCTGCTGAATGATGCCTTCGTTACGTTCACGATGCATATCCAGTTGCTGACGACTGGTGACGGCCACCATTGTAATGGTACCCAGCGAGATGAGCAGCATGGCAGTGATAATCGCAACTCCACGTTGCTTACGTGCCTGTGCGTATTTGATGCGCAGCGTATTCACCCCGGGAGTGCAAACACGCGGAAAACATCGCCGTAATCGTCGAGTTCGAGGTTGAATTCAATGGCCAGTGGCAACAACCCTGAGTCCTCTGTGTCTGAAGGAGGCCAGCTCTCTGTCCACTCACCCGAACGATCCAGGAAACGAAACGTTAAGGATTCGACCCCGGTTAGCATTTGTCGACGTCTGGTCGGAGCCTCATCAATGGGGTCAAGGTGATACCAGTATTGCCTGATTAATTTATCGTCGTCCAGTGTGTAGGCAACTCTTTGCAGGTTTGAGCGCACTGGCGACACATCCGCTGCCGGATTCGCCCACCCTGCACGCGTAAATTCAAACAGATTCTCGCCTTGTAAATTGAATTGCAGAGGCGGTAGCTTCAAGTCAATTGCGGAACGCACGGAGCGATCAGTAATTTGAGTAATGTCTTCTGCCAACCAGTAAAACGTCCGCTGAAGCTCGCTCAATCGCACTGATTGCTGATCAATGCGATCTCGGGTCGCTGTTATCTGGAATAGCATCTGAAACCCAGCACTTCCCAGAATTGCCAGCAGAAACATAGCAACCAGCAATTCTATGAGCGTGAAGGCACGCTGGGCTCTCATTGCTTATTCTCAGGGTTGCCAACGAATCCTGCAACTGTGTACACGTAGCTCTCAGCATCTTTGTCGCGACGCACCTCTACATCCACACGCCTCAGATCCGCGTCAGCTACCGCCTGGGTGCGCGTGCGCACAAACCAGGTCAGAGCGCCCATCTCTACTTCTGTATTTTTCGAACCAATACTGGGCCAAGCCGGAACAACCTGCAGCTCTGCCAAGACGTTGCTCGCGACCCATCGCCCGAATTCTCTTTCACGCAAGTAGTCAGCACGCCAGGCACTAGCCGCTGCTGAACCCACTAGTGCTGAAACACCAACGGCGATTATGGTCATCGCGACCAGCACTTCGATCAGAGTGAATCCTTTAGGGGCTCTCATAATCCATCCAGCTTTTCGACTACTACGGGTCGAATATCTCCGGTGGCAACTTCATAGCGAGCCTCGCCCTCTCGATCGCTGATGCGAATTCGGAAGTCGGGCATAATTTCCCCGTTTGATAGGAAAATTATATGCGGCTTCAACGGGTCTTCTTCAGTGGCATCTGCAACCTCTTCTGAAAGATCTGCAAGAACGATGGGCAAGCCGGAAATATCGACTTCGTAGTCGGTTACTACATCGCTATCTTTAAACCGGAGTTGCTTGTCTTCGAATATTTCCCATAGCGGCTGACCCTTATCCGTTTGCGAGAGAATGAAAAACTCGTACGATTCAGGGTGAAATCGTATGCCAAATTGTTGTCGCGAATACACTGCCTGATCTGCTGCGAGTTCCATCTGCAGACCCAGTCTTAATGCATTGTCACGCACAATTTTTGCGACGTTGCGAAATTCGATATTGATCACGACAGCGCCCACCAGTATCGAAATAATGGTGACAGTAACCAGCAATTCGATAAGCGTAAAGCCTTTCGAGTTACTAGATATGCGCTGACATGACCGATTCACTAGTTAATTGTCTTGATTAGAAATATCAGCATCGAAGTCTTCGCCGCCTTCTGACCCATCATTTCCCAATGAGACAATTTCAAAATCGCCACCTTCGAAGTTATACAAATAGTCCCTGCCCCAAGGATCCTTGGCCAGCCGCTTTACATAACCGCTTCGATTCCAATTGACAGGCTCCGGATCACCACTGGGCTTTATAACCAGAGCTTCCAAACCTTGATCGGTAGATGGGTAGTTAAAATTATCAAGTTTGTAGAGCTCCAATGCCGATGAAAAGGATGCAATATCGTTTTTCGCTCGCACGACTCGAGCCTCGTTGGGCCTGTCCATAATCAATGGCACAACCGTTGCGCCTAAAATGGCTATGATTGCAACGACCACCATAATCTCGATCAGCGTAAAACCTTTTTGCGCTATTCCTACTTTTTCTATCTGTTTGCCCATATGGACCACAACTCCCGTATTCTCAAAGGGTTAATCTCTATGCCAAGAGGATAGCACCGCCCGTATGATTCGACGCTTGCGCAAATGATTCAATCCATTAACAACCTGTTACGTTCACCGGCTAACCAGCTAGCTCTTTGCGTGGCACTCCTGTGCATCTCCCTGCAATACGCGGGCCTTGATGATGTATTACGCTGGGACCGCAGCTTGATCGATCAGGGCCACTTGTGGTTGTTACTTACCGGTAACTTTGTTCATTTAGGTCAAAGTCATTTGTGGATGAATATCGCAGGCTTTGCTCTAGTCGCTGCACTCGTCTGGACACATTTTTCAGCAAAACAATGGTTTTTAGTCATTGTTTTCTCTAGCCTCGTTGTAGGTACAAGTCTTCATGTTTTCAACCCTGAGGTCACAGGTTACGTCGGTTTTTCCGGAACACTACACGGACTGATCCTCGCAGGCTGCCTGGCAGACCTTCGAATCTATCCAAAATCTGCCGCCATGCTACTGACACTAGTCATCGGCAAGCTAACCTGGGAACAGATAGCCGGCCCCCTTCCAGGCAGTGAATCTACAGCGGGTGGCTCAGTGTTGGTTGACTCACATCTTTATGGCGCTATTGGCGGTGCCATTATTGGCATAGGCTTACTAGCCTTCATGCATATTCGCAAACGTGCTGCAAAGCTGTGACTCGGTTATGAACTGGGAATTCCATACATTTCAAACGCTCGACACACACAGACTGTTCGAATTGATGAAATTACGCACAGATGTCTTCGTTGTTGAGCAGCAGTGTGCCTATCCCGAACTGGATACCTTCGACAATTTGCCCAATACGATTCACCTACTCGGATTCGACAACCACACACTATGGGCATACGCGCGAGCTATGCCCATCGCCACATCCAGTAACTCAAACACCATCGCAGCCGTCAAAATCGGCCGAGTCGTGGTTATCAAATCACATCGAGGAGCCGGTCTTGCTAATCAACTCATGAAACGCTTGATGAAACACCTCGACGAAAACTACCCAGGTAAAGACCAAGTTCTTTCTGCGCAGGCGCCGATAGTTACCTTCTATGAGAGGCTGGGGTTCACTACTGAATCTGATGTATATCTTGAAGACGGCATACCGCATGTAGATATGCGCAGAAACTCTAAGGCTATACCCACGTCAGGACCTACGGGCACTTAGCCGGGATATTCCAATTCCTGCCAGGATAATCAGCAATGCTACATAGGCATTGGCTGGAAAGCTCTCGCTGAGCACTAGTACACCAAACACCATTCCGACAATGGGCACCAGAAAATTAATCTGACTTAAAAACGATGCCCCTTGACGATCGATAATCCTTAAGATCATGACCGTTGCAATGGCTGTCGGACCAATGGCTAATGCAAGCAGGGACAAACCCGAAGCAAGTGATGGGCTGATTTGCCAAGGACTGTCAACAAATAGACTCACGGGCACTAACCAAAGAGAGCCTGCAAGCATTAACGCTGTCATGGTTGACCATCTTGGCAAACGCGTCAACCTACGAGTTATGACCGCGTTGATGGCATAACAAATGGCAGCCAGCAAAATCGCTGCCTGGCGCAGAAAGTCATCGCCCAAAACGGTTAATGTAGACCAGCCCATCAATACGACAACCCCGACAAGTCCAAACATAACACCAACAAACTTCCACCTATCAAGCTTCTCATCATCAGTGAATACATGTGCTAACAGAATGGTAGCCAATGGCATTACAGCCATAAATATCGCCGTCAAACCAGCTTGCACACTCACCTGCCCCCAGCTAATAAGTGCGAAAGGAAGTGCATTACCGAACAGGCCCGATGCCAATAACGCAATCCAAACAGGCCCTACCTCCGGCATTTTCTGACCGTTCAGGCGCATGAGTGGATAGAGCAACAGAAAAGCAATGAGTAGACGTCCTGCTGCCAAGCTTATCGGCGGAATGTCACGCACTCCAATGCTGGTAAGCGTAAAGCTCAAGCCAAACAATATGGATAAAGTAACAAGCCACACGTAGTCAACGTATACAGAGGTTTCGTCGCGAGTATTCACAACGCGCAACGACACCTATGCATGTTGAAGTGCGGCTAGATCATCCAGCATTTGCACGGAGACATCCACACCCTCTTCGACATGCTTGATACGAGTTGAATAGCGACGCTGAGAGGGCAAGCGGGTTCCCGGTTGTTCCAGTACATCTGCAAATAATTGTTCAGATCGAGCCAGGTGGTTTGTCGAACGGTTGCAGTGCGATGGATCAATAGCCATTATGAACTCACCACCCAACGGTGCACCGACTCGCTGAGTATCGGATGCTGTCGATTCTGTACTGAACAAATCGCCAATAAGTGCTCCAGCCAATAGCTCTACCATCAAAGCAATACTGGAGCCCTTGTGTCCACCAAACGGGAGCTGAGCTCCAGCCAAGGCGGCATCAGGGTCTGTTGTGGGCTTGCCATCTATATCAATAGCCCACCCCTCTGGAATCGCTTTGCCCTCACGTTGGTGCAACTGAATTTCCCCGCGAGCACTGGCACTGGAAGCCTGATCAAACACCAGCGGCGGCTGATCTTGACGAGGAAATCCGAATGCCATCGGATTAGTGCCGAACAAAGGCTTGATCCCACCCGCCGGAGCAACGAATGAATTGGCGGCTGTAAATGCAAATGCAACCAAACCTTGCGCTGCTAGACGTTCAACTTCAGGCCAAAGGGCTGCGATATTGTAGGTGTCATGAATGGCCAGCGCTGCGATGCCATGCTTTCGTGCTTTGGCCACTAATAAAGGCTCGCCAACACGTAACGCCAATGGGCAGAACCCTCCATGGGCGTCGACATGAACCACAGCCGATTCCGTGACTGTCACAGTAGGAGCAATTCTTGGGTCAGCATGTTTGCTCAACAAGGCTTTCACATAAAAAGGTATACGGAATAACCCATGTGACTGGCAACCATCGCGCTCAGCAGCCGTGACCGTTTCTGCTATTGCACCTGCCTGCTCATCAGAAAAACCCTTATCCATTAAAATGGTATTAGCCAGATGATGAATCTCATCTAGGCTTAATCGTTTTACACCACTCATAGTCAAATCCGCGTAATTTTGTTCGTTACAGTATTGAGAAAGATCACCCACGTATCAATGGGACTAATACAGGTGCCAATTACTGACAAGAAACACAATTTACACGCAAGGCATCACCCTGTGGGCAGAGTTTTCGGTCTTTAGGATGGTGACGCTGATCCATCCAGCAAATACGATGGAAATATGGGCACGTGTTGACGCACCAGCGATGCAGCTAACTCATATAGCCCATCTGGTGAAAGTCGGCCGCGCAGTAATCCAGAACGATATCGATCATGGCCACACAGGCCCGCAAATAAGGTATCACTGGGGTAGATACCCACATTTGACAGCCGAAATTTCCCCTCTCCATTAACAGATTCGGGACCGACCAATACTCCACCGCGAACGTCGGTGTTCAATTTAATACCAAAACGCTTAGGAATCCAGCCAACAGATTCAAGGCATGATTTTAATAGGCGAACATCCTTTGACGCTTTGGTAACCGGTGATGGAATTAGTTTAGATTGAGCGGTGCTCACTACTTTGTACTGACCATTATCAGCAAGCTCAATTTTGCAGTTCATATAGCGTGAATCCAGACAAACAATCTGCCTTGAGCTATGAACAAGTACATGATTGAGTTGGATTGCGTGACTTCCCACCCGCATACGTAAATCATGTATGACCGCCCAATCCTCATTTTGGGCAAAATAGAAATCTATGAGCTCTGACGCACGCTGTGTCGTTGCATCATCTCGAAGCCGAGAGGCGGCACTAATACAAGCGCCCCTCTTCAAAATATCACGCGTATTTTCAGCCTGCACTTCCAAGGCCTGTATTACCTCGGATTGGGCATCTCTTTTTTTGACAATCATATTCCACAAGTAGCTTCTGAGCCCAGTGATTACTATGTCGACGGCTCAGCCTGTGAAATGTCAGTTCAAACACGCGCTTTGAGAACGGGTTAACGCATAAAGCACTGATGGGATCACTAAGGCGTTATTTCAGCAGGGGTTTGTCGGCCTCGCTGCTTATCTTGCCAATACGTACGTCGAGTAAATGAAGAAAAGTCAATGCCTGGTAATTCCTCTGTTCCAATGAGAACGGTTGCCAGAACATCGGCTCCATCCATCACAATAACTGCAGATGGCGGGGCAGCAATACCAGGGCTCTTAAGTGCTTTCTTTCGATTTTCCTTGTCAAATTCGGTAGTTACAGTAGGATCAGAAACTGGGACTCCACCGACTAAGACAGGATCGCCATTTGAAACTTTGACCACGTAGGCGGTGCTATCTCCAATTGCAGGCCGACAAGCACTAGGTGCCAAACCGGGAGTGTATGAGGTAAATATCACTTGATTGTTAATGGTGATGCTTCTACCTAATACTTTTTCACCAGAGTCTTCCATCCGTAGATACCACCCATGCGGCATACTGCTTAACGACGCTCCCCCACTGGTGGTGACATCTTTCAGATCGGAGTCTTCTATCGCCCTAAAGATTGAACCATCCCTACGTCCGTAATCCCCCGTTACGCTGAAAGGATTGTTGTCGCGAATCATGTAAAAGCGATCACTAGTTTGTTCATCCAGCGGGTGTGCTCGCCATCCGGAGCCAATACTGACAGACAAAAACCTCTCACCCTCCTGGTTAATTAACGCCACATCCGGTTGATTATAGAACCTGATGGAATTAGTACTACCACCACCTCCTACATCTGCTAGGACACCACCGTCAACAAAATCGGCTAGAGAGTCTGAATCACTGTGGTACTGCTTGATATCGAACCGCCAAACCTGGCCACCCATATCACCGACGTACATTCTATCTGCCAGGCCGTTACCATCAACATCCAACACTCGAATATCGGATGGAATGCTATAGCTCATGTCGCCCCATTTACTGGCAGATTCAGCGTGCCAGATTTTCACCCCAGTCTCGGCATCCACTATGTAGACGGTATTCCCATAGTCGTCATTACGCCTTGTCGTACCGAGCTCCTTATCCTGGTTAGGGTTATAGCCACCACCAAAAATTAGCACGTTCTTTAAAACGCCTTTAAACATAACACTAGATTTAATCGGCTTGGACCAGGTTTGACCCAGCTGAGGAAAATCTGAGCCGCCCCCTTCAATTTGCCATATGAATTTGGGTTGTTCAGGGTCTGTCACATCAAATGCGTAGTAATCCCTACCCCCTCGACGCATACCGACATACAGATATACCTTATCGGAGCCATTAACAATTCCGTCTTTTTTCGGATCCTTATCGTCATGCCAGACTGTGATGTGCCCATCCAATCCGTAGGTATGTTTCACATTTTGGTCGTTGGCAAACAAAATAGATAAGTTACTCAAAAGCTCTTTGGGCACAAAGGAAAATAACTCTTTGCCATCACGACTGTCGATAGCGTGTAAATAACCTTCGTTTGTACCAAAATACACTACTGATTTATTAGCGTAGTTTACGATTGCGGGTGACGAATGTAACGGATCACCCACATGGTCTCTTGTACCGCTCGTGTTAGCAGCATCATTCTCCTCTTTTACATCATGTCCACGCGCCCACCTTAGGACCGTGTCTCTATCTGCCTCGAGTGGATTAACCAACGGCAGGAAACTAGACGTAATTCCGTCATTTTCAGTATGAACCTCATACCTAAAATCTGAGTGGCTCGTATCAAGCGCTATCGGACCGTCAGCGTTAACGTCACCCAGATAGGTGAAGACTTTACGACGGCCTGAGCCTTCCAGAGCTTGCAACGGTAACTCGCCAGCCACACCACCTAACTCGACCGCTTGACCATCAATCGAATCACTCCAAAAACTTTGGGCCGTCTCTTTAAAAAAACCTGTAACCGGATTTACAGCTTCATCCATATTCTGATCCAGAATTTTAATAGAGCCCCCAGAAACACCTAGCTGATAGCGCTTCATGTTTCCAACCCAGGAAGTAGATGGCCGAGGTTTAAATAGGGAAAAGTACAGATCACTTCCCAGCGTAAGCCGGTTGTATTGACTTACCGATGTAGCTGGCGCCACAAAAGTTGTATCAACCTCTGATACCTCACCCAGGATGTCTTGAAAAACAGCCGTTAATTCACCAGATGTGGCCGCTTCGAAATAGGTACCGCCTCCCTGGTTTGCAAGGTCGGACAAGAAGTTGCTCCGGATGTTGAACCCGATAGTGTAGGTGGTGATGTTCTGCTCACCGTTGAGGTTCGGCCTTTGGTCTTCAGCATTGAGCCATCTGGACAATTCAACACCACAGGTTTCGTGCTGATTAGGGTTTTCACAACTGTTGACACCTACCAGCTGCTTTAGGTCATCGGTGTCCTTTACTGGGTAGGCCAAGGCCTCACCATCAGACAAAATAACAATATGATTATTCTGACATTCGCCAACCATCGGGCTGGTGTAGTTAGCTGAACCAAATTCTATGGGCCCGCCTCTCATTGCCATAGTAGCCTCGTAAAATGTGCGAACAATAGGCGTCCATGTTCTTGCTCGCATTCTGTTAACGACCCTCTTCATAGCAGTTCGTGCACCTGCGTTTTCAACGCTTGTGACGGGGTAAACCAGACGCCCACCGTTTTCAGGGTAGGTAAAGCTCATCATCCCAATATTGACATCTGAGACAGAGTCGATGATGGCATTCATGGCGACTTTCATATTCGCCAGCTTAGTACCCCTCATAGAGCCTGAGTTATCGAGAACAAATAGAACGTTAGGGTGGGTATCAGCTG
>JBLHWG010000017.1:0-29331 GCA_047629055.1 Halioglobus sp.
TATACAGAAAAATCGGATGAATACAAAGAGGTTGTCGACCGACTGCGCCGGAAGTTCGATACAGCAGCTACATTAGTGCCCGCGCCTATTTTAAATGTTGATGACACCAAACCACGTCTAAACGACTGCGCGCTTCTATCCATTGGTAGCTGTGACGGTGCCATTCGAGAGGCTCGGGACAGGATGATGCTGGACAGTCAAACCAATATCGATTACATGAGAATCCAAGCGTTTCCTTTTCACAAAGACGTTATCGATTTTATTGATCAGTACGATCAGGTATTTGTCATAGAGCAAAACCGTGATGCACAACTACGACAATTACTTAGCATTGAATTGAACATAGATCCAAATCGCTTAATACCACTACTGTCTTACGACGGTATGCCCGTAAGTAGCGACTTCATTGTTGAAGGCGTTGCAGAACTTATGAAACAAGGCCACGCGGCATAATTGTCTAATCAGGATTTGACCTAATGAGTTTTCTCAAGAAACCAAAAATCTCACATCCCGGGCTACCGAAGAATGACATAGGTTTAACCATTCGGGATTATGAGGGGGCCATGTCCACCTTGTGTGCTGGTTGCGGTCACGATTCAATCTCAACTGCAATAATGCAGGCATACTTCGAATTGTCCATTGAACCGCATCGGGTAGCCAAAGTCTCCGGTATTGGCTGCTCCAGCAAGACACCGACTTATTTTCTCGGTGGTGCGCACGGTTTCAACTCTGTTCATGGTCGCATGCCATCCATAGCCACAGGTGCAAACGCTGCGAATAGAGAACTTAACTACATTGGAGTCTCTGGCGATGGTGATTCGCTCTCTATCGGTTTAGGCCAATTTGCCCATGCCATTCGCCGCAACGTCAACATGATGTACTTAATTGAGAACAATGGCGTCTATGGTTTAACCAAAGGACAATTTTCCGCTAGTGCAGATCGTGGAAGCACTGCAAAAAAAGGTGAAGCAAACCCTTACTCCCCTATTGACCCTGTGCTGCTAGCGATTTCGCTCGGTTGTACCTTTGTTGGGCGTGGTTTCTCGGGGGATAAAGAACACTTGGTGCCGATGATTAAGAGCGCCATTCGGCATGACGGTTTTGCGCTACTGGATATCATTTCACCCTGCGTAACCTTCAACGATCACGAAGGCTCAACCAAGAGTTATGCGCACACCAGAGCGCACATGCGTGAAACGGTCCATGCAGATTTTACAGAACGTCATGAAGAGATTGTCGCCCGTGTAGAACCGGGTGAATACAAGAAAATCACCATGCACGATGGCAGCCGTGTAGGTTTTAAACGGGTTGATGAATCTTACGATCCTACCAATAGAATATCGGCGATATCCTACATAGAAGAACACAGAGCACAAGGCGAAGTTGTTACCGGTTTACTGTATCTGGAAGAAAGTTCATCAGAGATGCACTCTATTTTGGGCTCAAGCCAGCAAGCCATGGCCACACTGCCCTATAGCAAGCTTTACCCAGGCACTGAGACTCTGGCCCGAATCCAAAGTCGCTGGCGTTAAAAATGATAAAAGGAGCCGACGGAATTATAATTTAATCCCGCTGGTTCCTAATTATTTCACCCCCATTTTATCCACCCATTAGCCGTTCATCGAATGGGTAAGTGGAAAGGTTTTCGTAGCCGTCTTCAGTTATCAGCACCTGATCTTCCAACTTAATTGAAAACGAACCACCTACTGTGCCAACCAGTGCTTCCGCACAAAGCACCATACCTGGTTCCAGTTCGTAGTCGAACGCACCCTCTACCATCCTGTCGGGATAAGCGACTAAGGGCCATTCATCGCAGAGGCCAACACCGTGCATTAGGCACCCATACTTTTGCTGCTGGTACTCAGGCAATAGCGTGTGAGTTTGGCGACTAATATCTTGAATATTCACTCCGGGCTTCAGTAATTCCATGTTCGTCATGATGTGCTCATGGGCATGACTCATGGCACTGACCATCTCCGCAGGGGGAGATTCATCACCAATCCACATGCTACGGCTCATATCGCAACAGATTCCGTAGCTGCCCACCAAGTCGGTATCGTAGCTGACAATTTCATTGTTCCTTACAACCCGTTGTCCACACTCCTGGAACCAGGGATTGGTTCTCGGCCCTGATGTCAATAGCCGGGTTTCTATCCATTCACCACCACGGCGAATATTCTCCACGTGTAAAACCGCCCAGATATCATCCTCAGAAGTCTGCTGCTTGGGTACGTTGCTATGCGCATACTCTTCCATTTTACCCATAGCTGTTTCACAAGCATGGACAGAACAACGCATAGCCAGAATTTCATCAGGTCCTTTTACTGATCGACTTTTTTCAGTAACTTCTTCTCCATCGCGTATATCGAATCCTTGCGCTTCCAACGCTCGCAATCCGTGCAGCATAATTTTATCAACGGCAAGCCGCTTATTGTTCCCTCCATGCTCCTCAATAAGGATGCGTACCTCATTAGAGAACACGTCTGCGGCAACATCAACCTTATCACCTCGATCAAAATAGAACAGATCAGCACCGGAACGCTGCTCTTTAACTAAAGGATTGAACGTAGAGAGAAACGGGGAATTTTTGTAGTCCCAAATCACCATGTAGCCATCAGCGCAAAGCAAAACCGCTCGAAACGGGTTGTGCGTATTCCAAAGTTGCATATTCGTACTATCAGTCGCATAGCGAATATTCAACGGATCAAAAACTAATAAGCCACCGTAATTGCGATCGACAATGTGCTGGGTTAAACGCCTCCATCGATATTCTCGCATGGCGATTAGGTTAGGTAGCTGAAGCCCTGCTAGCGCCCATTCCCCATAAGCCAGTTGTGTCGGCCCAATCTCGATACGGTCGTCATTATTGGGCAACCCATCCGGTAGATGGGTGCCTTTAGTAGGGTCTATTTTGCGACACTCGCTGTAGTTCTTGGTGGACATGGCGTACCCAAATAGACTATGAAGCACTGAATCAGTTGTTGCTCGATTGTAGCGCCGTCTATACCGCTCAATTCACATAAATTCAACCCAAGCTATCTTTTATGCGACACATCAGGTCGTTGTAGGATTTTGTGTAGACACTGTTCTAAAGTGGTGAAGTACCAATAGAGCAATTACTGCCATAGCCGCAGGAATGTAGATCGCTGGTGCCTTGAACATGATCAGTGCTGCCAGAGCAAGTCTTATAAAGACCTCAATAATGGATAAGGCTTTGCGATCATATCCAGCCAATGCACTAGCCAGTAAATAGAGCGCGAATATCAGCTTTAATAACAACCAAGCCAGCGCGAACAAATGAATATTACCGTCATACCCCGGCAAATACTCTGTAGCCGATCGTAAAGCAGTCGGATCCAGCACAGCCGCTTCAATCAGTAATATCTCGGGGTACATAGCAAAGACAAACGGAATTACGAACATAACAATGCCTGAGCGAACTGCTGAAAATGCCGTGGCCATCGGCTCAGCCTTGGTGATGGTTGCAGCGGTAAATGCAGCAATTGCCACCGGAGGTGTGATAGCGGATGCAACGGCAAAATAGAAGATGAACATGTGTGCAGTGAAAATAGATATACCCAGACCTGCAAGCACGGGCCCCATCAGTAACGCAACATTGATATAGGCAGGCACTGCAGGCATTCCCATTCCTAGCAACACGGCAAGCGCCATAGTGGTTAATAGGGCGAGAAATTGAAACAGACTAGAACCACTGCCACCAAGATCCAGAGATCTTAACCAACCAAGTACATCAAGCGCAATGAAGTCTGATAACCCAGTGACATTCAAGCAGAAATCGATAATTGACACAGCCAGAAACATCAGATACAGCGTTGATATAAGCACACCCGAACCTGATAGCGCATCCAGTAATCGGCCAGGCTCACGTCGCATTCCTTTGTCCAGAAACAACAGAAAACACAATAAGATAACTGCCCACCAACCGGCACTACCGGCATCCCCAGCTGAGTTTTGTAGAACCTGGAAAAACCAAGGTAAATCGATTGCGCGGCAGCTACCGTTTTCAACGAGAGTCTGTACTCCAAATAGCGAACCCAGAAAACCACAACCTATCGCCTCCTTTGGTGTAAGCAGTAAAAAAAGAATGAGCAATATTGGCCCGAAGATCATCACCAAATTAAGCTTATCCGAGCGCGTGAGAATCATATCCTCAGTGATTTCACCTATTGCCTCTATGCCTTGCTTGCGCGATTGAAAAATCGCAGACAGAAACATACAAAAGAAGTAAGCCACTGCAGGAATAACCGCCGCGATAATAACTTCTCGATAAGGAACCGCCGTTAACGCTGCCAGCACGAAAGCTGCAACGCCCATGACTGGCGGCATAATCGAGCCACCAGATGATGCAGCTGCTTCCATGCCACCAGCAAAGGTTTTCGAAAAGCCGCGCTTGATCATCATGGGGATCGTTAACACCCCCGTAGACAAGACGTTGACCACGGGCCCACCTGAGATTGTTCCAAACATGGCAGATGACACAATCGCTGCATGTGCCGGTCCACCGCGTAATTTACGAGTCCACAGGAATGCCAGTTTTATTAACGAGCGGCCACCAGCAGATGTACCGAACAATCCACCCAGCACGATATAGGGAAAAACCGTGTTGAGAATAATGTCCATGAAACGTCCCAGCAGACCGGACGAATTATTCACCAGTGCATCGTGCAGGCGTGGCCGTCCATCGGAAAGCACTCGTGGATCACCGCCGATTTTCGTCATCAGGTATTTGTTAATGTCGTCGGGACCATGAAAATACCAAACCATAATGGTGCCGACGGTATACGCAGTCATGGCTATAGCCACGAGAACCAATGGCAAACCCCACACTTTTACGTTGTAGGCTAAAAACACAACAACGGACAGCCCAATAATGGCTGCTATCCAAGCCTGCGTTGTATTAATACATTGTGGATCGTCAACGGAATCAGGGACTGGAAATCCGTAAGTTTCAGCAAATTCAATCTCCGCTGCAAGACTTCTGGCAATCAACTCAGCACGCTCGCCAGTGATTTTATCAATCAGGCAGACTGCTTCGATTTCAACCATGTAAGTCATGGCAATCGCGATTGCAGCAACAACCAGCGCAATATCCAGAAACAAGCCCATTCTGCGTTTCATTACAGATTTGTCGGCATAGTCCCGCCAAAGCGAATGTTTGAGCGCAACGATTATCATCATCGTTGCAAATGCAATTGAATCCGAGGAAGCCTTCAAAGGCGTCATCTATTCCCGGAAGGCCGGGCATGGCATTCAGCATACCGACAATTACGAGAGCCAGGGCTAGCCAGTAAACCACCCTCTCGCCAAGATCAACTCGCTTGACGCGACCTGCAGCACCATCTGACATGCACAAGTTTTCCAATAATAGCTGTAATAAAAAAACGATCAGCTCACACTAGTGGGCCACACGGGTAATTCTGTGACCCATTAGTGAGCTGATCGTACTACTTAACTAGCAAGATTGGATTACGGCTTTGCGCAATCGTCAATGACATATCCAGCCTCTTCCCAAGCCGCTACCGCACCTTCGTGATACTTAAGCGGGTTTGCACCACACATGCCTGACTTAACAATATCAATGATGCCGTAGCCCGCATGCTTTGCGAATGGTGCTTTGGCTTTCAAACGATCAAGGGTATCAATGTGGGCCTTGGTTAGTGCTTTTGCCAATTCGAATGACATGCTCTTATTCACAATATCGCCACCAATAGTGGCCAAACCACGGAACATGTCGTCTTCAGACACGACGGTTACGCCCTCTCCAAGTTGCACGTCAGAGACTGGTAACGTAAATGGCGCAGAACCCGGTGCTTTCAAGTATTTTTGAAACGGAACCGCGTCGAATTTTTCTGCAGGTACAGACCAAACCGTCATGTTGCCAGAAGCCAATGCTTGCGTTATTCGGCTATCCGGAATCAGAACAGGAAGAACTACAGCGTCAGCTGAACCATCGGTGATGGTTTTTACCGCTTGACCCCAGTTTACCTGCACACCTTTGTAGCCATCGCCTTCTTTTAGGTCGGAAGTGAGCTGAATAATTGATCGAGCGTTGGTCAGCGCAGCGCCACGTGGAGGACCATTGTAGATGCTGCGACCTTCAAGATCGTTCCATCCTCCCAAACCTTTCGAATCGAAAGCGTACAACGCAAAAATACCCAGCGTGACCGGATACAAAGCGCGCAAATTGCCAGCAAGTTCAGCACCTTTTTCAGGCCCTAGTTTAGAGTATGGACCTCTACCCATGTGCATCAGGAAAGGTAAAATATAGGGAGTTCCTGCGATGTCTGTCTTACCTTCTGCCACGTTCTGAATGGAATTGGTCAGTGTTTGTCCATCTGCCACCTGAATGTTGGCAATGCCGAACTCGGCGGCAACTTCACCTAAGTGAAGCATTGACAAATGGATGGAACCGCCAGGCGATGCGGTTTCTGCAGTGAGGTTTTCGGCTGACTGGACTGTGCCAGTTAGTGCAGCCATTAAACCCAATGCGACCAAAGATTTTAGTGCCTTCATACGGCGTTTCCTCTTGCTAGTAATTTTGGTGTTCATGTTGGTTATTCCTCTTCCGAAGCTGTGACGGCCGAATTTACTAAGTTGTATTTTGACTCGCCACCTTCAGCTCTGCTTCATACTACCGCCTGAGGCCTAGGTAATGTGCCTGTTGAACACAAAATGCATGAACTTCAGTGATCTGGTTGGCGTTGAAGTACCAATTAGGCACAATAAAATACTGGAATTCAAACATAGGACAGAATCCAATTTCGCACGTTTCGAGCATTATCAGACAGGTGCCGTGACTTGGACCAGACTAGGTAGATGCCCCGTCCGGTATGCCATGACCAATCCTTGCGTGCCGCCAGTAATTGACTATTAATCAGATCCGACACAATGTGGTCCCATCCAAAAGCTATGCCTTCGCCTGTCTTGGCGGCCTGCAAGACCAGCGCATAGTCATTCAGACGCATCCCTTCCGCAATTTGCACGTTTTCGATGCCGTGGTGTGCAAACCACTGCTTCCAAGTTGGACGCATACTATTTTACACACACCTGCAACCAAAACCCGCCAACGAGCAGACGGCACCTGGGATGTCACAACGCCTAGAGGTGTTATCAATGCCGAACATGTCGTTAACTGTGGCGGTTTGTGGACACGTGAAGTTGGTAAAATGGCCAAGCTTGCATTACCCATGCAACCGATGGAAATCCGATGATTGGACCTGTCCCGGGCATGCATAATTATTGGTGTGCGGTAGGTGTTATGGCAGGTTTCCGCCAAGGTGGTGGTGGTGTAGGTCTAACAATGGCCGAGTGGATGATTGATGGCGAACCCTCCATTGATGTCTGGGCCATGGATTTTGCGCGCTTTGGAGACTGGGCGTCTCCCGACTGGGGCACGGTGAAATCATGTGAGAACTACGAACGCTGTTTCGTCATGACCTTCCCTAATGAAACATTACCCAAAGGTCGCAGGCAACAAACAACCGCTCTCTACGATCGCCTTATTGCAAAAGGTGCGCGTATGGGACAGGCCTTTGGTCTTGAGCACGCCTTATGGTTTGCAGATAGCCCTGATGATGCTTGGGAAGACCCAACCTTTGAACGCAATCGCTCACACGAGTACGTTGCGCGTGAGGTTAAAGCTGTTCGCGAAGCCGTCGCAGGTATAGAGGTCGCAAATTTTGCAAAGCACCTGATAAAAGGACCCTGTGCCCGCGAATGGCTGGAAAAAAACATGGCAGGCTATGGTCGTATCGCGTTGATGCCCATGCTCACGACAAAGGGCAGATTATATGGAGATCTAACCGTTGCGTGCTACGACGATGACCACTTCATGTTGTTTGCTTCAGGCTCCATGCAGGATGCACACGCTCGTTGGTTTGCGAGAACACTCCCGGACAATGTTCAACATATCAATGAAACCAGCTCATGGCACGGCATCGCTCTCTCTGGTCCTTTGTCTCGAGAATTACTGTCTTGTATAACGCGTGATGATGTCTCCCAGGAAACATTCAAGTTTCGAGATACACGCCAGACTTATGTTGGCGGTGTGCCAGTAATGCTGCACAGGATCAGTTTTTCCGGTGAACTTGGCTTCGAGATATATTGTCGGCCACAATACTTGATTCGACTGGCTGAATCCATTGAAGAAGCCGGAACTGAGCTTGGCTATCGATGGTACGGAAACAGAACGTTGATGAGCTTGTGGCTTGAAAAAGGCTGGGGGGCATGGGGCTTGGAATTCCGCCCAGACTTTAACGCTATTGAATCCGGCATGGATGTGTTCATTAACTGGAACAAGGACTTCGTCGGCAAAAAGGCATCGTTAAAGTTTAAGCAAGAAGGTGTGGCCAGACGACTGGT
Organism: Halioglobus sp.; assembly: GCA_047629055.1. Classification (GTDB taxonomy): domain Bacteria; phylum Pseudomonadota; class Gammaproteobacteria; order Granulosicoccales; family Granulosicoccaceae; genus Granulosicoccus. The sequence continues at coordinate 8,383 of JBLHWG010000017.1, forward strand.
GACGTTAGTCATTGACACAGCGATAGATGTCTCGCTCAATGAAGCCATTTTGAAGAACGGTAACGCCATTGGCTATATCTCATCAGGAGGATATGCTCACCATGTTAGCAAGTCAATGGCAATGGGGTATGTAGAGTCAGCCTATGCATTGGCGGGTACCCTGCTGCATGTGGAAATATTGGGTGAATTCCTCTTAGCGACCGTGCAAGGTGCCCCACTCTATGATCCGAGTGGCCATCGTATGCGCAGATGAGTAGAATCGCATGAGCATCAGACAATCGGAGAGATCCATTGAGTACAGCAATACCTGACGTTATTTTTCATAATTACCCTCAGTCTCCCGTGGCTGAGAAAGTCAGAGTGGTATTCGGGATAAAGAACTTGGCATGGAACAATGTTGAGATACCTCGAATACCCCCCAAACTGATGCTTACAGAATTAACCGGCGGTTATCGACGAACACCTGTCATGCAGATCGGCGCGGATATTTTCTGTGATAGCCAATGCATCATGCGGGAACTGGAACGGCGGTACCCCACGCCTTCTCTGATGCCAACCAAAGATTCAGGGCTTGTTTGGTGTCTAAGTCGTTGGACGGATGGAGAGCTTTTTACGCTTGCCGTGAAAATTGTACTGGGTTCTGCCGGCGAGAATCTACCAGAAGATTTTGCACAAGATCGAGGACGCCTATACCTCGGTGATCAATGGGCAGATGGCCTTAAACAAGCGAACGCCCAGCTACCTCATTTGGTGTCGCAAATTCGAGCGCCTTTTTCCTGGCTTAATGAACAACTAAGTGACGGCAGGAAATTCCTTCTCGGAGATGCACCTGCGGCCATCGATGCACAGCTCTATCACGTAGTATGGTTTATTCGTGGGCGTTGGGCAGGTGGGCCTACCATGCTAGCCGAATTCCCCGATCTGGGACAGTGGGAGAAAAATACACAAGCACTTGGTCATGGCGACTCTTCTAACTTGAGCGCTGAGGATGCCATTTCGATCGCTTTAGCAGCAGGACCAACAACCGCAACAGGCGTTGCCGATAACGATCCTCAGGGCTTAGATGTTGGTATGAGCGTAACGGTCCACCCGGATGTGAACGGTGGAGAACAAGGCGTAGCGGGAACGATTAGACGGGCTGATGCCGATACCATTGCAATAGATCGCGTTTCTGAAAAGGCCGGTCTGGTGTGTGTGAATTTCCCTAGAACGGGTTATCGGATAGAGACGTTGCGGTGAAATTCTCCCCTCCATCCCCTTTACTCTGTCCCCTCTACTCCCGACGGAGCTCGACATAAAACGCTACTCTAGACGAAGGCGCTTTCAGCTCACGCGGAGCACAGGGGCTTGGTTCGGCCCCAATAGGGGCCATATATGCCTAGCCGTCAGAGACGACTAGGAAGCCAACCCCTTAGCATTTAGATAGCTACAGCCCGAGTTGCTGCTGCTCTATTTGTTGGTCCTTCTTGTCCTGATACCAAACGTAGGCCTGGATCTTTTCAAAGTCCAAACCCACCGTATCCACACAATATCCCTTCGTCCAGATGTGATTGCCCCAATACAGCTTGCTCCGTAACTCCCTGAAACGCTGAAGCGCTGAAGCGATATTTTGGTGTCTAAACCACATGATAATGGCAGTGCCAAATCGTGTGTGATAGCTTATTAAAAGGACTCATTGGTATTCCTCATGTGAGGCTATGGGGATAGCTCACTACATTGCCTGGTGTGCCCAGAGCTTTCATGTCATCAATCAATTGATTTTTGCGGCCACACGCTAGATCTGCGACGGTTGAGCCACTAATGGTTCTTTTGGTCACACCGATACCGTTTTGACATGCCGCTATCTATGCATTGGGCGCAACTTCTCCAAATGCAGGTGAACTGTTTCTGGACATGCAAATGTAGCCTGCCCAGGTGTTGTCAATACTGACATTGGGAACAGCTGGAAAACGATCACGAAGAATCTGTAAATGATGCGCACGGATTTCTTGTGTTTTTGACGCAGACGTATGTTGTTGCATATTCAGCTTGATATCCTGTCGAATCAACAGATTTTCAGTTGCTGTTCGCGCCAAACGCATGTGTCGATGCGCGTTTTCCAGCTGACCTAAATTCGATGATATTGTGTGAGGTACATCTATAACGAAACCTGAGTTTCGACCTGATGCATTTTCCCCATACTCGCCAGCCTCAACTACAACAATTTTCTCATTCGGACGATTTTCTGCTAGGCGCCGAGCTGCGGCAAGGGTCATTTACAGGTTGACGTTTGATAGTGCGCATAGATGTCGACATGTTCATTTCAGCTATTTTCCCGCGCCATCCAATCCGTAGCGTGAATGACATACAACAATAACGCTTCGTCACCGTGGTAAGTAAGCCTGGTACCCGAAGGCAACCAGATAGCCTGGTTTGTAGGTGCACAGGCCTTCGTTAGAGTTTAAGTTTGCACCCTACCATACACCTCTGTATGTTAATGCAATGTCTAAAAGATCACTCCAAGCACGGTCCGAAATCCAAAGACTCGGAAAGTCAGACTGGACAGATGCATCCATTTCCACCCTTCTCCATCTAGGCATTCTCCGGCTTTAAAATTGCGCAGATTGAGTACTCAATTCGACTAAGAGTTTCAACAGTTTCGATTTCAAGAATCTTACCTGCCAAGATCTATGTCAAGCCTATTAAAGCCACGGAATCGAATACGCTCGGAACGCTCTCTCAGAGTAACCCGGTAGTCAGGATATCGCTGCAGAAATCGACCTATCGCAACCCTTCCTTCCATACGCGCCAGATTCAAACCTAGACAGGAATGTGGCCCGCCGGCAAACGCCAGGTGTTTGTTGGGAGAGCGAGAAATATCAAGTCTTTCACTATTTTCAAAAACAGATTCATCCCTGTTAGCAGCACCAATAGCTAAGTGCAGGTTGGTTCCGGCTGGGATCGTCTTTCCGTGTAAAACGACGTCTTCAGTGGTTAAACGATTACCCAATTGATTGGGGCTTTCAAATCGTAAGAATTCATCGATAGCTGGAGTAATAAGGGCTGCATTACTGAGAAGGTGTTTTCGTTGTTCTGAATAGTCGTCTAGCAAGCACAGAGCATTAGCGATTAGATTCGTCGTAGTCTCATGTCCCGCATTGAGTGTAAATATGCAATTCTGTAACAGCTCTGTGTGACTCAGCTTTTCACCGTTCGTTTGAATCAGCCGTGTCAATACGTCAGTATTTGGATCTCCAGGATTTTTTGTTCTATCGGCTACCAGATCAGTTAGGTAGTCGCAAAACGCAACGACAGCTTCATCGCCTTTTCTTTTCTGTTCAGCATTAATGGTTGGTTCCAATGCACCCAAAATCGCTAGCGACCAATCTCGCAGCGGTTCACGATCTGCTAGAGGCATATCAAATAGATTACCAATTACATTCAGTGGAATTTGTGCAGCAAAGTAGTCCAGAGCATTGACATCTTCATTCAGACTTCGAGAGGGCAATTCATCCAACAACTGATCTACTAATTTGATCAGTCCGGCTTCCATTCCCGCTATCGCACGCGGGGTCATTGCCCCAACCATTATCTTCCGGACTCGCGTATGAAGTGGAGGGTCATTAAATACTAGGGACGTCGTGTGATGCTCATACAACGGCGAATCACCAAACCGAGGTTGAAACACGACTTTCTTGTCTGATGAGAATCGAACCGCGTCTTTGTAAATGCGGTTGAGTGTACTGTAATCCGACACCAAGTAGGACCCATCCGCTTGACAATACAACGGCGTTTCTTGCCGTAAACGCTGATAGAGAGGATACGGATTATCTGTAAAACCAAGGGGTGGATTGCTCAGATCTAGCACTATACTTTTAGCCGTTGCCGAAGGAGTATTGTGACCCAACATTATCCTCATTTACCCCTAGAGGGCAATACATTGTCTGTCATAGCTTGCTGCGCTGAAGATGTTCGCAGCTTACTAGCTGCGCCAGGTCCTTAGCCATTGTGCTCCTACTCGTCTGGGCCTAGAATGTTAGCTAGTCGCTTTGAGTATTGATAATGGCCTACGCTACAGCCCGCCCCATGCAACCGGACTCCATACCGGTCATTGATATATCGCCATTAAGTAATGGCACCGATCCGCAAAGCGTTGCTGATGCTTTGCAGGCCGCTAGTACCGGGCTTGGATTCATTTATATCAAAGGACACGGAATACCGGACGAAGTCATAAGTGCTGCCAGAGCTACAGCGTTTCAGTTTTTTAAGTCAACCGAGGCTGAAAAATCGTCCGTACTCGTGTCCTCCAAACATCGAGGGTGGTTGAAACCGGGGGCCGCTAAAATGGGAGACGACGCCAAGGCCGACTTGAAGGAAAGCTTTATTTGGGGGCATCAGGACTCCGCGGGGCACACCGATGAAGATCACCCACTAAGAGGGAAAAATCAGTGGCCAGAATTCCTGCCGGGCATGGATCAAATTGCCATGTCGTATTTTTCATATGCCCATAAGGTTGCATTCGATTTAATGCGTGGATTTGCCATTGGACTTGGCCTGCCAGAAAATTTCTTCCTGCTCACCGCTGATAGGCCCCTTAGCAGAGCCTCCTATGTGTACTACCCAGCTCAAGACGAGTCCTGTGGTGAAGAACAGTTCGGTGTTGCGCCCCATACCGATTTCGGCGTACTCACTGTACTTTGCCAAGATGATACCGGCGGTTTACAGGTACAGGATGTTAACGGGGACTGGATACACGCCCCGCCAATCGAGGGCACGCTTATTGTGAACGTCGCAGATCTATTAGCACGCTGGACTGGAGGCGCTTACAAATCCACACCGCATCGTGTTGTCAATAGATCTGGTCGTGAGCGATTATCGTTAGTTCTTGCTTTTGACCCTAACCCTGAGACCCTGATTGATCCAGCACAAGTAAACGACGGAGTTGGACCAAGCATTCAGGATAAAATCACCTGCGGCGATTATCTACAGTGGCGATTTGCGAAAGCATTTTCCTATCGCGACACCAATGCCGATTCCGGCAATTCATGATTCCAATAGTTAACAACGTAAAGAGACCGTTATGAGCGCCTGGATTAGCATGATTAGCGATGAAGAGGCTGACGACAACCTGTTGGATGCGCTCAAATTGGCCCGTACGCCTCATGGCACCGTTGATAACGTCATGAGGGTACATTCGCATCGGCCCAATACAATGCGTGGACATGTGGCTCTTTACAGAGCGGCCCTTCACGATGAAACAAATACAATTCCAGAATGGTTACAGGAAACAGTTTCCTCTTATGTATCCATCCTCAACAATTGCCCCTATTCTCTGGCTAATCACTGGGCCAATGCCCGTCATCTGATCAACAATACCGCAAGGGCGGACGACATTGAGCAAGCGCTTCATGCGGATACACCGGCAACTGTATTTAGCGGAAAAGAGCTGGCTCTAATGCAGTATGCTCGAAAATTGACTTTAGCTCCCGGCGATATGAGCCAGGCAGATGTGGATTCACTAAAAAGTCAAGGATTAGACGATGGTGAAATACTCGAAGCTAATCAGATTATCGGGTACTTTAATTACGTGAATCGTTTACTCAATGGCCTAGGAGTCACCACTGATGGAGACAAGGTCGGTTATTACGCTGACAAAGAATAATAAGTATTCATTGCCAACACTGTCCCCGTAGAGTATACGAGTAACCAACAATTACTCCTTACAAGCTTCTTCTCGGTAATCTAGCAATGGCTTCCACAAAAGAGTCCACCCAATTTGATGGTGCCATTTCACTACTGCGTGACTGTGTTGGTAGCAAGGCTGGTGAACGTGTGCTTATCGTTCGGGAGCCCGATAATTATGGGTACTACGACGAAAAAACACCTCGAATTGCGGCGGAGGCAGGCCGACACTTAGGTTTGAAAATCTACGAAACTGTATCCGATTCCCTCATCACGGATGCAGATGGCAGGACAAAGCTGGTCGATACACTGGCAGGATTCGATCACATTGTCTTTTTCTCCCGAGTCGGCGATCAGTTACGCTTTTCCAGTGATATCGACATTCCTTCATCGACTATCTGCTACACACTTGATTCCGATGCGTTAAATTCCAATTTCAGTAAAGCCTGTCACCACGGCATGAGCGAAGTTAAAGAAGCCATAGACAATGCCTTTGAATCAGCATCTGAAATCAGGGTGACCTGTCCTCGTGGCACTGATTATATTGGGCACCCAAACTGGACAGCCGCTGCTAAAACAGATGTGTATCTGAAGCGGTTTCCACTGTTGGTTCCCCGCCCAATTCCCGCCAGCGGATTTACAGGTAAAGTAGCCTTGTGTCATTTCTTAACTGGCACAGGTTCGCGCACTTATGAGCCTTACACGTTAAATTTACCCGTCAATGTTATCGCCTATCTGGATAACAATAGAATTACGCACTTCGAAGGTGATGAGGCAGCCGTTAAGCAGGTCGAGAATCACTACAAAACAGTCAGCGAGTATTTTGATATTGACCCCTGGTATGTCGACTCCTGGCACCCGGGTATTCACCCTGGCTGTCAGTTTCGTACAAATGCTATGGATGACATTGTTCGTTGGTCAGGTACTGCGTTTGGCAACCCTCGTGTACTTCACTTTCACACCTGTGGTGAGTTTTCCCCAGGTGAAATCTGCTGGCATGTACTGGATCCAACTATCGAGCTGGACGGTGTTGCTATCTGGGAAAACGGAACTCTCATGCCTAAACGCATCAAGGCCGCTCGAGAGATACTCGAGCGCCATACTAACCTTGCTGAATTATTCGATAACCCTAGTAGAAATATAGGTTTCTAAAACCGATATGAATTTTAGTCACAGCGAGCAATTGACTAACCTGGCAAAGCGGTTAATCGCCCTTCGTTGTGGAGTTCCTTGAATGCCGCATAAGTGGATTTGATTCCGTCTTCTACGGATATGGTTGGGTAATCTGGCACATGGGCTCGTAATGGTGCTTCGTCAAGATCAGGATTAAAAGGTATCGGTGCACCGCTGGCCGTCACCTCCGCACTGCTATCAATGTTCTTGAGCATGGCAAGGCCTACCTCTACCTGTTCACAGCGACCATTCAGATCAAAGCAGTAAGCACCATTACCATCCTGACTAATTGATGCAATGAAGGCCGCTGCCGCCTCTCCTGCATACAACCAGCTGTATGGCCCGGTGAATGGGACATCATAAGGCAGCCCAAAAGCTGCGGCCTGAATAGCCACAGTGCTTTTGGACGTCATACCTTGGTCGCGGGCGACACCATAGACCACGTTAGGCCGCAAGCACACAGACGGCACTTGCCAATCTTTCCAGTACACATAAGCGGTATTCTCGTTGGCAACCTTGTAGGCCCCGTAGAGCGTTTCTTTGTTCGGACCACCCACCGGGAACCCAAGCGCTGCGACAGATGAGGCAAATACGGTACGCTTTATTCCAGCGGCTCGCGCAGCTTCCAAAATATTGATGGTGCCTTCTACATTCACTCTGGCGCCCATTGCAGGGTTTGCCGCACAAAAAGGTACCTGAAGACCCGCTAGATGAATAATCGACTGAACATTCCGATCGCTAACCAGTTGCGCAACGGCGGCACCGTCAGTCACATCCAGAGCTACCCAATCCAGACCCTCTGCCTCTGATTGGCCCATGACCAATGCCGCTCGCTTAGGGCTTGGAGAAAGATCGGTCGCAATAACAGCAATACCAGAGCGGCTCAAAATGGCACAAACCCAAGCACCAATACAGCCCCCAGCTCCTGTTACCAGAACGGGCCCGACAATAAGATCAGCAGGAATCAAGAAAGGATCAGTTAGAAAATTCATATTTTTGGTAGTTTTATTTGTGAGCGTGCGTCGCACTAGTGAGTTACGGGGGAACTTAGGGTATCTTGCTTTTCGGGCCATTTCAATCCAACCCATATGAATACATCCTATTTCCTATGATGCATTTAACGAAAATTGATAATCCTGCGATCTCAAAGAACCTTAACTTAATTTCCCTGTTCTCGAAGTTGCTTAGTGGCGTTTAGCATGGCAACTGTCTTTGACTAAATGCATGGCTTCGCATCACACAGTTGCCAAGTACGGCAGTATGTTGATTTTCATATCAGAATAATCCCGATCTTAGTGGTGACACAGCTGTTAGTCCACCGTCAACCGTGATGCACTCACCTGATAGATAGTGAGACTGCTCAGATGCCAGGAAACTCACTAAATCGGCTATATCTTCAGGTTTGCCAAATCGCCCAACAGGATGCCGTGCTAGCGCATCTTGCCTGGATACTTCCAGATTTTTTGCCATTGCAAAGGCGTTGCCCGCCATGGCGGTCATTATCCAGCCTGGCTGACTTGCATTGCAGCGCACCCTCGGGCCATGATCAACGGCGATAGAACGCGTCAATCCATGTACAAAGGCTTGCGATGCATTGTATAAGGCAATGGACGGATCAGACACCTTGCCCGATATGGAGCCGGTATTAATGATGTTTCCACCGTTTTGTTGCATACCCGGAAGGCACCCTCGGCTCATATTGAACACCGCTCGACAATTCACACCCACGACCAGATCCCAGTCATCGTCAGTGCTTTCAGCCAGGGTTTTTTCTACTTGAACACCTGCATTATTAACCAACAGCTGCACTGAACCAAAGGTAGCTTTGGCGTTTTCAAGCATCTTATTCACATCGCTGACGTTAGACACGTCTGCTTTACCCACTTAGCCGCATCTGGAAACTGATCAGGCCTTTCACTAAGGCCACAGGCAAGGACGCCAAATCCGTCGTCTAACAATCGTTTGACGATGGCGAGCCCAATACCGCGCCCCCCACCTGTGACTATCGCTGTGTGTTTTGAAGTTGTCATTTACAAGCTCCGCTACAAATTCATTTGTTGAACTTTGTGCGGATAGCCCCCCGTCCAGCACCCTAACGCAACTTAGTTTTTTAACATCATGAGCTCATCGAAGCGTACACCTCAAGAACCAATCCATGAAAATGATGGACAGCATGTTCTGACTTTTTTGAGCCTGTAGGGTCATTAACAATTCTGCCTTGAGAAAATGCTCGCGTATTCATGCCTCGCTGCACGCTCTCTACCAGCGCAATGTCTTCAACCTGCAGGACTTCATCAATGTACCGGATAACGCATCAGGCAGGTGTTGGGCCATAACCACCATACGGCATGCATCTTAACGGTTGCAGCTGAGAAATCGTAAGCGGCATTAGGCGAATTCCCAGCATCTGCCATATGACTAGAGTAAATTCCGTGAGTGCTCACTGTGTAGGTATCCATATCGACTAGCTGACAAAAATCCTTATGGGCAACGGGGCAGTGATAACACTCGAGGAAATTATCGACGAGGTTTTTCCAATTCGACTGAATGTCGTAGCTTAATCAGTGTCCGAATGTGAGCTGATCGATATCAGGCGCCCATTTTCCAGATTGTCCGTGTGCAACGAGAGCGACTCAGAAAACGGGTCCAAATTGATGTAGACAAATCCACAAAACTCTTCGACCTTAACTTGATCCAGGCAAATCTTATCAAGCTCGAATGGTTCCAGATGTTCGGTATGAGGCGCGCGTGAGTTGCCTCTCCCACCCGGTGGCTTGAGCATCGTTATTGACCAGTATTACACTAACTACCAAGGTTCTTCTAGCCTAGGGTAGAATCTACCCATGAATCGATGCATAGATCCGAAAACTGGCTTTGGAATCATCCTGCTGGCTGCAGGTAGCTCAAGACGAATGGGGTCGATAAACAAGCTACTCGCTATATTGCCTGATGGTCCACAGGAGTCCATTCTAAAATTATCCGCAAAGCAGGCTTCGTCTAGTATCGTTCACAACAAGCTTCCTGGCTACCTGACGGTTGTTAGCGGACATGCTCACAATGACGTTCAGACGGAGCTGAATAGTTTATCGGTAGAATGCGTTTACAACCCCGATGCTGACTCAGGCATGGCAAGCTCTGTACAGGTAGGGTTGCTAAATTTGCAGGAACAAACCGATTCGGCAAACACCCAACTGGACTTCGTTATTGTCTGCCTTGGTGATATGCCTCACATAGAATCTGAGACCATTGCTCAGCTCATCAACGCAAGGCTAAGTGACAAAACACGAGACTTTATAGTGCCGGTTTTTGAGGGTCAACGAGGTCATCCGGTGCTAATAGGACGTGCCTTTTTCGCTGCGATGAACGAATTAACAGGAGACGTAGGAGCTCGTAAACTGATAAAGAAAAACCCAAAGTCGACATTCGAAATAATCGTGTCAGACGCAGGCGTGTTGAAAGATTACGACCAACCTGCCGATTTAACTTAAACGGCTCGTTTTTCGACTTTCACTAACCGCAACAGTGCATCATCCAGTACATCCTATTCAGCGATAAATGGCCATGCCATGCGAGCTGAGCTCCGCTTTTTTTTCCGATCCCGTTGGACAAGCAATTACCAAGTACAGAACATTCACGGTTAAATTTTCTCGCCCTGTAGCCGATTGAATGTATAAGTAACTTTATCGCCAACCACAACCGTGATGTAGGTAACATTTGTGAGTAACAGCGCATTCAACTTAAACAGACTGTTGGGGCGATTTAAACACCAAGAAATTGCGCCGAATGACCGCCAGCCGGGACAAAAACAGCCGCAACGAAAACTCGGAGCACCGAAACAGCTGGACAAGCGCGCGATCAGTGGTGATCGTGTTGTGTGTGCGTGTTCTATGCAATTACCTAAGCTCGATCCGTTCAAGCCGTTGAACATACATCGCAAAGGATATTTAATTTTCAACATGCGAGGAGGTGCCTTCTACATCTCTCAGCAATTCACGGATCACACGGTGAAGCAGATGTTTAAAGCCGGAAAAGCCAGTCTAATAAAAGACATTATACTTTATCCTGGGAGAGTGCTAGAAATCGTCTTAGGTGATATAAAAGCCCGCTTCTTGTACTTTACAGACACCCAGCCATTGCCCGGTATGGTTCTACGATTTTCCGATCTCTCAGAAGAACAGTTAAATAAGCTTAATTTGCTGACCGATGAACTGCCAAAAATTGGGGCCAGCGAGAAGTCCTTTATTGCCAAGGCTTTGAAGAGGAAAAATGAAGTGGATTAACGCACCAAACTAGCGTAAAGCCAGCTTTCGGAGCTACAGTCCATACCTAGTCGATACTTACCGAATAAAGAAAACTATTCAGTACAAATAACGCAAGCCTTTAGCAATGAGATAACCCCTTTAACGAGAGACGTATGGGTTCGTGTACTCAAGTGAATCTGAGTGGTGACTCGGTTCGGCCATACTGCTCCAATGAGAAATTGATCGCTTATAACCCTCTGGCATCTTTAACGAGGGTACCTCGCTAACTGGGAATACCTGTAATTGCCTATGCTCATGGCTACAGACCATGCGAGATATATTATCCAAGGGAATACATGCATAGGTAATGATTAGCACATGGGTGCCTGGAGTAATGGTGTATACCCATGAATCAAGAATGGTCGAGATCTGTGTTCTGATGGCTAATTCTTCCTGAATTTCCCTTACAACACATTCCTCTGGAGTTTCACCCAATTCCAACTTCCCTCCGGGCAATTCCCATTCATCTCGTTCATTTTTCAGCAGGACGGTGGCGCCATCGCTAATAATGACTCCCTTTATTGATACTGGGAATTTTTGAGCCATGTTGTCACTAGGATAATTTGAAACAGCAACCACTCGTCACTCCTGTTAATTCACTATTTATAGAAAAGCGCTTTTGTTGCCACCGCTGAACTTGAAAACGATGTACACACATACGCCAGTACTTGCCAGCAACACTGTTGAAAGAGCCGCGGCAATACCAAATTCACCGTCAAGAACCGACACGTATATATGCACAGGCATAGTGATTGTTCTGCCGTTATATAAAATCAACGTGGACGACAGTTCGTTAATCGCAGTGATGAAGCTCATCATCGCGCCAGCTATAAGACCCGGCATGATCAAGGGTGTGGTCACCTGCATAAAGACGTTTATAGGGCGTGCACCCAGGCTCGCAGCTGCCTCTTCGATAGAAGGTTTTATCTGCCTGAGACTGGCTGTAGTTGAGCGCACGCCATAAGGCAAGCGGCGTATGAAAACAACAAGGATAATGATGCCGGCGGTAGCCACCAGATCTACTGGCCATTTATTGAAAGTAGTGACAAAACCTATTGCCATGACAATGCCAGGCACTAAGTAAGGCACCATTAGTACAGTGTCGAGCACGCCGGATGTACGCCCTTCACGCCTGACGATGATATAGGAGATTAAACCGCTGACCAATGTAATCAGCAATACGGCAACACCTGCAAACAGGAAGCTGTTGATTACGGCTCTTGAGATCTCGTGAAGTACCCGGTTGTAGCTGTTCAGACCAAAGCCACCTGTAAATACTGGCCCACTGGTTTCCAGGAACGAGGTGTATATCACTACTAGAGAAGGTGCAATGCTGCAGAGAACGATCAAGTAGCAAACACCGTAAACCAACGTTGCACGCCAGCCCTTTAACCGCACGGGGGTGGAAAGGTTAGTCAGAGAACTTGCGTACCGACGTTTTGACATGAAATAACGCTGCAACAAGATCGCACAGATCGATATGAATATCATCAACATAGAAATCGTCACAGCGAGTGTTGGTGGTCCACCAAGTTCCGATGTGTATTGGTTATAGGCAACGGTTGATAAGGTTCTGACTTTGCGTCCAATGATAGAGGGTGTGCCGAAATCGGCAATTGACAGAACGAAACTCAAAATCGCACCCGTACTCACGGCGGGGAAAACCAGTGGTAGCGTGACCTTGCGGAAACGCTGAAAGGGCGTACAACCCAGATTCTCGGCCGCCTCTTCCAAGGACTTGTTAATAGACGAAAAGGCGCTTTCCGTCATCAAATATACGAAGGGATAAAACTTAAGACTAAATACAAGCACGATGCCGGTATAGCCATAGATAGTGGGTATTTCCACACCGATTAACTTGAACCAGTTAGTCACCACACCGTTGGCACCAAATATCATGATCCAAGCGTATGCACCGATAAACGGCGGCGATACCAGTGCAAGAACAGCAAGGGTAGACACCAACGCCTTACCTGGAATGTGGTATCGAGACATGCAGTAGGCTAAAGGTATGCCCAGTAAGCAGGCACCCAGCATTCCTAACACACCTACAATCACGGTGTTCTTTAGGGCCGTAACATAATATTTATGGCTGAATATCTTTGTGTAGTTTGCTAGCGTATAACTACCGGTTTCAGCATCGGTAAAGCTGAGCAAAAAGACCTTTCCAATAGGCAGGAATAATAAGAGCGCAAGCATAACCAGCACCATGAACAGCACAACAGACCAGAAATTCGGTTGATAGCGTCTGTATAGTGATCCCTTCATGACAGGCGAGCGCCCTCCTCATCAGCTTGGAAAAAACTTATTCTGTTTTTACGAATGCGCAGGTGCACTTGCGCATTCTCTGCCAGCTCAAGGTATTCGGGTTTTGGTTCCGTTATAAACTGTAGAGTTGCACCATCAGACGTCAACGCGGTAAGCCGAAGCTCACGACCCGCGAAGCTTCGATACTGCAGGCTGACCGGAATTCGAATATGGGAATCCTGCAGTTGCGCCCTATTGCCTTCTAGGCAAAGCTCAATATGCTCTGGTCGAATCGATGCGACCGCAGGCTTGTCGCGCAACGACGATAGCACCGAATCTGACGGCTGTAGGTTCAGCCCACAAATGCTGGGGTCGCCCTGCTCCATGCTTACAGGCAAGAAATTATTGCTGCCGACGAATGAGGCTACAAACTGATTGGCAGGCTCATGATAGATCGCCCAGGGAGTGTCACTCTGCTGAATAACACCCTTGTACATCACGCATACGAAGTCAGACATTTCGAGTGCTTCTTCCTGGTCATGAGTGACGTAGATCGTGGTTATGCCAAGCTGTTGTTGAATAGTGCGCAATTCGCGGCGTAAATCAATGCGCAGCTGCGCATCCAGATTGGATAAAGGTTCATCCATGAGCAATACTTTGGGCCGTGTTACCAGTGCCCGAGCAAGCCCAACCCGTTGCTGCTGACCACCACTAAGTTCATGCGGCATTCGGCTCGCCAGATGAGCTAGCTGTACCACTTCCAAGATTTCGGACACTCGCTTATCTATCTCAGTTCTGGGCAACTTTCGTTGCTTTAAGCCAAACGCTATATTGCGGGCCACCGACAGGTGCGGGAAAATGGCGTAGTCTTGGAAAACCATGCCGATATCGCGTAAATGAACAGGCGTAAAATCGAGCACTTCCGAATCGACGCTGATACTGCCCTGATCCTGGCGATGAAATCCGGCGATAGTTCTGAGTAATGTGGTCTTACCACACCCGCTAGGCCCAAGCAGGGTGAAGAATGACCCTGCAGGTATTTTAAGGGATATTTCCTGCAAGGCTACAACAGAACCATAGCCTTTCTTGACCTTACTAATAAGAACATCAGCCACAAGTTGTCGCTCGGTTTACTGGTGGGGAGCGTAGGCGCCTGTCCGAGAATAGTTTCTCTGCTGCGGGCGCTATCGCTATTCTCGGACAGGCTACTAGCGGGGTCGCTATATGCATCACGACACCCGCTGACTATTTATAGCTACTGAACTTCAAGCAACATATCGGACCAAAGCTTGACGAGTCGTCCACGGTTGTCGGCAGCCCATGCTGCGTCGTACTTGATAGCTTTAAAGTCGGCAAGGGGCGTAAGTTCTGGTACTGACTCCACGTCGGTACGAATGGGTCTGCGTCCGATACCTGCCACTACTTTTTGTGCCTCTTGAGAGGTCATAAAATCAAGGAATTTTTTACCGCCATCAGCATTCGCCGCGCCTTTCAGCAATGCCATACCATCTGGAACGATCGAAGTACCTTCCGAAGGGTAGATAATCTCTACAGGGCCACCGCCTAATTTAAAACGCAAAGCGGCATCTTCGAGAGTCACACCGATCGCCATCTCACCGTCATTGACAAATTTAGGCACAGCTCCTGAGCTGTTGGAAAGTATGAAGTTGGTCAACAGGCCCTCGTAGATCTCCCAGCCTTTATCTTCGCCATAAGCTTGCAAAACCGTAGCAAGCTGTATGTACGAAGAGCCCGATTTGTCAGCCCTGGCCGATGAAATCATTTCTCTGTATTCCGGTTTGGCAAGATCAGCCCAACTCTGCGGGGCCGCTTTACCTTTGAGTTGATCCGGGTTGATCAGGATCACGCTAACCACAGCAGTGAACGGCAGCCACGTACTGGGTCTCAAATTTGGATTGATCTTGTCAGCATCTACTGGCTCATAGGTTTCAAATAACGCGGTATTAAAATCCAGCACTTCCCCACCAACGCTCCAGATGACGTCCGCGCTCTTGCCCTCACCCTCGGCTTTGATTCGATTGATAAGCTCACCGGTACCAGCTTTGACAATTTCAACATCGATGCCAGATTGTTCAGTGAACATAGGTACCAGCGCGTCAACAATGGCCTGAGGAGCAGCCGTATAAACGGTAACTGGATCTGCCGCCTGAGCCATTGGTGTAAGTGCGAGTGCACTTCCAAGAAGGCCCAGCAACGATGATTTTTTAAAAATATTATTCATCCTTTTTTCTCCTATTTAAATGATCGGGATAACAGCCCGTTTCCGATTGAAGCGACTGTATCCATGTGAGACTATCAGAAAGATTCAAATGAGCAAAACTTAAATTCTGGGCCAACTTAACCAGAGTTTAGACTTGCACAACCAGCTAGCCGTGCAGCACACTGTGTCCATCAGGTTTAATATGGCCCTCTGCTAGTTTGCCATTCTTATAAGTAATACTCGGGAAAAGCACATGAACTCAATTGCTGTTGATGCGTTGCTGTTTGACCTGGGCGGTGTTGTACTTGAAGTTAACTTTGAGAAGGTATTCGAACACTGGGCCAAAACCAGCAATTTGGCTATCGGACAGATCAAAGAGCAATTTGCAATGGACGAGGCGTATCAGCTACACGAAAAGGGCCTTATCAGCGGTACTCAATATTTTGCACATCTGCGAAGTTCGCTAAACCTGACGGCGGATGATGTGGCTCTGACGGCTGGCTGGAATGCAATTTTTGGAAATGAAATCAATCTGGCTCTGGATGCAATCGACCAAGTGCGGGATCGTTATCGATGTTACGGCTTCACTAATACCAACGCTATCCACCAAGAATATTGGGAGCGAGAGCATCCAAGAATTAGACAAAGCTTTGATCGTGTGTTTGTGTCATCAGAGATGGGCTTGAGAAAACCAGATCTCCAGGCGTTTGAATACATTCTCAAGGAAACATCAACCAGAGCCGACGCCATGTTATTTTTTGATGATACCAATGAGAACATAAAAGGTGCATTAGTTGCAGGACTACAAGCTATTCAAGTTAACTCTGCGGCTGATGTAATAGATGCGCTGCATGCATTGCGATGACTGCTCACGCCGCCAGCTTTATTACTTTGGAGCGAGGCCAGAGTCGACATTCGAACTAGTAATGTCAGACTCCAGACTATTAAAAAATCACGACCTACCGTCAGATGTCAATTAAACGGTTCGTTCCACCGCCCTCACCAATCTCAACAAAGCATCTTCCAGTTCATCCTCCTCAGCTATAAACGGAGGTGCAAGTAGGACATGATCGCCAATACGCCCGTCTCGAGTTCCCGGCATCGGATAGCATATCAGCCCTTCATCGAATGCTGCTTTTTTCAAGCGCCCGGCAAGCTTCAATTGGTTGTCGAAAGGTTCCTTGGTAGAACGGTCCGAGACAAACTCAAGACCCCAGAACAATCCACGGCCCCGTATATCACCCACGTTAGCGTGCTGACCAAAATGAAACTGTAATCTAGACTGGAATAATTCTCCTCTGCTACGGACTTGTTCTATTAGGTTATTGTCAATAATTTCGGACAGCACGGCCAACGCCGCAGCGGCCGCTATAGGATGGCCTAGATAGGTATGACCATGCTGGAAAAAACCTGTTCCATTAGCAACGGCGTCATAGATACTAGCGCTGCAGAGCATCGCACCAATAGGTTGGTATCCAGCCCCAAGACCTTTGGCAATACACAATATGTCAGGTGCAATACCGTCAGCATCACAGGCAAAAAAATGACCCGTGCGGCCCATTCCACACATAACTTCGTCCAGAATTAGCAACACCCCATAACGATCACAGATTGCTCGTACCTTGGTAAAGTAGCCTTCAACTGGCGGCACCGCACCCAGTGTTGCCCCAACCACGGGTTCTGCTAGAAAAGCCATTACGGTGTCAGGTCCAAGTCTTAAAATCTCATCCTCAAGTTCTTGAGCAACTCGCTGACCATAATCCACTGATGTTTCATCTTGCTTCTTTTCCCCATATTCATAGCATGGCGCGATATGGCTCACATCGACAAGAAGCGGTGCAAACTGCTCGCGACGCCAGGCATTTCCGCCAACAGCCAACGCGCCCAGTGTATTGCCGTGATAGCTTTGTCTGCGTGCAATCAAATGTCGACGTTGAGGCTGTCCTTGCTCAACAAAGAACTGTCTAGCCAATTTGATCGCACTTTCTACAGCCTCAGACCCACCTGACGTAAAATATGCACGATCCAGGTCACCCGGTGCACGTGCCATAAGAAGATCCGCAAGCTTTTCAGCAGGTTCAGAACTAAAAAACCCAGTATGCGCATAAGCCAACTGATCAACCTGATCTTTGATCGCCTGCTTTACGCGTTCATTGGAATGGCCGAGGCACGATACAGCGGCACCACCTGAGCCATCAAAATAGCGTTTACCCGACTGATCAATTAGAAAACATCCATCACCACCAACGGCGATTGGAAATTCAGTTTTGCAATGACGTGGAAATACATGGGACATATGTTTCACCGGTGTTGATTTAATTTATTGACTGGCATTGCTGACATTTGTGCAATGAAGCTTGAATTAGTATTGGCTGGCACTGCCGAATTTTGCGTAATTGAACGTGAGTTAAATGGGCTAATGTTTTACGAGAATAGTGGTTTACATTTTCATCCTGCTACCTGCAGGATCAAAAAGCGCTAAATAACTCAAGGTAGCTCGAAAACGCTTACCCGCAATATCAACATCAACGCAGGCTCCTTCCGATATAGCTGAAGACAACTGCGCTAGCGCAACCGGTTTTTCGACTCTATACCCGTAAGAGCATGATGTCGTCTTACCCACGATTTCGTTATTGACGATCAGCGGCTCATGCCCCAGCGGTATGGCGTCATTGTCGTGAAATAGCAACGACACAATTTGATTATTAAAATGCGTCTTTGCAGATTTAGAACGTAACGCTCTATGTCCTACAAAACCTCCCTGCTTACGAATAAAACCATCAAGTCCCGATTCCACAGGCGTCGCGTCAGAATCAAGCTCATGTCCCATTGCACGAAAGCCTTTCTCTATGCGCATAGATGTTTGAGCAAAAAGACCTGCGGGTTTCGCACCCGCTTTCAGTAACGCTGAATACAACTTCTTAACGTCAGAGCTATAGCAAGTAATTTCACAACCGGCTTCGCCAACGTAGGACATTCGCGCCGCTCTGACCTCAATCCCAGCAAGCATCATGGTTTGATGTTTAAAATAACCAAGGCCATCAAGACCACCCCCCAGTGAACGAATAATGGAAGGTGCGTTCGGCCCCATCAGCGCAAGCGCAGCAAACTGTTCAGTGACATCTGAAATAACAACATCGAAATCTGCAACAGCTGTTTGGTCATGCATGTCTGTTTGCACGTCACTATCATTCAAAATTCCAATGCTACGACTGCTAGCAAACTTTGCACGAGAGAACCTGGCGAAATCGCGCTTAATAGCTGTGGTACCTACGAATAAGCGGTAGTGAATACTGGAGATACGCTGCACAGTGATATCACTCTCAAAAGTTCCTCGAGAGTTTAATACAGCACTATAGATAACAGAGCCGGGGTCTCTGCTCATGCAGCCAGCGCAGGTATGAAGAAGAAACGCTTCTGCATCAGGACCTACAACATCAATTTTCCCAAACGTTGAAAGGTCGAATATAGCAGCCTGCTGATGGGCTGCCATCACCTCCTCTCTCACATTACCAAACCAATCGGGTTGACCGAACGTTAAGCGCGGCTTATTCACAGCATTGAAATAGAGTGGACGCTCCCAGCCATAGAATTGGTCGGTGTAGGCATTCGCTGCCTTAAAAGCTTCATCGAGCGGCGACCTTCTAATTTGGCGCGCAGTACCAAGCTGCTTAGTGGGATACGCTATATCGTAATGAGTACCCAGTATTTCAGGGGCGCGCGCCATTAGATGGTCAAGAGAATTAAATACCGGTGCAAAACGTTTTGCATCGGCTTCGCTCAAATCATACGCAGTATGTCCATGGACAATACAATGAGCCAGATTCATACCTGCGCCACCACCGGATGCAATGCCCACCGAATTCATACCACAGCCTAAAAAAAGGCCGGCAGTTTCTGCAGTTTCGCCCAACATGAAACTGCCGTCTGGTGTAAAACTTTCAGGACCGTTAAGCAGCATTCTGACTGGAGCATCTGCTAGCACGGGTAAACGATGCAATGCCTTTTCCATCATCGGCTCAAAGTGATCCCAGTCTTCAGGTAGCAATTCGAATTCAAAATTCTTGTCCAGCCGTTCAGGCCGAAGCGGTTTTCCCATCGGTTCAAAACACCCCACCAAGAGACCGCCCGAGTCATCTCGTATGTACAGACGGCTATCATGATCCGACAAAGTCGGCATGTTTCCAATAATTCCATCAATCGGTTTGGTCAACAGATAGAAATGCTCACAGGCAAGCGCTGGCACATCGGCACCAGCCATCGCACCTACTTCCCGGGACCACAGGCCAGCACAGACGGCTATTGCGTCACACCGAATCGTTCCATTGGCTGTCTCAACAGCCCATACTCGTCCGTTCCTTGTTTGAACTCCAGTTACCCCAGTGTCTTCGAATATACGGGCTCCATGCGCCTTAGCTCCCTTAACCAAGGCTGCGCAGACGTCACTGGGAGAGACACGACCATCATCTGGCGACCAGACGGCGCCAAGCACATCTTCACCGTTCATTAGAGGCCATCGTTCGCAGGCTTCGCCAACGGATATGGAGGTGGCTTCGACTCCATACGCGCGCGCCAACGATTCCTGCCTTTTTATATGGATCAGTCGATCTGGCTGGGTTGCAATGGATAATGATCCCTTTCGGATCCACCCAACGGATTGCCCTGTTTCCTCCTCTAGCTGGCTATACAAATCAACTGAGTATTGAATCATTTTGGTCAAATTTCGAGAATGCCGAAGTGCTCTGACTTGTGCTGCTGAATGCCAGGTGGTGCCTGAGGTCAGTTTGTTCCTTTCAACAAGAATTGCATCACTGACACCCATTTTCGCGAGGTGATATAACGTTGAACACCCCATAATTCCGCCACCGATGACAACCACCGATGCATGTGCAGGGAGTGAGCCGACCATTGTTCTCTCCAAAAAGATCTACCGCATTGAAACATACGTTTCATCTATTGACAACGCCTAAGACATTTGAAACACTGTGTTTCATGAATATTTCTCTAAATGGCATCACAACGTCGCCCCCCACGTCGCTTCAAGCAGCTATCACTGAGAGTTATGCCAATCTGAGTGACACACTTCAGTCCGTTGCAGATTTCATTATTGATAACGGGTTTTCAGTTGCAACCCGCTCACTTCGATCGGTTGCTCAGGAAAGCAAGCTGTCGCCATCAAGCTTTTCCAGGTTCGCACGGGCAATTGGTTTCCCTGATTACGAGGCCTTGCGGGAACAAGCGCGTATAGAATTGGCTAGTAGCGCAAATCGAATCTCCGATAAGGCAAAGCAGCTTCACGATGAAGCAGATCTACCACTCCTGCCACGTCAGGTTAAGGCCTGTGTG